>JAHBYY010000065.1 GCA_019635715.1 Rhizobiaceae bacterium | reverse complement strand
TCGTCGGTCTTCTGCATTGGCCGTACCCCCGGTACGGCTGCGCAGAAGCCCTCGACCTTGGCCCAAACCATCACCGGCAGAATGGTTCGATCTAACCTCATCTCGCTCTAGGGTTGCCGCGCGGCGGCGGCCTTGCGCGATCTGCCACAGCGAATGCGATACCAGGGCGACGATGACGATCGAGCCGCCGATGAAACTGTTCAGCGTCGGCGTCTCGGCGAAGATCATCCATACCCAGACCGGCGCGAACACCGTTTCCAGCAGGTAGAACATCGAGACCTCGGGCGCTGACAGATATCTCGGCCCGGTTGCCAGGCAGAAGAACGAGATCGGCATGACGATCGCGCCGTTCAGGATGATCCACCAGGGCGCGTTGATGGAATAACCCGTCTTCTGGACCATCACCAGGGTGACCACAAAGGGCAGCAGCACGCCGACGAGCGAGGTGAATCCCATGTCGCGACCGCTGGCGCGGCTGATGGTGATGGCTCCGGCGATGAAGACGGACGAGCACAGCGCCATCAGGTCGCCGAGCAGACCGCCGCCGCCGATGCCGCCGCCGACGATGATCAGGACGCCGACGATCATCGCCGCCATGGCGACGAAGGTCGCGTTGCGCGGCCGCTCGCGCAGGAACACCCAGGAGAGCAGGGCGGCGAACATCGTGACCAGGGCGAGGATGAACACCAGGTTCGCCGTCGAGGTATTGAACACCGCGATGGTGAAGGTGATCGAGCCGAGCCCGTAGAGCGACGCGACCCACAGTCCGATCCGGCCCGGCACGAGCTTCGGGGCATTGGGGCTGAGCGAGCGCCATATCGCCCAGATGACGATCGCCGCCGCGAAGGTCGTGGCGCTTCGCACCATCAGGATCGACCAGGCATTGCCGTCGGCCAGCCGGATCAGCGGGATGTCGACGGTCAGCAGCGCACCGCCGATGGCGGTCAGCAAAAGGCCCTTGCGGTGGTCTTGCGGCGAGATGGTCACGAGCGTCAGTCCGTCGGATCGGCGACGGTGATGGGACGAACGTCCCGCCTGCGTCGGAGTTCAGCCCTGGAAAAGCTCCCAGCCGCGCGGGCCGAGATGCTCCTGGGGCGTGAAGCGCACCTTATAGTTCATCTTGCGCGAGCCGTTGACCCAATAGCCGAGATAGACATGGGGCAGACCTTCCGAGCGGACCCGCGCAATATGGTCGAGGATCATGAAGGTGCCGAGCGAGCGGTCCTCGAGCTTCGGCGAAAAATAGGAATAGACCATCGACAGCCCGTCGCTCATCTTGTCGGAGAGCGCCACCGCGAGCAGTTCGCCTTCGCCGCGGCCGGTGATGAAGCTGTCGGGGCCGCGCCGCCGGTATTCGATGATCTTGGTCGTGACATGGCTGTCCTCGACCATCATGGCATAGTCGAGCACCGTCATTTCCGACATGCCGCCGCTGCGGTGGCGGGCGTCGAGATAGGTGCGGAACAGCGCGTATTGCTCCGTCGTCGGCTCTGCATCGTGCATGGTGCCGATCAGGTCGGAATTGCGCTGCAGGATGCGCCGCATGTTGCGGGTCGGCATGAATTCGCAGGCGAGGATCCGCACCGACACGCAGGACCGGCAGCTCTCGCAGGCCGGTCGATAGGCGATGTTCTGCGATCGCCGGAAGCCGCCCTGGGTGAGCAGGTCGTTCATTTCCGGCGCCTTGTCGCCGACCAGATGGGTGAACACCTTTCGCTCGAACTGCCCTTCGAGATAGGGGCACGGCGAGGGTGCCGTCAGGAAGAACTGCGGCGACTGGGTGGGTTGGTGCGTCATCGGCGGCTTGGCAGGGTATCCACGAATCCCGATACCTTGGCCGCAACTGCGAAAATTTCAACAGGAGATTGCGTTGGGCGGCGCCGGCCGCGGGATGTCATGACTGGCGGTCGGCGCGCGTGACCACGGTTCCGAGCAGGAGGTCGTGCAAGGTGCGCTTGCGCTCCGTGAACAGCGCCACCAGCAGAACGAGCGGGGTGAGAAGCACGTTGCCGGCCCAGAACAGCACCGTGTGGACGACCGCCGTCAGCCCGTCGATCCTGCGTCCGTCCATGCGGTCCAGGCGGATTCCCATCCAGCGCATGCCGACTGTCGCCTGATTCGGCCCGCCCAGCGTGTTCCATACATAGATCATCGCCACCAGCGGCCCGAGGATGCCGAACAGCGACCAGCCGATGCCGAAGGTGATCAGGCCGAGCAGCAGCACGGCCAGCCCGAACGGGATCAGCAGCAGCAGAACGATCAGATAGTCGAGCAGGAAGGCGAAGATTCGCCGGGACCGCACGCCGTCATAGGCCCGAACATCGTCCAGCCGGGATCCGACGACCTCACCGTGAAGCAGACTTTCGCTCATCCGATCCTCGCCGCCTCCGCCGACATGGCGGGGCTTCCCGGTTGAGGTAGGTGCGGCTGCCGGAGAATCAAGACGCAAGCGGCGGCTCCGCCTCGTCAAACGTCGATTCAACCGATTGATACCGTCGCATAATTGTCGTCTATTGCAGTGCACTACGTTCGTTCGATCCGGCGGGGGCGTCGATGGACCACTACGACATGATCGTCATCGGCAGTGGTCCGTCCGGACGACGCGCCGCCGTCCAGGCGGCCAAGCTGGGCAAGACCGTGCTGGTCGTCGACCGGGGGCGGCGTCTCGGCGGCGTTTCGGTCCACACCGGCACGATTCCCTCGAAAACGCTGAGGGAGACGGTCCTCAACCTGTCGGGATGGCGCGAGCGCGGCTTCTATGGCCGCGGCTACCGCGTCAAGCAGGACATCGTCATGGACGATCTGATCGCGCGGCTGCACAAGACCCTCGACCACGAGGTCGAGGTTCTCCAGCACCAGTTCATGCGCAATGCCGTGCGCAGCGCCAAGGCGACGGCGAAATTCCTCGACACCAGCACCGTCGAGCTGACCACCGACCAGGGCGTGCGCAGCGAGGTAGGGTTTTCCAACGCCCTGATCTCGGTCGGCACCCGTCCGCACCGCCCCGACAACATCCCCTTCGACAGGCAGCGCGTCTTCGACAGCGACGAGATGCTGGAACTCGCCGCCCTGCCGCGCACGCTGACGGTGGTCGGCGGCGGGGTGATCGGCGTCGAATATGCGACGATCTTCTCGGCGCTCGACGTGCCTGTGACGCTGATCGAGCCGCGCAACACCATCCTCGATTTCGTCGACCGTGAGCTGGTCGACGATTTCATGCACCAGCTCCGCGATCGCGGCATGACCATCCGGCTGGGCGCCGCCGTGAAGGAGGTCAAGGTGCTGCCGCACGGCGTCGAGACGCTGCTCGCCGACGGACGCGTGGTGCGCACCGACATCCTACTCTATGCGGCGGGACGCAGCGGCAATGTCGGCAGCCTCGGGCTGGATGCGGTCGGCGTCAATCCGGACTCGCGCGGCCGCATTCCGGTGGATCCGCAGACCTTCCAGACCAGCGTGCCGAACATCTACGCCACCGGCGACGTGATCGGCTTCCCGAGCCTCGCCTCGACCTCGATGGAGCAGGGACGGGTCGCGGCCTGTCATGCCTTCGGCGTGCCGCTGCCGCCGCCGCCCGAGACCTTTCCCTACGGCATCTACGCCGTGCCGGAGATTTCGACGGTCGGCCTGTCCGAGGAGGAGGTGCGCAAGAGCGGCGAAGCCTATGAGTGTGGCGTGGCGCGCTTCCGCGAGACGTCGCGCGGCCACATCATGGGCGTCGATTCGGGCTTCCTGAAGCTGATCTTCTCGCTGCAGACCCGCCGGCTGCTCGGCGCCCACATCGTCGGCGAGGGCGCCACCGAACTGATCCATATCGGCCAGGCGGTGATCAATCTCGGCGGCGCCGTCGACTTCTTCGTCAACAACACCTTCAACTACCCGACGCTGGCCGAGGCCTACAAGATCGCCGGCCTCGACGCCTGGAACCGCATGGCGCGCGGGTAGGCGAGCCTATTCCATCGCCAGGATCATGTTGCGCACCACGGGATAGATCTCCCGCTCCCAGCGCTTGCCGTTGAAGACGCCGTAGTGGCCGACATTGGCCTGCAGATGGTGGCGTTTCAGGTGCGGGCGCAGCGAGCGGCACAGATCGTGCGCGGCGGAGGTCTGGCCGAGCGAGCAGATGTCGTCGCGCCCGCCTTCGACGGTGAGCAGCGCCGTGTTGCGGATCAGGCCGGGATCGACCTTGCGGCCCTTGTAGGTGAACGCGCCGGTCGCCAGCTCGGCCTTCTGGAAGATGCGGTCGATCGTCTCGATGTAGAATTCCTCGGTCATGTCGAGCACCGCGAAATACTCGTCGTAGAAGGTCTTTATCTTCTCCGCCTCCTTCGCCTCGCCCCTGGCGAGGTGGTCGTAGAGCTTGCGGTGCGCGCTGCGATGCCGGTCCATGTTCATCGCCATGAAGGCGACGAGTTGCAGGAAGCCCGGATAGACGCGGCGGCCACCGCCCGCATAGCGGGCCGGCACCTGCGCGATGACGGACTTCTCGAACCAGGCCAGCGACTTCTTCACGGCGAATTCGTTGACCTCGGTCGGGCTTTCGCGCGTGTCGATCGGCCCGGCCATCAGCGTCATGGTGCGCGGCGTGGCGGGGTGGCGGTCCTCCGACATCACTGCCACGGCGGCCAGCGTCTGGACGCAGGGCTGGCAGACGGCGAGCACGTGGCTGCCCGGGCCGATCCGCTCGAAGAAGCGGATCAGGTAGTCGACATAATCCTCGACACCGAACCGGCCGGCCGCGACGGGAACGTCGCGGGCGTTGGCCCAGTCGGTGATGTAGACGTCGTGGTCGCGCAGCAGCGTCTCGACGGTGCCGCGCAGCAGCGTCGAGAAATGCCCCGACAGCGGCGCCACCACCAGGATGCGCGGCTGCGGCGCGTCGATGTCCTTGGCGAAGTGCAGGAGCTGGCCGAACGGCAGGTCGAGCGCGGTCTCGACGGTGACCGGAACGTCGCGATTGCCGATGCGGACCGCGCGGATATTGAAGTCGGGGCGCACATGGGTGATCTCGAAGCGGGAGATCATCTCCAGCGCCGCCGCGAGCGGCCGGCCGGCCGGCGTGCCCATCCCCCAGAAATCCGCGCCCGCGAAGGACCGGACGGTGCGGGCAAGCTCCCGCAACGGGGCGAACAGGTCGTCCTGAAGCTGGTAGGTCTGGTACAGCACGATGCGTTCCCTCGGCGCCGGCTTCGGCACTGCAAAAAAGCTAGTGCAAAATTTGCTGCATTGCGAGAGGATTGTCCCTCGACACTACCAACCGCACCGGCAGGCCATGACGCGCGCGACATTGACGATCTCGTCCAGGAACTATTCGTCGTGGTCGCTGCGCGGCTGGCTGCTGTGCCGCATGGCCGGACTGGAGTTCGACGAGGCGCGCGTTGACCTCGACGACGCCGACTCGCGGCAGGAGCTGCTGCTGCTCTCGCCTTCCGTGCTGGTGCCGCGGCTGACCCATGGCGATATCGTGGTCTGGGACACGCTGGCCATCGCCGGATATCTCGACGAGGCGTTTCCCGAAATCCGCATGCTGCCGGAGGAGAAGGTGGCGCGCGCCCATTGCCGGGCGGTTTCGGGCGAGATGCACTCGGGTTTTCACAATCTCCGCTCGGCCCTGCCGATGAACCTCAAGGCGCGCCACAAGAGCTTCAAGATCTTTTCCGGCGCGCGTCCCGACGTCGAGCGCATCAAGGCGATCTGGACCGAGTGCCTCGATCGTCACGGCGGCCCCTGGCTGTTCGGAGCCGAGCCGACCATCGCCGACGCCATGTATGCCCCGGTCTGCACGCGGTTCCGAACCTATGCGGTCGAGCTCGAACCGGGGCTTGCCGCCTATTGCGAGCAGGTCTTTTCGTGGCCGCTGATGCGGGAATGGACGGAGGGCGCGCTTGCCGAGCCCGATGAGATCGTCGAGCTGGAGGTCGAGTTCTAGAGCGAGGTGAGGCTGGATTGAACCATTCTGTTTGGCGTTCGATGCGGCGATCCGATAGGAGGGTTGTGAAGGTCGTACCGGTGGTACGGCCGAGCAAGCCGACGCCGCGGGCGCCCATCGAACGCCAAACAGAATGGTTCAATCCAGCCTCACCTCGCTCTCGGTGAACCGCGGCCCAATTCGTTGGGCCAGCGACTGCTGGCGGTGGAAACCGCGCACCCCCTCGGCTAACACGGTCGTCAAAAGACGACATGCAACAAGCTAGAGGCTGTTATGAGCTCTGGATCGAGATTTGATGGCGTCAAAACCGTTCGGGTGCGCGAAGCAAGCGCGGCCGATACTTTTTGTATCGGCAAGCGAAGCACCAAAGCAGACGGGCGGTTTTCACGCCACCCGGCGGGCGTGGCGAATTCGGCCGATGAGGGCGTCGCGCTTCGTAGCAAACCGAAAGGTTTGCCTCCTCGCGCTCCTGCTCCTCGGCCGAATTCGCTCACGTCAAATCCAATCCAGAGTTCATAACAGCCTCTAGGGAGACAGATCATGCGCTTGCGTTCACTCATTCTTTCGGGCGTCGCCGCCTTGGCGTTCGGTGCTGCTTCGGCGCAGGCCGAAGACCTGACGATCGCCGTCGCCGGGCCGCTGACCGGCCAACTCGCGACGATCGGCGACCAGTTCAAGCAGGGCGCCGAGGCCGCCGCGGCCGCCATCAACGCGGCGGGCGGCGTCGACGGCCGCCAGATCAAGATCTCGCTGCAGGACGACGTCTGCGATCCGAAGCAGGCCGTCTCCGTGGCCAACCGCATCGTCGGCGAGGGCATCAAGTTCGTCGACGGCCACGCCTGTTCCGGATCGAGCATCCCGGCGTCCGCCGTCTATGCGGAGTCCGGCGTCCTGATGATGAGCCCGGCATCGTCGAATCCGCTCATGACCGACGATGCGGCCGCCAAGGGCTGGTCGACCATCATGCGGCTCTACACCCGCGATGACGCGCAGGGTGCGTTCATCGGCCCGTGGATCGCCAGGAAATATGCCGGCAAGAACGTGGTGATCCTGCACGACAAGAGCGCCTACGGGCAGGGCGTCGCCGACGCGGTGCGCGCCACGATGAACGCCGCCGGCCTCACCGAGGTGAACTATGAAGGTCTCAACGCCGGCGAGAAGGACTATTCGGCGCTGGTCACCAAGCTGAAGGAACTGAAGGCCGACGTCGTCTACTTCGGCGGCTACCACCCCGAGGCCGGCCTGATCCTGCGCCAGGCGGCGGAGCAGGCCGTCAAGTTCCAGCTCATCATGCCCGACTCGATCGCCTCGCCCGAGTTCTGGCAGATCGCCGGCCCGGCCGGCGAGGGCACGATGTTCGTGTTCCCCTCCGACCCGCAGTCGAAGCCGGAGGCCAAGGAGGCGGTCGAGAAGATCAAGGCCGGCGGCTTCGTCCCGGAGGGCTTCACGCTGTTCTCCTACGCCGTCGTCCAGGCCATCGCCGAGGGCGTCAAGCGGGCGGGCTCGGACGATCCGGCCGCCGTCGCCGCGGCGCTCAAGAACGGTGAGCCGGTGTCGACCGTCGTGGGCGACGTGATCTTCGACGAGAAGGGCGACCTGAAGAACGCCAGCTACGACATCAACCAGTGGCATGACGGCAAATACGCGCCGATCCCGGTCGAGTGACGGCCCGGGCGGGGCGCCGGCCTTCGGCGCTCCGCCATTCACGATCCTGTGAACGCCCGTCCTTCGGAAGGGCTTGACCTGCTCACGCTCACAAAATGAGGATCGTACCACACAGGCGTCGGGACGAGAGGACGCTGCCCGGGGTGGAGAGCGATGTGCATGGGGTGACGGACACCGCCCGGCGGTACGATCCGTCGAGCGGGCTCGAGGCGCTGGCGCTGTCGCTGTCCATGGCCCGCGGACTCGATGAGGTGATGGCGGCGGTGCGCTCCGCCGCGCGTCCGCTGATCGGTGCCGACGGCGTGACGTTCGTGCTGCGCGACGGCGACGAATGCTGGTACGCCGAGGAGGATGCGATATCGCCCCTCTGGAAGGGCCGGCGCTTCCCCGTGGAAACCTGCGTGTCCGGCTACGCGATGCGGCATCGCGAACTCGTGGTGATCGAGGACATCGAGGCCGACGATCGCGTGCCGCATGCGGCCTTTCGGTCGACCTTCGTGCGCAGCCTGGCGCTGGCGCCGGTGCGCCGCGACGATCCGATCGCTGCGATCGGCGCCTACTGGGCCGAGCCGAGGCGGCCTGCCGCCGAGCAGCTCATCATCCTGCAGAGCATCGCCAATTTCGCAGCCGTCGCCTTGACGAACGTCCCTCTTTTCGGCGCGGCAAAAGGCCCGCGCGCCGAAGCGGCCGGTGCCGGGGAGCGGGCGCCCGGCGCGCGCCCGCAAGTGGTGCACGCCCGGGACGCGGTGATCATGGCGATGGCCTCGCTCGCGGCGACGCGCGACGACGACACGACGAACCATGTCCACCGCACCCGGGATTACATAAGGGCGCTGGCGATGGCCGCGCACGATCGGGGCCTGTTTCCGGGCGAGCTCACCGCCGGCCTGATCGACCTGCTCCACCAGGCTGCGCCCCTGCACGACATCGGCAAGATCGGCATTCCCGATCGCGTGCTGCTCAAGCCGGGGCCGCTGGACGAAGACGAGCGCGCCATCATGCGAACCCATGCCGAGCTCGGGCGCAGGGCGATCGAGGCCGTGGAGCGACATTTCGGCGACCGCACGCCCTTCTTCAGGATCGCCCGGGAGATCGCCCACACCCATCACGAGCGCTGGGACGGCACCGGCTACCCACGGGGACTGAAGGGCGCCGGGATCCCGCTGTCCGGCCGCCTCATGGCGATCGCCGATGTCTACGACGCGCTGGTGTCGAAGCGGGTCTACAAGGACGCGATCGCGCATGACGAGGCCGTGGCGATCATCCTCGCCGAGCGGGGCCGGCATTTCGACCCCCAACTGGTCGACCTGTTTGCCGGGGTCGGCGATCGGTTCCGTGCGATCCACGGGCAGTTCGCCGATCCGCCGCGGGACGGGTCGCCGTGATGCATGTCGCCCGGAAGTGGGAACCGGTTTCGGGACAACGACATGCATCAAACCAAGAACTTAATGCGCTGCGCCTGAGTCCAATTGGACGCGACGCGCTAGGGCCGCACCGCGATCCAGATGACGTGCCGGGCGCCGCTGCGTCCGCGATTGGCCTTGACGATCTTTTCCTCGACGCTGAACCCCGCCCGCTTCAGGCGTTGCGTGAAGGAGCTGTCGGGCCCGGAAGACCATACCGCCAGAACGCCGCCGGGGCGCAGCGCCGAATGGGCGGCCCGCAATCCCGCCGCGGCGTAGAGACCGTCATTTGCCGCGCGCGTCAGCCCCTGCGGTCCGTTGTCGACATCGAGAAGGATCGCGTCGTAGGCCGCCGTCGCGGAGTCGATCAGCTTGCCGACGTCGGTCTCGTGGATGGCGACGCGCGGATCGTCGATGCAACCGCCAAAAATCTCCGCCATCGGTCCGCGCGCCCAGCCGACCACGGCCGGCACCAGTTCGGCGACGACGACACGCGCATCCGCGTCCAGTTGGGCAAGCGCTTCCCTGAGCGTGAATCCCATGCCGAGCCCGCCGATCAGCACCGTCGGCGCGGGGCGTCGGCGAATCCTGTCGCAGGCCAGCCGCGCCAGCGCCTCCTCGGAGCCGCTGAGCCGGCTGTTCATCAGCTCGTTGGTTCCCAGCATGATCGAGAATTCGGCGCCGCGGCGCTTCAGGCGCAAATTTCCACCGCCTGGGATCGGCACGGTGTCCAGCACTTCCCAGGGGATCATGCGCTCACCGACCTGTCCTGAAGCCGTACCAGCCGATCAGCTCTTCAGCAGCCGCGCCACGTCCGGCGCGAAATAGGTGAGAATGCCGTCGCAGCCGGCGCGCTTGAACGCCAGCAGCGATTCCAGCATCGCCCTCTCGCCGTCGATCCAGCCGTTGGCGGCGGCGGCGCGGATCATCGCGTACTCGCCCGACACCTGGTAGGCGAAGGTCGGCATGGCGAACTCGTCCTTGAGCCGCCGGATGATGTCGAGATAGGGCAGGCCGGGCTTGACCATCAGCATGTCGGCGCCCTCGGCGAGATCCTGCTCGGCCTCGCGCACCGCCTCGTCGGAATTGGCGTGATCGATGTAGTAGGTCTTTTTGTCGCCTTTCAGCAGGCCGGCCGTGCCCACCGCCTCGCGATACGGCCCGTAGAAGGCCGAGGCGAATTTTGTCGCGTAGGACATGATCGCGACGTCCTGGAAGCCGTTGGCGTCGAGCGCCTCGCGGATGGCGCCGATGCGGCCATCCATCATGTCGGACGGCGCGATGATGTCGGCGCCGTTGCGCGCCTGCACGACGGCGGCGGCCGCCACCTGGTCGACGGTCTCGTCGTTGACGATGATGCCGTCGCGCAGGATGCCGTCATGGCCGTGGCTGGTGAACGGGTCGAGCGCCGCGTCGGTGATGACGCCGATTTGAGGCACCGCGGCCTTGATGGCGCGCGTGGCCCGGTTGATGACGTTGTCCGCGTCGAGGATGTGCGATCCGGTCTGGTCGCGAAGGCTGAGGTCGACATTGGGGAAAGTCGCAAGCGCCGGAATGCCCAGGCCGGCCGCACGCTCGGCCTCGCGCACCGCAAGGTCGATGCTCATCCTGTAGACGCCCGGCATGGCCGCGATCTCCTCGCGACGGTTCTCGCCGTCGATGACGAAGATCGGCCAGATCAGATCGTCGACGGTGAGCCGGTTCTCCTGGACGAGCCGGCGCGACCAGTCCGCCTTGCGCATCCGCCGCAGCCTCCGGCCCTGGGTGATCTCGTCGACGCTCCGGCCAGTCGCCTTTCCGGGCAGGGTGTGACGGTTCATCTGCGGGACTCCAGTGCCGGGTTCGGGCGCGATGTATCACGCGGGCGGAGTTCGGGCCATCCCGTGGACCGGACAGGTGGCCGCAGACGGAGCGGCTTGCGGTCCGCCATTGACGGCGGCGCGCCGCAGACCCTAGAGCAATTCCTGTGAATACTGGATCGCTCTGCTGGGCGACATTTGGCTGGAGGTCGAGGGTTTCGGCGATGGCCGTGGTGGTTCCACGGTCGAGCCGGAACCCGACGGATTCGAGCCAAATGGACCGAGCAGGGCGATCCAGTATTCATAGGAATTGCTCTGGCACTTGCATGCGACGACGGGAGGATTCGTAAGCGCATGGATTTTGGCGGCGGGGACGAGATCCGTTTCGAGCGGCGCGGCAGGGCGGGTCTCGTCACCCTGACGAGGCCGAAGGCGCTCAATGCGCTGACCCATCGCATGGTCCGCGCGCTCGCCGCGGCGCTGGCGGCGTGGCGGGTTGACGAAAGCGTCGAACTCGTCGTCATCAGCGGCGAGGGCAGGGCGTTCTGCGCCGGCGGCGACATCCTGCAGGTCTGGCGCAACGGCCCCGGTTCCAGGGACTCGCTGGCCTTCTTCGCCGAGGAGTATCGGCTGAACGCCGTCCTTTCGGCCTATCCCAAGCCGATCGTCTCGCTGATCGACGGCATCGTCATGGGCGGCGGCTTCGGCATTTCATGCCATGGCTCGCACCGCGTCATGACCGAACAGGCGCTGTTCGCCATGCCCGAGGTCGGCATCGGCTTCTTCACCGACGTGGGCGCAACTTACCTGCTGCCGCGCCTCAAGGGCAGCTTCGGCATGTATCTCGGCCTGACCGGAGCCCGCATCCGGGCCGGCGACGCGCTGCATGTCGGGCTGGCGACCCATACGGCCGCGTCTTCCGATATTCCCGGCATTCTCGAAGCGCTCTGCGTGGAAGGCGCGCCGGACGCCGTGCTGGCGCGCTTCAGGCATTCGATCGAACCGGCGACGGATGAGAGCGCCTTTCACGCGATCGCGCTGCAATTCTCGCGCCGAAACCTCGGCGACATCCTTGCCGAGCTGCAGGCGGCGAGCGACCGCGACGAGACGGCCGCGAAGAGCCTCGCGGCCATCCGCAAGGCATCGCCGACCAGCGTGTCGGTGGTCTTCCGGCAGATCGAAGCCGGCGCGATGCTCGAGTTCGACGAGTGCATGCGCATGGAATACCGGATCGTCCATGCCATGATGCACGGCCACGACTTCTTCGAGGGGGTGCGCGCGCTGCTGGTCGACAAGGACAATGCACCGCGCTGGCAGCCGGCGAGCCTCGACGCCGTGAGCGACGAGGCCATCGAATCCTATTTTGCCAGGCCGCCCGGCGGAGATCTGGAGCTGTGAGCGAGGCCGGCGCCGCGCAGCCCGAGTTTGCCGTCTCGCGCGTCGAGACCCTGTTCGCCTGGTTTCACCGCATCGTCGCAGTCTATTGCATGGTCTTCGGCATCTTCTACTGGGTGCGGCTGATCGGATACTACGACGTGCCGCTCTGGCGCTTCGATCTGATGCCTGTGCATTGGCAAATCGCCGCGACGCTCCTGTCCGTGTTCTTTCCCTTTGCGGCGGCCGGCCTCTGGATGCTGGCGTCCTGGGGCCCCGTCATCTGGTTCATATGCGCCGCCGCGGAGATCGTCATGTTCGTCGGCCTGCCGCAGTTGTTCGGCCGCCACGACCTGATCGTCGCCTCGCATCTGTTCGCGGCCGGTCTCTACGTGGCGTTCCGCGTCGTTCTGCACATTCAGGAACGCCGCGCCGCCCGCGAAAGCTAAAAGGTTAATAAAGTATACGACCTTTACCGTTTGTTGACCAGACGGCGAAACCTCTTGCCCGTTACTGCTTGTTAAGGCTGGCGTTTAAGTCGAATTTTATGGGCCCAGGGTAGTGTCGCGATCAAGGTGAGAAACAAAAACGTCACCCGGCGACAAACGAGAGGCGAATATTATGATCAACGCGCGTCCCGCGGCGAAGCCCGCATCTGTGTCCGACGATCGTCGTGATGCGATCCGTTCCCTTTACATGGAATCCCTGCAATTGGTCGAGCGGCTTCATCGCCGTCTCCTCGACGTCATCAAGGACGAGTTCGACCGCAACGGCCGCAGTGACATCAACGCCATCCAGGCGCTGCTGCTGTTCAACATCGGCAACTCCGAACTGACGGCCGGCGAACTGCGCTCCCGCGGCTACTATCTCGGCTCCAACGTCTCCTACAATCTGAAGAAGCTGGTCGACCTCGACTTCGTCAACCACCAGCGCTCGCGCATCGACCGTCGCTCGGTCCGCGTCAGCCTGACGCCGAAGGGCATGGCGGTGGCCGAGGTCGTCGGAGGGCTCTACGAGCGCCACATCGGCTCGATCGAACAGGTCGGCGGCATCGGCGCGGACGAATTCAAGCAGATGAACCGCGCGCTGCAGCGTCTCGACCGCTTCTGGAACGACACCATCGCCTACCGCATGTGAGGCGAGGGCGGCCCCGATCAGAATGGGCGGACCATGAACGGAACCGAAGGCGTGTTTCCGCCGTTCCAGGTCATGGTCCGGACCGCCGGGTGGCCGCGGCCGCCATCCTGAAGATTTTGCCAACTCCAGTCAGGCCGGCCTTCGCGAGAAGGTCGGCTCTTTTCCGTGCTCCGCGGCGCTTGTGTTGCTTCGATGCAAACCCGACGCGATCGTGATCGACCTGCGCCTTGCCTTTGCCACGAGCGGCCAAATTGCCGCCATATTCGGGTGGGAACGGCAGAAGCAACTGGGGACGAACGATCCCCGCCCTCCGTCCGCCATCGGTCAACAGAACGTGACTTGGGATGGAGCTCCGCAGGTCGCCAATTGTTAAGGTTGACGATCTATGTTTCCGGCGCAGCGCTCGCTCGTGTGTCCGGTCGAATAGTCAGGGGTTGATGTCTGGGATGCTGATGAAGTCTAGCCGCCGTTCGTTCCTCTCGGGTTCCGCCGCCCTGGCCGCGGCTCTGGTCGCCGGAAAGGCCTCCGCACAGGACGCGGTGACCGACATTCTGAACTCCAGCCGCCGCGGCAATTGGGACGACCAGTTCGACGCGGTCTCGCAGGCCGGCGACGTTCAGTCGCGCCTGCCGATCTTCAGTCCGCAGACGATCTCCTATGTCCAGCAGGCCATCGGCCGCTACCAGGGCATCGTCACCGCCGGCGGCTGGCCCGACGTGCCGGCGACCAAGAAGCTGCAGCTCGGCGTCATCGACCCGGACGTCGAGGCGCTGCGCAGGCGCCTGATGGTGTCGGGCGACCTGTCGCCGAATGCCGGCCTGTCGCAGTCCTTCGACACCTATGTCGACGCCGCGGTGAAGCGGTTCCAGGCGCGTCACGGCCTTCCGGCCGACGGCGTCATGGGCACCTATTCGTTCAAGGCCATGAACGTCTCGGCGCAGGTCCGCCTCGGACAGCTCGAGACCAACCTCGTGCGCCTGCAGACGATGTCGAACGGCTTCCTCGGCGACCGCTATGTGGTGGTCAACGTCCCGGCGGCGCAGATCGAGGCGGTCGAGAACGGCCGCGTCGTGCAGCGCCATACCGCGATCGTCGGCAAGATCGACCGCCAGACGCCGCTGCTCAATTCGAAGATCAACGAGATCATCGTCAATCCGTACTGGAACGCGCCGGTGTCGATCGTCCGCAAGGACATCATCCCGCTGATGCGCAAGAACCCGAACTATCTGACCGAGAACCACATCCGCATCCTCGGCCCGAACGGCGAGATCGACCCGAAGACCATCGACTGGTCGACGGAGGACGCGGCCCAGTTCCGCTTCCGTCAGGATCCGGGCGCGATCAACGCCATGGCCTCGGTGAAGATCAATTTCCCCAGCCCCGAGAACGTCTACATGCACGACACGCCCTCGCAGGGCCTGTTCAACAAGCTGATGCGCTTCGATTCGTCGGGCTGCGTGCGCGTGCAGAACGTCCGCGACCTGGTGGTCTGGCTGCTGCGCGACACGCCCGGCTGGAACCGCCAGCATTTCGAGCAGGTCATCAAGGGCGGCGAGAACACGCCGGTCGCCGTGGTCAATCCGGTGCCCGTCTATTTCACCTACATCTCCGCCTGGTCGACCGGCGACAAGGTCGTGCACTTCCGCGACGACATCTATGCCCGCGACGGGGTGAGCGAGTTGCAGATCAGCTCGGCGCAGTAGGCGCGAGCCGCGTCCGATCCGAAAGGGCCGTCCTCTGGGCGGCCCTTTCGCATTCGAGGCATGCCGCGCGCGCAGTGCAGCATTTGCCGCAAACAATATGGCGATGGCGCGCGCTGTGGTGTAAGTCGCGGTCCGAACGGCAACCGAACCCTCAGCGAGGATCGACCACGACATGGCAAACGCCGCCTCGACCGCTCTCAACCCATCCTTCTCCGCATCGCTCGAACAGGTCGATCCCGAGATTTTCGGTGCGATCCGCTCCGAACTCGGCCGCCAGCGCCACGAGATCGAGCTGATCGCCTCCGAAAATATCGTGTCGCGCGCCGTGCTCGAGGCGCAGGGCTCGATCATGACCAACAAATATGCGGAAGGCTATCCGGGCAAGCGCTACTATGGCGGCTGCCAGTTCGTGGATATCGCCGAGACGCTGGCGATCGAGCGCGCCAAGAAGCTGTTCGGCTGCAACTTCGCCAACGTCCAGCCGAATTCCGGCAGCCAGATGAACCAGGCGGTATTCCTGGCGCTGCTCCAGCCGGGCGACACCTTCATGGGCCTCGACCTGAATTCGGGCGGCCACCTGACCCATGGCTCGCCGGTCAACATGAGCGGCAAGTGGTTCAACGTCGTCTCCTACGGGGTGCGCAAGGACGACCACCTGCTCGACATGGACGAGGTGGCCCGCATCGCGCAGGAGAAGAAGCCGAAGCTGATCCTCGCCGGCGGAACCGCCTATTCGCGCGTCTGGGACTGGAAGCGCTTCCGCGAGATCGCCGACTCGGTCGGCGCCTGGCTGATGGTCGACATGGCCCACATCGCCGGACTGGTCGCCGGCGGCGCGCATCCGTCGCCGCTGCCGCATGCCCATGTCGTGACGACGACGACCCACAAGTCGCTGCGCGGTCCGCGCGGCGGCATGATCCTGTGCAACGACGAGGATATCGCCAAGAAGATGAATTCGGCGGTGTTCCCGGGCCTTCAGGGCGGCCCGCTGATGCACGTGATCGCCGCCAAGGCGGTCGCGTTCGGCGAGGCGCTGAGGCCGGAGTTCAAGGCCTATGCCCACCAGGTCGTGGAAAATGCCAAGGCGCTTGCCGAAAGCCTGAAGCAGACCGGCCTCGACATCGTCTCGAACGGGACGGACAACCATCTGATGCTGGTCGATCTGCGGCCGAAGAACGCCACCGGCAAGCGCGCCGAGGCCGCGCTCGGCCGTGCCAACATCACCTGCAACAAGAATGGCATCCCGTTCGATCCCGAGAAGCCGTTCGTCACGTCGGGCGTGCGCCTGGGCACCCCGGCTGGAACGACGCGCGGCTTCGGAACGGCCGAGTTCGTCGAGATCGGCAACCTCATCACCGAGGTACTGGACGGCCTTAAGGTCGCCAATTCGGACGAGGGCAACGCCGCCGTCGAGGCGGCGGTGAAGGCCAAGGTCACCGCGCTGACCGACCGTTTCCCGCTCTATCCGCATCTGGGGTGAGAGGATGATCGTCGATCCTCGGACCCCCCTGGCCAAGAACCGGTTCTTGAAATGACGGCTGGTTGGTAATACCTTCTGGAAAGACGGTATTACCGAGGCTCAGATGGCGACGAAAGTGACGAGCAAGGGTCAGGTAACCATTCCCAAAGGGGTGCGTGACCTTCTTGGGCTGGTGGCCGGTAGCGAAGTGAGATTTCGATACGGCCCCAACCGGGAGATCATCCTGGAGCGTGCTGACGGAACCCGTCCTCCTAGCCGTTTCGAGAAGTTGCTTGGTCATGCCGGGCCTGGAATGACTACCGATGAGGTCATGCGGCTGACACGAGGCGATGATTGGCCCTTTTAGACACCAACATTCTCTTGGATATAGCCACCAGAGATCCGCAATGGGCCATATGGTCACTGCGTGCAATAGAGGAGGCGGCCACAGAGGGGCCTATCTTCGTCAGCGCTGTCGTCTATGCCGAACTATCGATTCGTTACGATAGCTTGAAAGCTGTGGACGCCTTGATCGAATCGATCGGCGCGGAATTTTCCAGCATGCCGAAACTAGCGTCCTTTCTCGCCGCCAAAGCTTTCGTTCAATATCGTGCGGCAGGCGGCGCAAGAACCGGCGTGTCGCCCGATTTTTTTATCGGCGCGCACGCGGCAGCTCTCGATACACCGCTGCTGACACGGGACGCGCGCCGCTACCGAACCTACTTCCCCGATGTCCGGCTGATATCGCCTCAACTGAACTGAGTCCTCATGCGCTGCCCTTACTGCCAGTCGGAAGACACACAGGTGAAGGATTCCCGGCCTGCCGAGGACAACTCGGCGATCCGTCGACGCCGTGTCTGCCCGGATTGCGGCGGGCGCTTCACCACCTTCGAGCGCGTCCAGCTCCGCGACCTCGTGGTCCTTAAGAAGTCCGGTCGCAAGGTGCCGTTCAGCCGCGACAAGCTTCTGCGGTCGGTCGAGATCGCGTTGCGCAAGCGCAATGTCGAGCCGGAGCGGATCGACCGCGCGGTGACCGGGATCGTGCGGCAGCTCGAAAGCAGCGGCGAGAACGAGATCCCGTCCGAGGAGATCGGCAAGCTGGTGATGGAGGCGTTGAAGCTGCTCGACGATGTCGCCTATGTCCGCTTCGCCTCCGTCTACCGAAATTTCCGCGAGGCCAAGGATTTCCAGGACCTGATCGGCGAGTTGAAGGCCGAGGGATCCGAAGGGGAAGCCACCTGACGCCATGCCTCGCAGCAGCGACGACAGCGGCGCCACGGCGTCGGATTTGCGCTTCATGGCGGCGGCCATACGGCTGTCGCTGTGGCATCGCGGGCTGACCGCAGACAATCCGTCGGTCGGGTCCATCGTCGTGCGCGCCGATGGTCGGGCGCCAACGATCGTCGGGCGCGGTGTGACCGCATATGGCGGTCGCCCGCACGCGGAGTTGCAGGCGCTCGCCGAGGCCGGCGATGCGGCCCGGGGCGCCACGGTCTATGCGACGCTCGAACCCTGCTCGCACATCGGCAAGGCGCCGCCCTGCGCCGACGCCATCGTCGCCGCGGGGGTTTCGCGCGTCGTCATCGCGACCCTCGATCCCGACCAGCGGGTCGCCGGACGTGGCGTGGCGATCCTGCGCAAGGCAGGCATCGAGGTCGTCGTCGGCTGTCGGCAGGAGGAAGCGCGCCGCGCCATGGCAGGCTTCCTGTCGCTCAGGGGCAGGGGGCGGCCGTACCTGACGCTCAAGCTGGCCGTATCGCACGACGGCATGATCGGCAGGCAGGGTGCCGGGCAGGTGGCGATCACCGGTGCGCTCGCACGCCGGGCCGTGCAGATGATGCGGATCGAGCATGAGGCGATCATGGTCGGCGTCGGCACCGCGGTTGCCGACGATCCGCTGCTGACGGCGCGGCTGGACGGTCTCGAAGGCCGCACGCCGATTCGCGTTGTGATAGATCCGTTCGCGCGCATGCTGTCTGCGGCGCGGATGTTCGACGATATGGCGGCGCCCGCGCCGATCGTTCTGGTGAGCGAAAAGGCCGCGCAGAACCGGATCGACGGGCTCGCGGCGCGCGGCGCGCAGATTCGCGCCGTCGCATCCGACTATCGCGGCCGCTTCGACCCGCGCGAAATCCTCCGGGTGCTCGGCGTTTCCGGCATCAAGAGCGTTTTGCTGGAAGGCGGCGCCGAAACGGCCCGCCGCTTCCTCGACGCCGGCCTGGTCGATCGCATCGCCCTGTTCCGCGGTTCCGGGATCGTCGGCGAAGCCGGCGTGGCCGCTCCCATCGGGCCCGAAGCCGTGCCGCACGGCTTTTCGCAGGTCGATGCCGCCGTCTACGGCGAGGATCGTCTGACTGTCTTCGAAAGGAATAGCTGATGTTCACGGGCATCGTCACGGATGTCGGCACGGTCGACCAGGTCAGGGACCTGCCGAGAGGGGTTCGGCTGCGGGTCCGCACCGATTATGATCCGCGCTCCATTGCCATCGGCGCGTCCATCGCCAATTCGGGCGTCTGCCTGACCGTCGTGGAGCTGCCGCCGGAGACGTCGAACGAGCGATGGTTCGAGGTCGAGGCCTGGGAGGAAGCGCTGCGGCTGACCACCGCCGCGAGCTGGCGGGCCGGCACCAGGGTCAATCTCGAGCGCGCCCTGAAGATCGGCGATGAGCTCGGTGGACATATCGTCTCGGGTCACATCGACGGCATGGCCGAGATCGTCGGCCGCGAGGAAGAGGGCGAGGCGGTGCGCTTCACCATCGAGGCGCCGGCGGATCTGGCGAGATTCATCGCGCCGAAGGGATCGGTGGCGCTCGACGGCACGTCGCTCACCGTCAACCGGGTCGAAGGCAGGCGCTTCGACGTGCTCTTGATCCATCATTCGCTGACCGTCACCACCTGGGGCGAGCGCCAGGTCGGCGATCGGGTCAACATCGAAGTCGACACCATGGCGCGCTATGCGGCGCGTCTGGTACAGGCGCAATCCGAAGGCTATTGACCAGGCATCTGCCTTGGCGGTGGGCAGCTTTGCACATCAGCGGCTTGCGGTCGGCCGTCGATAGGCCTAAGTCAGCGCCGACTTCAGGAGACCCACATGGCAGGCACATCCGATCACGGCAAGGCGTTCCTGACGCCGGAAGGGGCGCATCTCCTCATCATCGAGGCGCGCTATCACGATGACCTGGCCGATGCGTTGCTGGACGGCGCCAGGGCGGCGCTGGACGCGGCCGGCGCGACCTATGACGTCGTCACGGTGCCCGGCGCGCTCGAAATCCCGGCCGTGATCTCCTTCGCGCTCGACGGGGCGGACGAAGGCGGCACGGACTATGACGGCTTCGTCGCGCTCGGCGTGGTGATCCGCGGCGACACCTACCATTTCGACGTGGTCGCCAACGAATCGTCGCGCGGCCTGACCGATCTGTCGGTCGAAGAGTCGCTGGCCATCGGAAACGGCATCCTGACCGTCGAGAACGAGGCGCAGGCCTGGGCCCGCGCCCGCCGCGACGAGGGCGACAAGGGTGGTTTCGCGGCGCGCGCGGCCCTGACCATGATTGCGCTCAGAGAGCGTTTCGGAGCCCGATGAGCGTGTCGCAGTCGCAGGACGGTTCGCAGCCTGTAAGGCACGCCAACAAGCGCGGCGCCGCACGGCTGGCGGCGGTTCAGGCGCTGTACCAGATGGATGTGGTCGGCACCGGCGTGCTCGAGATCGCCGCGGAATATGAGACGTTCCGGCTCGGCAAGGAGGTCGACGGCGCCACCTATCGCGAGGCCGACGCCCAGTGGTTCCGGGCGATCCTGTCGGGCGTCGTCGAGAACCAGAAGGTCGTCGATCCGGTGATCCGCCAGGCGCTGACCGAGGATTGGCCGCTGTCGCGTCTCGATTCGACGCTGCGCGCCATCCTGCGCGCCGGCGTCTACGAGTTGATGGAGCGGGCCGACGTTCCCGTCGCCGTCATCGTCTCCGAATATGTCGACATCGCCAAGGCCTTCTATGTCGACGACGAGCCGAAGCTGGTGAACGCCGTGCTCGACCGCGTCGCCCGACGCGTTCGGGCCGAGGGCCGCGGCAAGGGCGGCTGATGGATCCCGTCGCGGCCAACCAGGCGAGGCGAACGGCCTTCATCCTGGCTTCGGCGCAGGCGATCGTCGGCTCGGCCGCGCCGATCTGCATCTCGATCGGCGGTCTGGCCGGCCATTACCTGCTCGGCGCCGACAAGACGCTGGCGACCGCCCCGGTCACCGGCTTCAACGTCGGGGTCGCCTTGGGCGCCCTGCCGGCCGCGGCGATCATCCGGGTGCTGGGGCAGCGCGGCGGCTTCCAGACCGGCACCGCGATCACCGCGCTCGGCGGCCTGATCGCCACCTTCGCCTTGCTGAACGGCTCGTTCTGGTTGTTTGCCTTCGGCATGCTGACGGTCGGCGTCGGCGGCGCCTTCGTGCAGCAGTTCCGCTTCGCCGCCGCCGACAATGCCCCCGCCGAATTCAAGGCGCGCGCCATCTCCTTCGTGCTGGCCGGCGGCATCGTCACCGCCATCCTCGGACCACAGATCGTCATCTTCACGCGCGAACTGCTGGCTCCGGTGATGTTCGCGGGATCGTTCGCCGCGATCCTCGTGCTGGCCGCGGTCGGCGCCGTGATCCTGTCCTTCCTGCGCTCGGATCGTCGCGATCTCTCGACCTCCGATACCGACGACACCGGACGGCCGCTCGGCGAGATCGTGCGCCAGCCGCGGTTTTTCGTGGCCCTGGGCTGCGGTGTCAGCGCCTACGCCCTGATGAGCTTCGTGATGACCGGCGCGCCGCTGGCGATGGTCGGCTGCGGCTTCTCGCCGGACGAGGCGACGCTCGGCATCTCGCTGCACGTCATGGCGATGTTCGCGCCGAGCTTCGTCACCGGCCGGCTGATCCACCGCTTCGGGGTGGGCACGATGATGGCGACGGGCCTGCTGCTGCTCATCGGCTGCGCGGTCGTCGCCCTTTCGGGCATTGCGCTCTGGCAGTTCTGGACCGCGCTGATCCTGCTCGGCCTGGGCTGGAACTTCGCCTTCATCGGCGCGACGGCGATGGTCGCGGAGACCTACAGGGCGTCCGAGAAGGGCCGCGTGCAGGGCTTTCACGATTTCATCCTGTTCGGCTCGGTCGCCGTCGCATCGCTGATGTCGGGCGTGGTCTACAATGTCTGGGGCTGGGACATGCTGAACTGGATCGTCTTCCCGATCTCGGTCGCCAGCCTCATGGCGCTTGCCGGGCTGATGCTGAACGAACGGCGCTCGGCTTCCCGCGCCTGATCCGAATTTCCACGCTTTTTGGCATGATTGGGCGTCCGTGAGGGCGGTTTTCGACGCAAGGATAGCCTCGCGCGCAGATCATGCGCTGCGCGGCAATTTGAATGTCATTGGCCTTAAGAGTGATGTTCTAGACATTAATCCTGATTGGCAGTAGATAGATCATTGAAGGAACCAACCGCATGATGACAGCCGCTCAGTTGCGCGCCGCCCGGGCGCTGCTCGGGCTCGACCAGCGCCAGCTCGCCGAGCATGCGGGCGTGTCGCTGCCGACCATCCAGCGGATGGAGGCGAGCGACGGCAATGTGCGGGGGGTCGTCGACACGCTGACGAAGGTGGTCGAGGCGCTCGACCGGCTCGGCGTCGTGCTGATCGGCGACGGAGCGACAAGCCACGAGGGCGGCCGCGGGGTCCGCTTCAAGGAGCCGCCCGCGACGTCCGGCCGGAACTGAACGCCGAAGGCCGCCGCGGCGAAAGACCGGCGGGCATGTTGGACACGACCCATGACGGCTGCAGCGCGCCGCTCCTCCTTCGCCGAGTTGTTCACGCCCAAACTCGTCACCGTGCTGCGCGAGGGCTACGGCTTCACCGACCTGAAGGCCGACGCCATTGCCGGCTTGACGGTCGCGATCGTCGCGCTGCCGCTGTCGATGGCGATCGCCATCGCCTCGGGGGTGACGCCCGAGCGCGGCCTCTATACCGCGATCGTCGGCGGCTTCCTCGTGTCGGCGCTGGGCGGCAGCCGCTTCCAGATCGGCGGTCCGGCGGGCGCCTTCATCGTGCTGGTGGCCGCCACCGTGGAAGCGCACGGCGTCGACGGGTTGATCCTCGCCACCATGCTGTCGGGCCTCATTCTCCTGGCGATCGCCCTGCTGCGGCTCGGCAGTTTCATCAAATACATACCCTATCCGGTGACGGTCGGCTTCACCGCCGGCATCGCCGTCATCATCTTCGCGGCGCAGGTGAAGGAACTGCTCGGCCTGACGCTCTCCGGACGGGAGCCGGCGCCGCTGCTCCCCAAGCTGCAGGCGCTCTGGGACGCGCTGCCGACGGTCAGTCCGGCCGCCGTGGCGGTGGCCGCGCTGTCGATCGCCACCATCCTCGTCCTGCGCCGCCGGCGCCCCACCTGGCCGGCCTTCCTCATCGCGGTGGCGCTCGCATCCGTCCTGGCCGCCGCCGCCGGCCTGCCCGTCGCCACGATCGGAACCCGCTTCGGCGACATACCCGCGGCGCTGCCGGCTCCGCACCTGCCCGACATGTCGTTGGCGAGCATCACCGCGGTGCTGCCCGCCGCCCTGTCCTTCGCCCTGCTGGGCGGCATCGAGAGCCTGCTGTCGGCCGTGGTTGCCGACAGCATGTCCGGAGCCCGGCACCGCTCCAACGTCGAGCTGGCCGCCCAGGGCCTGGCCAACGTCGCCTCGGCGCTGTTCGGCGGCTTCTGCGTCACCGGCACGATCGCGCGCACCGCCACCAATGTGCGCGCCGGCGCGCGCGGCCCCGTCTCGGGAATGCTGCACGCGCTGTTCCTGCTGCTGTTCATCCTCGTGGCGGCGCCGCTCGCCAGCTACATCCCGCTCGCAGCGCTTGCCGGCGTCCTTGCCGTCGTCGCCTGGAACATGGCCGAGAGACATGAATTCGCGACGCTGCTGCGCGCTTCGCGCGGCGATGCCGCCGTGCTCGTCGTCACCTTCCTGCTCGTCATCTTCCGCGATCTGACCGAGGGCATCCTGGTCGGCTTCGGCATGGGTGCGCTGCTGTTCATCCACCGGATGAGCCAGGCCGTGGAAGTCGACCGGCCCGGTCCGGTGCGGCGCGGCGGTGCCGACGCCGGCGCCGGCGACGACGGCTTCGACGCCGCGCTGGCGGCCGACCGCGAGGTGATCGTCTACCGGATCTCCGGCGCGTTCTTCTTTGGAGCGGCGGCAGCGGTCGGCTTCGCGCTCGACCGGGTCGGCGAAAATCCGAAGGCCTATGTCCTGGACCTGTCGGACGTGCCGGTGCTCGATTCGACGGCCGCCGCCACCATCCAGGGTTTCGCCCGCAAGGCGCGCCGGCGCGGGGTGGCGGTCTACATCACCGGCGCCGGGCCCGGCATCCGGCGGACGCTCCTGCGGCATGGCGTCCGGCCGCCGCTGGCGCGCTTTCGCTCGGGGATCGACGAGGCGGTCGAGGCGGTGCACCACGGGATACGGCCGCCGTCCGGATCCGGCGGGGCGACAGCCGCCTGATCCCGTTTCGGCCGGCGGCGGCGTTTCGCGGGCCGCCCATTCGCTGCGAATCGCTGCGTTGCGCCGTTCGCGCCACTGTGGACCGATTCAATCGATATAAGCCGCGGCCGGTCGGCGACTTGGTCAGCACGGTTTACGCTTTCCGGCGAAAACCGGGCAAAACTCCAATGATATCTTGACGTTCTAAGGACGCTCTCGCATCATCCCGAGCGATGGCCGGTACCCGATGACAGGCGACCGGCAGCTACGTATCGACCCGGGGAGGGGGTTCTTCCGGGGCAAAAATCAGGGAAGAAATCGGCAATGACAATGCTTTACGTCGTCATCGCCTGCGGTTTGCTGTCTGTCCTGTACGCCATCTGGGCGACACAGTCGGTCCTTGCGTCCGACCAGGGCACAGCACGCATGCAGGAAATCGCCGGCGCCATCCGCGAGGGTGCGCAGGCCTATCTCACGCGACAGTATACCACCATCGCCATCGTCGGCATCGTGGTGTTCCTGCTCGCCTGGTGGCTGCTGTCGGGAACCGCCGCCATCGGCTTCCTGATCGGCGCGGTGCTGTCCGGCGTCGCCGGCTTCATCGGCATGCACGTCTCGGTGCGGGCCAACGTGCGCACCGCGCAGGCCGCGTCGAACAGCCTGGCCGCCGGCCTCGACATCGCCTTCAAGGCTGGCGCGATCACCGGCATGCTGGTGGCCGGCCTGGCCCTGCTGGGCGTCGCCGTCTATTACTGGATTCTCATCGGTCCGGCCGGCTACGCGCCTGCCGACCGCGTGGTGATCGACTCGCTGGTGGCGCTCGGCTTCGGCGCG
>JAHBYY010000064.1 GCA_019635715.1 Rhizobiaceae bacterium | reverse complement strand
AGATCAGCAATTGCGGCTTTGGCGCTCTTGCTGCGAGGTTGGCGCTTGGCGCAACCGAAGCGGTCGGCTGATCTCCCCCCTTGAGGGGGAGATGGCCGGCAGGCCAGAGGGGGGTAAACTGGAGAGAACCGATCACGGCAGCCCCTCCACGAATGCCTTCGCATTCGACACCGCCCCGAACACCCCACCCTGCATCTTGACCATCTTGATCGCCGCCAGATGGTTGCCGTGGTCGGTGGCGCCGCAGCAATCCTCCAGCAGCAGGCATTCGAAGCCGCGGTCGTTGGCCTCGCGCATCGTCGTCGAGACGCAGACGTCGGTGGTGATGCCGGTCAGCACGATGTTCTGGATGCGCTTCTGGTTGAGGATCAGCTCCAGGTCGGTGGCGCAGAACGAGCCCTTGCCGGGCTTGTCGATGATGACCTCGCCCTCGATCGGGTAGAGCTCCGGGATGATGTCCCAGCCGGGCTCGCCACGCGTCAGGATGCGCCCGCAGGGCCCGGCGTCGCCGATGCCGGCGCCGATGCGCCGCGAGCGCCAGCGCTTGTTGGCCGGGAGGTCGGCGAGGTCCGGACGATGCCCCTCGCGGGTATGGATGATGTGGTAGCCCCCGGCGCGCATCGCCGCCAGCACGGTCTTGATCGGCCCGATCGGCGCCTGCACGAGCGAAAGATCGTAGCCCATGTGGTCGACATAGCCGCCCGGCCCGCAGAAATCGGTCTGCATGTCGATGATGATCAGCGCGGTGTTGTCGGGTCTGAGTTCGCCGTTCCACGGCCAGGGATAGGGATCGGCGGCGATGAAGGTCTGGGAGATCTCGGCAAGGGCGTTCATCGCGGTCCGTCCTATTTGGTGATCGACAGTTCGCCCGGCGCACCGGCAAGCGTGCGGCCCGGCGAGCTGGTGGCGATCATGATGAGCAGGGTGAGGATGTAGGGGGCGGCGTAGAACAGGTAGTAGCCCTGCGTCACCCCGACCGATTGCAGCGCCGGGCCGAGCGCGCCGGCGCCGCCGAACAGCAGCGCCGCGGCGAAGCAGCCGAGCGGGTTCCAGCGCGCGAAAATGACCAGCGCCACCGCCATCAGGCCCTGGCCGGACGAGATGCCTTCGTTCCAGCTCCCCGGATAGTAGAGTGACAGGTAGGCGCCGCCGACCGCCGCGAAGGCGCCGCCGACGGCGGTCGCCAGCAGGCGCACCGTATCCGGGTTGAGGCCCATGGCGCGCGCCGCATCGGAACTGTCGCCGACGACGCGCAGGATCAGCCCGGCGCGGGTGTTCCTGAACGCCCACCAGAGCAGGACGGCGAGCGCGGCGCCGAGGATGAACAGCACGTTGACGCTGAGCGCCGCCTGCACCTGCGGGATCGACGACCACCAGCCGAGCGGGATGGCCGGCAGGTCGGGCGCCGAGGGCTGGATGAACGGCTTGCCGAAGAAGAAGGCCAGCCCCGAGCCGAACAGCATCAGCGCGATGCCGATGGCGATGTCGTTGACCTTCGGGAATTTGCAGATCCAGCCGTGGAACAGGCCGAACGCCGCGCCCGTCGCCATGGCGGCGAGCACGCCGAGCCAGGGCGAGTTCGTCAGATAGGCGACGGCATAGGCGGTCATGGCGCCGAAGACGAGGATGCCCTCCAGCCCGAGATTGATGCGCCCCGAGCGTTCGGTGATCGCCTCGCCGAGCGACACGAAGATGAACGGCGTCGAGACGCGGATGGCGCCGCCGAGGATCGCCAGGGGCACGCCCCACAGGCCGATGTCGGTGGTTTCCATCAGGCGCTCCTCTTCTGGTTAGCGGACGAGCAGGAATTGTACCCCCACCCCTTACCCCTCCCCACAAGGGGGAGGGAGGTTCGGACACGCTGACGACACCGATCGAAGAATGCTGCGTCGCCGTCCCCGTCCCCCTTGCGGGGAGGGGTAAGGGGTTGGGGTGAGAAGGAACGCGAATAAGTCATCACGCACTCCTCTTCCAAAGGTCGGGATTGAAGGCCTTGAAGCGGCCGTAGAGCGTATCAGAGACCAGGATGACCAGGAAGATCATGCCCTGCAGCACCTGCACCGTGGCGTCGGGCAGGTCCATGCGCCGCTGCAGCAGGCCGCCGGAGGCGTCGATGCCGCCGAGCAGGATCGCCACCGGGATGATCGCCAGCGGGTTCTGCCGCGCCAGGAAGGCGACCAGGATGCCGGTGTAGCCGTAGCCGGCGGCGAGCGAGCCGTTGGCGTTGCCCTGCACCGCCGATACCTCGATCATGCCGGCCAGACCGGCGAAGCCGCCGGCCAGCGCGCAGAAGCCGACGATCAGCGGGCCGACGGCGAGGCCCTGCACCTGCGCGGCCCGGACATTGCCGCCGGCGATGCGCGCGGCAAAACCCCAGCGGGTCTTCTCGATCAGCACCCAGGCGGCCACGCAGGCGACGATGCCGACCACCAGGCCCCAATGCACGTCCATGCCGGGGATCGGTCCGACCACGAAGGCCGGATCGATCGTGTGGGTGGAGGGCTTGTTGAGCGAAGCGGGGTCGCGCAATGGCCCCTCGACCAGATGGTTCATCAGCGCGATGGCGATGTAGGCCATCAGCAGCGAGGAGATGGTCTCGTTGACGGCGCGATAGTGGCGCAGCGCACCGACTGCGCCGATCCACAGGCCGCCGGCGAGCATCGCCGCGATGCCCATCAGCGCGATGCCGACGAAGGACGGCGCGCCTGCCAGCGGAACGGCGACGGCCGCGGCGGCGACACCGCCGAGCACGATGGCGCCCTCGCCGCCGATGACCACCAGGCCGAGCCGGGCCGGCAGCGCCACGCACAGCGCCGCGAGCAGCAGCGGTGCGGCCCGCGACAGCGTGTTCTGGATGGAGAACCACGAGCCGAAGCCGCCGCGCCACATCAATTCGTAGAGCTGCGTCGGCGACTTGCCGATCAGCGCGATGAACACCGAGAACAGCGCCATGCCGACGACCAGCGCCGCCAGTGGAATGACCACGCCTTCCGCCCGCCGCGCAAGCCACTCCAGCGCGGCGGACAGGGCCGGCGACTGAAAGCCCGGCGCGGGGCGGGAGGCGATGTCGGTCATCGATGGCTCCGATGCATTGACAATTCCTTCGAGGGGCTGGCGCCCGACCCTCCCCCTTGCGGGGAGGGTCGACGAAACGTCGTCGCGACGCGACGGCAGTGAGGCGGGGTGGGGGTTACCGTCCTGGCATGGACCCCCACCCCGGCGCGTTCCGCGCCGACCCTCCCCGCAAGGGGAGAGGGCGGGAGCCCAACCCTCACGACGTCGACCCGACCACCCCCTCGACCAGGTAGTCCATGCCCTCCAGTTCCGGCGCGGTCTCGGGGAAGGACTGGCCCTCGGCCGCCACCACGTCGCCCTTGTTGTTCTTGAGCGGACCCTTGATGACGGAGAAGCCGCCCTTCATGATCTCGGCCAGCGTGTCGTCGAACTGCGTGCGCGCCGTCTCCGTGACGGCCGGCCCGAGCGGACTCATCTTGACGAAGCCGTCGGCCAGGCCGCCGCGGGTGAAGTTCGGCAGGTCCTCGCCGGCGAGCAGTTTTTCCACATACATCTTGTAGACGTTCGCCCAGTTCCACTCGGCGCCGGTCAGGTATTTTTCCGGCGCCAGCGGCGCCTGGTTGGCGTGGTAGCCGCAGACGAAGGCGCCGCGGCCGGCGGCGGTCTCGACAACCACCTTGGGGCTGTCGACATGGCAGGTGACGACGTCGACCCCCTGGTCGATCAGCGCATTGGTCGCCTCCGCCTCCTTGACCGCCAGCGACCACTCGCCGGTGAAGATGACCTGGCAGGTGATGGCGGGGTCGACGGCGCGCGCCCCGAGCAGGAAGGAGTTGATGTTGAGCAGCACCTGCGGGATCGGCTTGGCGGCGACGAAGCCGATCTTCTTCGACTTCGACGTGTGGCCGGCGACGATGCCGTTGAGATACTGGCCCTGGCCGATATAGCCGAAATAGGAGCCGGTGTTCTTCGGATGCTTGCCTTCGGTCCACATGCCGCCGCAATGGCGGAACTGGATGTCGGGGAACTTCGCCGCCATCGCCAGCATGTGGGGGTCGAAATAACCGAAGGATGTCGGGAAGATCAGCGTCGCGCCGTCGAGGTTGATCATCGATTCCATGGTCTTCTGGACGTCGACCGTCTCGGGGACGTTCTCTTCCTCGACGATCGACACGCCTTCCAGCGTCTTCAGGAAGGCGGCGCCTTCGGCATGCGCCTGGTTGTAGCCGAAATCGTCCTTGGGGCCGACATAGATGAAACCGATCGTGGCTTCGGCGGCGCGCGCCGCACCGAGCGGCAGCCCGGCGCCGGCCAGGCCGAGCGCTCCGGCGGCGGCCGAGGATTTGATGAAGCGGCGGCGGCTGATCATGAACTGGGGCAGCATGTCACGTCTCCTGACGATTGCGATTAACGCCTTCGAAAGAAAGTGCATGCAACGACCGTGCCAGCTCGAAAAGTCGTATTATATCAATGAAAGCATGGCCCTGTGGATGGTGCGCTGCACAACGCTAGTGCAAGTGTATGCACATTCTGCCGCTTGAATCGGCAAGTTGACAGCTCGGCTAAACCATAGGCATTGAAGGATGCGGGCTTCCGACGGATTCGCGAGGTGACATGCAGGAGGGGTCGTGGCGCGGCGGCGCACCCTGATCAGGGCGGGAACGACGGTCGAGCAGATGGTGCGTGCCGTCGCCGACCTGATCGTCACCGGCGAGCTGCGCCCCGGCGAAAAGCTCGACGAGGTCGCGCTTGCCGAGCGCTACAGCGTGTCCCGCACGCCGGTGCGCGAGGCGCTGGGGCAGCTCGGCGCGATGGGCCTGGTCGACCGCCGGCCCAACCGCGGCGCCATCGTCGCCATCGTCGGCACTGAGCGCCTGGCCTCGATGTTCGAGGGCATGGCCGAGCTCGAGGGCATCTGCGCCCGGCTTTCGGCGGAGCGCATGAGCCCGGCCGACCGCTGGTCGCTGGATCGCGATCACCAGGATTCGGCGGGTCTGGTGCGGCAGGCGGCCGAGGAAGACTACGAGCAGTTCAATACCGAGTTTCACTCGCGCCTCTATGCGGGCGCCGCGAACGCCCATCTGCAGGACCTGGCCGTCCAGACGCGCAGCAGGCTGGCGCCGTTCCGCCGCGCCCAGTTCCGTCTGCCGGGACGCCTGGCGAAATCCTGGCAGGAACACGATGCCATCGTCACCGCCATTCTGCGCGGCGACGGCGCCGGCGCCGGCGCGGCCGCGAAGTCGCATGTCTCCATCGTCAGCGCGGCGAGCGCGGTGTTCGCAGCCGACGCGGCGGCCTCCGGCGAGGACGCCGCCCTGGCGCGCTACAGGATGCCGAGCGGGCTCTGACACCGCCGCCTGGCGGGACCGGTCATTCGATGACGCCGCAGGCGTGGCGCTTGCCGGCCTTGCCGGAAGGCTGGCTCTCGTAGTCGTCCGGCCCGGCATGGATCATCAGCGCGCGGCCGCGGATCGCCGTGTCGCCGCCGTCGAGCCTGACCATCGGGTTGAACACCTGGGCCTTCAGCGTCCCGTCCGCAGCGACCATCTGGTTGGGCATGTCGCCGGCATGCGGTCCGTCTGCGGAGAGATAGCCATGCGCGGCGCCCGTCGGATTGAAATGCCCGCCCGCCGAGTCATGGCCGGTGGTATGGTCGCAGTTGCCGGTCTCGTGGACGTGGAAGGCGACCCATCCGCCCGCCGGAAGACCGGAGAGATCGAGATCGATCAGCACGCCGCTCGCCGTCTGGGAAAGCGTCGCGGTGCCGGCGTCCTTGCCGGCGGCGTCGAAGAAGGCCGCGCTGGCCGATCCGCCTTCGGCGGTGGCCGACCCGGCGGCCAGGGCGCCGACGGCGCCCGCCACGACGATGCGGAACATGCTGCGGATACGCATGGTGCGACCTTCCCTGTTCGATCTGTGCCGGCTCAACCCGCGGCGCGGCGGAGTGTTCCGCATATGGCTCGCGGCCGGACGTCAGGCAAGCGCGCCGGGGCGGCCCGGAACGGGCAATGGCCCTGCGCGCCCGAATTGCCCTGTTCAGCACCGCCCGCGGCGCGCTAAGCCGTTGCCATGACGCAGCCGAACGAAGATCAGCTCGCCGCCCTCGGGACCGTATTCGAGTCGTTCTCCCGCCGCTACAAGCTCGCCGAGGCAACCGGTCCCGAACGGCAGCTCAACGAGCTCGACAAGCAGACCCTGCTGTTCGTCGCCAGGAACCCCGGATGCGGCCCGACCGACATCGCCCGCTTCCTGGCGGTGGCGGCCACGACCGTCTCGTCGGTGACCGACCGGCTGGCCAAGCGCGGCCTGCTCGACCGGCTGCGGCCGGAGAAGGATCGTCGGGCCGTGGCGCTGCATCTCACCGCCGCCGGCAGGAGCAAGGTCGACGCGTTCCAGGCCGCGTATCGGCAGCTCTACCAGCGGATGCTGGCGCCGCTGTCGGAACCCGAGCGCGAGGTGCTGATCGGCCTGATGCGCAAAATTCTTTCGACCGAAGATTGAATAGTACGAAAATCGTATTATCTGGGAGCTACCAGGCAGGCGAAACCGACCGAGGAGAGTTCCATGGCCATCGTCGTCAACGGCACCCGGGTCGCTCCACCCGACGACCCGCGCGTGTCGCTCCTGGATTTGCTGCGCGACCGGCTTCACCTCTCCGGCACCAAGATCGGCTGCAACCAGGGCGCCTGCGGCGCCTGTACCGTGCTTGTCGACGGAAAGCGCGTGCTGTCCTGCCTGACCCTCGCGGCCCAGGTCGACGGACGGTCGGTCGTCACCATCGAGGGGCTCGGGTCGGCCGACGATCTGCACCCGCTGCAGGCCGCCTTCATCGAGCATGACGGTTTCCAGTGCGGCTATTGCACGGCCGGCCAGATCTGCGCCGCCACGGCGATGCTCGAGGAGATCGCCGCCGGCATGCCGAGCTACGTCACCGAGGACCTCGGCGCCGACGGCATCGCGATCTCCCGCGACGAGATCCGCGAGCGGATGAGCGGCAATCTCTGCCGATGCGGCGCGCATAACGGCATTGTCGACGCGATCCTGCAGGTGGCGACGGAGAAGGTGGCATGACCCCCTTTTCCTATCTGCGTGCGCGGTCGCTCGACGACGCGCTGGCCATCGATCCGTCGCGCGGCGACCGGCTGCTCGGCGGCGGCACCAACCTGATCGATCTGATGCGCAAGGGCGTCGAGCAGCCTTCGCGCCTGATCGACGTTTCGGGCCTGTCCGAGGGGATCGAGCCGAGCGATTCCGGCGGTATCGTCATCGCCGCCGCGGCGCGCAACAGCGCGGTCGCCGCCCACCCGCTGGTGCGCACGCGCTATCCGATGCTGTCGCGTGCCATCCTGGCGGGCGCATCGGCGCAGATCCGCAACATGGCGACCGTCGGCGGCAATCTGATGCAGCGGACGCGCTGCCTGTATTTCGCCGACGCCGCCGGCTCGCGCTGCAACAAGCGCGATCCCGGCAGCGGCTGCGACGCGATCGGCGGCTTCACCCGCTATCACGCGATCCTGGGCACCTCGCCGTCGTGCATCGCCACGCATCCGTCGGACATGGCGGTGGCGCTCAGCGCGCTGGATGCCCGCATCCATCTGGCCGGCACTGGCGGCGGGCGAACGGTCCCGGCCGCCGACTTCCACCTGTTGCCAGGCGACCATCCGGACCGCGAGACCCTGCTGGCGCCCGGCGAGGTCATCGTCGCGGTCGAGCTGCCGCCGACGCCGGCCGCCTTGAAATCGACCTATCGCAAGGTGCGCGACCGGGCGAGCTATGCCTTCGCGCTGGTCTCGGTCGGCGCGGCGCTGATGGTCGAGGAGGGCCGGATCGAAGACGTGCGCATCGCGCTCGGCGGCGTGGCGCCGAAGCCGTGGCGGGCCTTTGGTGCCGAAACAGCTCTGCGGGGCAGGCCGGCGACCGCCGACGCGTTCGCCGCCGCCGCCGACGCGGCGCTCGAAGGTGCCGCGCCGCAACCCGGCAACGCATTCAAGATCGAACTGGCGCGGCGAACCCTGATCTCGGTGCTGTCCGGCCTGGCGGAGGACCTGCGATGAGCAATCTTCAAAACATGATCATCAGCTCGGTCCGCACGGCGATCGGCTGGGTGCCGGGGCAATGGCTGCCGGGCGGCAAGCCCGATCCGCTGATCACGCGGCGCGGCGCGGTCGGGCGGCAGGCGTCGCGGCTCGACGGACCGGCCAAGGTGACGGGCACGGCCCGCTTCGCCGCCGAGGTCGCCATCGAGGGGCTGTGCTATGCCAGCCTGGTGCACAGCCCGGTGACGCGCGGCCGCATCACCGGGATCGACAGCAGCGCGGCGGAGCGCGCGCCGGGCGTCGTGCGGGTCATCACCCATCGCAGCATGCCGCGGGTCGCCAGCCCCGCGCTGATGTCGATGGCCGACATGGGGGCGGTCGGCAACAGCAGCCTGCCCATCCTGCAGGACGACGAGATCCACTACAACGGCCAGATCGTCGCCGCCGTCGTCGCCGAGACGCAGGAGCAGGCCGACCACGCAGCCTCGCTGCTGCGCATCGACTACGCGGAGGCAAACGCCGCGACACGCTTCGAGGACGCCAAGTCCGCCGCACGGACGATGCCGTCGCTGCTGTTCGACACCAACCACCGCAAGGTCGGCGATGCCGAGCGCGAGCTGGCGCGCAGCGCGCATCGCGTCGACGAGACCTACCGCACGCCGTGGCAGAGCCACAACGCCATCGAGCTGCATGCGGTGACCGTGGCATGGGACGGCGACGACAGGCTGACCGTGCACGACGCCACGCAGATGATCGCGCCGAGCGCGGCGGCGCTGGCCAGGATCTTCGATCTGAAGCGCGACAACGTCCGCGTCCTGTCGCCGTTCGTCGGCGGCGGCTTCGGCGGCAAGGGCATGTGGGATCATCAGATCGTCGCGGTCGCGGCGGCCCGCATGGTCGGCCGGCCGCTGCGGCTGATGCTCAGCCGCGAAAGCGTCTACCGCATCATCGGCGGACGCAGCCCGACCGAACAGCGCGTGGCGATCGGCGCGGACGCCGACGGGCGCTTCACCTCGCTGATCCACACCGGCTATTCGGTGATGCCGGGCTACGGCGCCAGCCCGGAAGCCTTCACGCTCGGCACGCGCGCGCTCTATCAGGCGAAGAGCTTCGAGTTCGTGCAGCGCCACGTCGAGCTCGCCGTCGTCGCCAACACCTTCATGCGCGCGCCCGGCGAGGCCGTCGGCACGTTCGCCGTCGAAAGCGCGGTCGACGAGCTCGCCCATGGCATGGGCGTCGACCCCATCGAACTGCGGCTCAGGAACCTGCCCGAGCGGCACCCGATCACCAATGTCGCCTTCTCGCAGCACGCGCTGCGCCAGGCCTATGAGGATGGAGCCCGCCGCTTCGGCTGGGAGCGCCGCCAGCGCGAGCCCGGGGCGCGGCGCGACGGCGAGTGGCGCATCGGCATGGGCTGCGCCAGCGGCAGCTTCCCCTATGCGCGCATGCCGGGAGCGGCGGTCGGCCTGACGATGCGCCGCGACGGCACCGCAACCGTCGCCTGCTCGGCGCAGGAGATGGGCATGGGCACGTCGACCGTGCAGGTGCAGCACGCCGCCGACCGGCTCGGCCTGCCCGTCGAGGCGATCGCCTTCGAGATGGGCGATTCCGGGCTTCCGGCCGCGCCGATGGCCGGCGGCTCGTCGCAGACCGTGTCGATCGCCGGCGCGATCATCGCCGCCGCCGAGAAGCTGACAACCGAACTGCTCCGGCTGGCCGGCAACGACAGTCCGCTGGCCGGGCTTCGCACCGGCGACGTGCGGCTCGAGCGGGAAGGCATCGCCTCCGCCACGGACCCGTCGCGCCATGAAAGCTTCCGGTCGATCCTGTCGCGCGCCAACCGTGACGAAATCACCGTCCAGGCGGCCGGCACGCCGCCGCTGGAGCTGTTCAAATACGCCATGCACAGCACATCCGCGATGTTCTGCGAGCTGCGGGTCAGCGACGTGACCGGCGAGGTGCGCGTCGACCGGCTGCTGGGCTCGTTCGACTGCGGCGCGATCCTCAACCCCAAGATGGCCGCCAGCCAGTTCCGCGGCGGCATGATCATGGGGCTGGGGCTGGCGCTGACCGAGGAGACGCTGTTCGACGAACGCAGCGGGCGGATCATGAACCCGACACTGGCCGACTATCACATCCCCGCGCATCTCGACGTGCCGGAGATCGAGGTGATGTGGACGGGCATCCCCGACCCGCGTTCACCGCTCGGGGCGCGCGGCATCGGCGAGATCGGCATCACCGGCGTCGGCGCGGCGATCGCCAACGCCGTGTTCAACGCGACCGGCAAACGGGTGCGGGACCTGCCGATCACGCTGGACAGGCTGCTGTAGCACGGACCCGGTGCCCGGAGCGTCGATCCGCGGCGGCGATGCGGAACCGCCGCCGCCCGGAAACGAAAAAGGGCCGGACTGATCCGACCCTTCCCCTGGCCTCCACGATCCTGCCGGTACATCCGCGGTCAGCGATCGGAGGCGATCCGTTGACGGCAATATGGGGGAGCCCCGCCGCGATTGCAAGAGGCGGCGCCGGCGGTCGTCGCGGCCGTCATGGCATTCGGAAATCCGCCGCGCCGCGCTCCGATCCATAACTGCCCGCAGGCCTTATACCAGAGGCTTTTGACTTTGACCGTCGGCACCGCCCCTCACCTGCCTGCCGGCATCCTCTCCCCGTAAACGGGGAGAGGCACCCAAGCTCTGCAGGTTTCGCCAACCTTTAGCATTGACGATTGGCGAAATCGTAAGCTGACGGTGCCTCTCTCCCCGTTTTGCGGGGAGAGATGCCCGGCAGGGCAGTGAGGGGCGGTGCCGACGGTCAAAGCAAATGGCCCTTGGTATTAGAGATAGCCCGCCAGGATCGCCACGCCGGCAAGCGCCATGGCGCCGCCGCCGGCCCGTGCGATCGGCACAGAGCCGGCGCCCAGCCGCCCGACGGTCAGCCCCGCGGCGATGCCGGCGACATGCAGCAGCGCCGTCGCCAGCATGAAGCCGAGCCCATAGCGCAGGCCCGACGCATCAACCGGCATCTCCGCGCCGTGCGCATGGCCATGGAAGACCGCGAACAGGCCGACCAGTCCCATCGCCACCGCGACGGGCGGGCTCCAGCGCAGGGCAACGGCGAGGCCGAGCCCGACGACCGAGGCCGCGATGCCGATCTCGACGAAGGGAAGGTCGATCCCCTCGATGCCGAGCAGGCCGCCCACCGCCATCATACCGACGAAGCTGGCCGGCACCAGCCACAGCGCCCGGCCGCCCAGCATCGCGGCGAAGGTGCCGACGGCGACCATCGCCAGGACATGGTCGAGCCCGCCGATCGGGTGCATGAAGCCGTGCAGGAAGCCGCCGGCATCGCCGATGCCTGTATGGGCCTGAGCCGCCGCCGGCACGATGGCGAACGCCGCGGCCAAAAGGCCGCGCCCCTGGCGCAAGTTCATGATTGTCCCTTTCCTGTCGGGCCGGCGCGGCGACGAAGCCGTGCCGCGGACCCCTGCCGATCCCAGGCACGCAGCGGCGACGCCCGCCGCAATGCCTTTCGCCGAAGGATGTTACAGGATCGCCGGCCGCGTCAAGCGCGAGCCCGCCTGATATTCAGGCAACCGAACGAACCGCCCTATTTATAGGCACTCTGCACAGGATGGCGCCTCATCGTGCCTTCAGCTTGAGCATCTCGCGGGCCCGCTCCGCCGTCACGACCTTGGCGCCCATGCATTCGACGATGGTGCGGGCCCGCTCGACGAGCTGCGCATTGGAACCGAACACGCCCTTCGACAGATAGAGATTGTCTTCGAGGCCGACGCGCACATGGCCGCCCAGCATGACGGACTGCGCCACCATCGGCATCTGCAGCCGCCCGATGCCGAAGGAGGCGAATTGCGCCGCGGCCGGCAGCGTCGCCACGAGGCTCGCCAGCAGGCCGATATTGGCCGGCATCGCATAGGGAATCGACGCACAGAGCTGCACCATCAGCGGGTCGTCGATCATGCCCTCGCCGAGCATCTTGTGCACCAGGGCGAGATGGCCGGTGTCGAACACCTCAAACTCCGGTTTCACGCCCAGTTCGCGCGCCAGCCGCGTGCCGCTGCGCACATAGCTCGGCGTCGAGACATAGGTGCGGTTGCCTTCGCCGACATTGTAGGGTCCGCAATCGACTGTGCAGATGTCGGGCGCATATTTCCCCTCGTTGACCAGGTCGATGACGTGGCGCATGCGCATTTCCTGGCTGACGAAATCCGTGCCGCCCTCGGCGCCGAGGATCCTGCCGTCGTCGGCGACGTAAATGTAGCCGCCGACGCCCGCGGTCAGGTTGACGAGTACGTCGACGCCGCTGTCGCGGATGATCTTCACCACCTCGCGATAGTGCCTCGTCTCCATGCTGTACTCGCCGCTGTCGGGATCGCGCACATGGATATGGACGATCGCAGCACCCGCCTTCGCGGCGTCGATCGCCGATTGCGCGATGTCCTGCGGCGTCGAGGCGCAATAGGGGCTCTTGGTCACCTTGGGATCGTCACCGGTGACCGCGCAGGTGATGATCACTTCCTGTCTCATTTTGTCTGTCGACCCCCGAAATCCTTGTCGCCCGGCCGCTCAGTCGCGCGCCATCAGCGTCTCTGTGTGCCCGTCGACGGCCAGCGACTGGCCGGAAATCCGCGCCCCGTGGTCGGAGCAGATGAAGACCACCATCGCCGCGATGTCCTCGGCCGAGACGAAGGTGCGCATCGAGGTGTGCTTGACGTAGTTGTGCCGCAGCACCGCAGGGTCGACGCCGAGCGCGGCGGATTCGGCCGCCAGCACGCGCGCCATGCGGTCGCCCTCGACCGAGCCGGGGCAGATGGCGTTGACCCTGATCCCATGCTCGCCGAGTTCCATCGCCAACGTCTTGGTCAGGCCGATCACCGCGAACTTTGCCGCCACGTAGGGCGAGCGCATCGGCAGGCCGAACAGGCCGGCAGTCGACGACAGGTTGACGATCGAGCCGCCGCGCGCCTCCTTCATCAGCGGGATGGCGCGGCGCGCGCAGTAGAACTGCGAGGTCAGGTCGATGTCGATCGTCGCCTTCCACTCGGCATCGGTGACGTCTTCGAGCAGCTTGGTCGGACCGGCGATGCCGGCATTGTTGACCAGGATGTCGAGGCCGCCGAGACGGCCGAGCGCCTCGTCGAACATCGCATCGACGCAGGCCGGATCCCCGACATCCGCCACCGATCCGGAGATCGGCGGGTCGGTCTTCGCCAGGGCGTCGAGGAAGCCGCGGTTGACGTCGCAGACATGGACGCGCCCGCCCGCCGCGACGATGGCGCGCGAAATCGCCAGGCCGATGCCGCTGGCGCCTGCCGTGACGATGGCGCGCTTGCCCTGCAGCGCCAGATTCAGTGTCATCCTGCCGGTCTCCCCCGTTTCCCGTTCAGCCGAAATCGCCGCGCCGCAGCCCCTCGACGATGGAGCGGGCGGCATCGAGGATGTCGCGCTCGATCGCGGCGCGCGCGCCGGCGACATCGTCGTTGGCGATGGCGCGCACCGCGGCGGTGTGAGCGTCCTGGCCGAAGCGCATGTCCTCGGCCGAGGCCACCATGTTGAGCAGCGGCCCGGTCTGCAGCCACAGGCTCTCGACGATCCTCAGCAGGCGCGGCATCCCCGCGGCGGCGTAGATGTGGAAGTGGAACTGCCGGTTGAGGTCGAGATAGAGCTGCCAGTCGTGGTCCTCGACGTCGAACATCTTCTCGTTGATGTCGGTGAGCAGCGCGACATCCTGCTTGGTCAGCCGGGTCACGGCGCGTTCCGTCGCCATGCCCTCGAGCGCGGCGCGCATGTCGGCGATCTCGCGGAAATTCTCCGGGGTCAGCACCGGCACCGCGAAGGTACGGTTCGGCAGCACGTCCAGCGCGCCTTCCGTGACCAGGCGCTGCAGGGCGCTGCGCACCGGCATCGGGCTGACATTGATGAGATTGGCGACGGTGCGGATGGAGATGGGCTGCCCCGGGCGCATGCGGCCGCCGATGATCAGCCGGCGCAGGTCCTGATAGACCTGGTCGTTGAGCGTGATGCGCTCCGGCTGGTTGAGATCGAGCTGGGCGAGTTCCGCCCGGACCCTAGCTGACACTGTCTGTGCTCCCTGCTTGCTCGTCGCGTCGGATCATGACGCCTCGCCCAGTATAGCCCAGGCTTCCAGTTCCACCCGCAGCGTCGGGTAGACGAGATCGGCGCGCACGGTGGCGCGCGCCGGCGGATGTCCACCGAAAAACTCCCGATAGGCGGCGTCCATCGCCGGATAGTCGGCGAAATCGGCAAGATAGACCGTCACCTTGGCGACGTCGGCCAGCGTCGCGCCCACCCCGGCGAGCGCGGCCCGCAGATTGCGGATCGTCTGGCGCGTCTGCGCCGCGACATCGTTCTCGCCGACCACGGCACCAGCCTCGTCGATGCTCGCCATGCCGGAGGCGGCGACGATGGCGCCGCGCCGCACCACCTGGCTGTAGCAGGCGATCGGCTGGTGCAGCCCGGACGGATTGACGCGCTGGAAGTCCATGTCAGGCGGTCCTTTCGCGGCTGGCCGGATAGACGAACGGCTTCGGATCGACGAAGCGCTCGAAGACGTTGCGGGTGATGCGCGAAACGCTGTTGTCGAAGCCGTTCCACGGCAGGCCCGCCGCCCAGGTGATCGAGCCGGTGGAGAACACCGCGCCGCCGTTCGGCGTCTCGAAGAAGGTCATGTCGGCGTGGACGAGCGGGTTCTCCGTGCCGCCGATGATGTAGTTGGCGGCCGGCATGTCCTCCTTGCCGATCATCATCTCCTCGGTGTGGTCCTCGGAGCGCGCAACGACCAGCGCATGCGGCGGCGAGCCGAGCGCGCGGTCGTAGCGGTCGATCTCCTGGCCCGCAGCGCCGCCGCCGGCCAGGCCGAAATCGCCGATGATCTCGTCGCCGACACCGTCGAAGATGAAGGCGGCGCGCGGATCGGCGCTCTGCTCGGTGCGGCGGTAGAAGGACGAGATGTCGAAGCCGGAGGCCGTGAAGCCGACGCCGACCAGGCCCTGCGGCGGACGGCCGACGCGCCGCCACAGCCCGCCATACTCGCCGTTGAAGGCCATGTAGTATTCGCCGGGCTCGGCCTCCCAGGGCCGCGATCCGTCCTCGGCGCGGCGCAGTTCCATCACGCCCGGCACGTCGTCGTGGAAGGCGACGCGCCAGAAGAAGCCGTTGCCGCCGAGATACATCAGCCGTCCGCCCCTGGTCAGGAAGGCGTCGAGCGCGTCCCACATTTGCGTCGAAATGTATTCCGGGTGGTTGCCGGTGATCACCAGGCTGTAGTCCGACAGCAGGCCGAGCCCTTCGTGGTGCAGATCCTCGTCGGTGATGAAATCTGCGTCGAGCCGCATCGCCTTCAGCCAGGAGAAGATCCAGCCGTCGTCGTTGAAGGCGGACAGCGTCGTGTTCGGCCGCATGTTGACGGTCGGCCGCAGCCGCGTGCCGATCGCCATGCCCGACCCGTCATTGTGGGTGGCATAGAGCGAGTCGCCATATTCGGGGCGGGTATTCAGGAAGAGATCGCTCTCCACCAGTTCCGGCAACTGGCCGAGATACATCTCGTAGAGGTTGCTGCGGTTCATCACGCGGTAGTTGCCGTAGGCGATGTAGGTCGCCGTCGAGGCGAGAAACACCGCCCTCGCACCGGGCTTGCCGCGCGGGGCGCGCACGAAGAACACGACGTGCTCCGGATCGCCCTGCCCTTCCAGCTTCGCGGCGTAGCAGCCGCTCGGCAGGTTTTTAGGCACGGTGAAGGTGAAATCCGTCTCCCAGGCGCAGTCCGACAGGTCGTCCTCGTGGAAATGGATGGCGCCATATTCCTGCGGTGCCGTCTTCCAGTCCTGGAAGCCACCCGACCAGTTCCAGCCCTTGGCGGCGCGGCTCGGCATGTTGACCAGCCTGCAGTCCAGCCTGTTCGGCGACAGGTCGATGGCGCGCTCGCTGCCCATGTCCTCGGAAAAGTCCCAGGCGGCGACGAGATCGGCTGCGAACTGCGCCGCCAGCGGCTCGACGATCAGGCGCCGCAGTGCCTCCAGCGGCAAGGCGCGGGAAAGCAGGCGTGGACTGTCGATCTTGCCGTTGTAGTGCTCGACCGGACGGCCGTCCGGTTCGAGCCGCGCGGCGACCGAGATCAGGCCGGCCGCGCCGGTGGGCAGTTTGCGTCCGAACTTGGCCATTCGCGATTGCGGCGGCGAGAAGCCCGCATGAACATTGGCCGGCACGGCGTGCAGCGCAGCCTCGCCGGTGGCGGCATCGTAGCTGGCGGCCACCAGCGCCCATTCGCGCGTCAGCAGCGGCCTGTCGAGAGCGAGGTCTTGACCGCCGATCGACAGGGACAGGCGATTGCCGGCGCCGACGGCGAGCGCGAAGCCGCCGCCCGCGCCGTCGAGGGTCGAGAACAGGACCTGCGGCGCCTCTTTTTCCAGCGTCGGCCAGATCATCATCGCGATCGAGAAGCTGCCGAGCCCGCTCACCGCGCCGCCGCCCTCGACGGTCGCCCGCGAGCCGATCCGGATCGGCTGGCGGCGCGCCGGGTGCTCGCCGTCGAAGGCCGAGGGAATCGTCTCCTCTTCCAGCCCCGGCCCGTCGCGGTGCGAATCGACGCAGTGCAGCCGCACCAGGGAGGCGCGATAGGATGGCGAGCCGTCCTCGGCCGAAACCTTGAAGGCGATGGTCTCGCCCGGGCAGGCGCTGATCCTGTCGGTGTAGCCGGCCAGCGTGCGGGTCATCCGAGCGCCTCCGGCACGGCTTCACCGAAATAGGCCTGCCAGCGCAGCTTGAATACCGCCCACTCGGCCTCGTTCCAGTCGGTGAAGACGCGGTCGCGATGCACCGTCAGCGGCTCGCCCTTGCGGCCGTTGAACTGCACCAGCACCCAGGCGCGCCGGTGGTCGATCCGCAGCAGCGCGTGCTTGCCGGCGGTCGGCAGGGTGCGGAAGATGCGCAACAGCCGCTGCAACTGCGGGCTGTGATGGCCGAGCGGCGTCTTCTTGAACTCGGCCGCGAGGTCGGGATCGGGGGTGATCGGAAAGGCCATCAGCCGCGCGCCTCCCTGCGCAGGATCGCCTGCGGCTCGGGCTCCGGCGCGACCGGCGCCCCGTGGGTGCCGATCGCCGCAGCCAGCAGCCGCTGCGTGTAGGGATGCTGCGGCGCGGTGTAGATCTGCTCGGTCGGGCCGACCTCGACCAGTTCGCCGCGGTAGAGCACGCCGACCCGGTCGGCCAGCGAACGCACCACGCCGAGGTCGTGCGAGATGAACAGCATCGAGACGCCGGTGCGCGCCCTCAATTCGCGCAGCAGGTCGAGAACCCGCGCCTGTACCGACACGTCGAGCGCCGACAGCACCTCGTCGCACAGCAGCAGCGACGGCTCGGCGATCAGGGCGCGGGCGATCGCCACGCGCTGGCGTTCGCCGCCGGAAAGCTCGTGCGGGAAGCGGTCGAGATAGGCGAGGTTCAGATGCACGTCGGCCAGCGCCTGCTCGACCTTCGGCCGCACCGCGCGGCCCTTCTCGCCGAAGAACACGTCGAGCGGCCGCGCCAGGATCTCGGCGACGCGCATGCGCGGGTTGAGCGAGGCGTCGGGGTTCTGGAAGACGTACTGGATCTCGCGGCGCTCGTCGGCCGCCCGGTCCTCGAGCCGGCCGGCCAGCGCCTCGCCGCGGTAGCGGATCTTGCCCGCCGCTGGCGGCACCAGGCCGCACAGCGCGCGGGCGATGGTCGACTTGCCGCTGCCGGATTCGCCGATCAGCGCCAGCGTCTCGTCGCGGCCGATCGCCAGGCTGACGCCGGGCACGACGCGCGCGCCCTCCGACCGGCCGATGCCCAGGAAGCCTCGACGCCGGCCGTAGGCGATCGACAGGTCGGACGCTTCGAGCAGCGGCGCGCCCGGCGCGGCGGTCGTCGTCGCCTCGGGTGCTGCCTGGAATTGCGGAACGGCGGCGAGCAGCGCCTTCGCATAGGCGTGGTGCGGCCGGGTGAAAACCTGCTCGGCATCGCCGACCTCGACCAGTTCGCCGCGATACATCACCGCGAGGCGGTCGGCGATCTGGCGCAGCAGCGGCAGATCGTGCGTGACGTAGACCATGGACACGCCGCGCGCGGCGCGCAGCGACTTCAGCAGTTCGATCACCTGCTGCTGCACGGTGACGTCGAGGCCGGTCGTCGGCTCGTCGAGGATCACCAGTTCCGGGTCGCAGGCGAGTGCCATGGCGATGGCGATGCGCTGCTGCTGCCCGCCCGAGAGGCGATGCGGATAGCGGTCGGCGACGCCGGGGATCTGGCCCAGCCCGACCTGCTCCATCAGCCCGGCGAAGCGCGTTTCGATCGCCGCGCTGCCCATGCGCTTGTGCTTGCGCAGCACCTCGGCGATCTGGTCGCCGACGGTCATCGCCGGGTTGAGCGCGGTGGTCGGGTTCTGCGGCACGAAGCTGATGCGGTTTCCGCGCAGCTCCTGCAGTCCGGTCCTGTCGAGGCTGGCGATATCGGTGCCGTGGAACATGACGGAGCCGCCGGCGAGCCGGGCGTTGGGCTGGCGATAGCCGAGCATCTGGTAGGCCAGCGTGCTCTTTCCCGAGCCGCTCTCGCCGACCACGCCCAGCACCTCGCCGCGCCTGACTTCCAGGCTCACGTCGTTGACGGCGCGCTGCGTGCCGCCCGGCGTCCGGTAGTCGAGAGTCAGGCCGCGGACCGAAAGGACGCTGTCGATCATGCTGCCCCCCGCATCGGCGAACGGCCGAGCACGCGCGACAGGCCCTCCGTGAAGAAATTGAGCCCGATCACCAGGGTCGACAGCATCAGTCCGGGACCGAACACCGCCCAGGGCTGCACGGTCAGCAGGTTGCGGTATTCGCTGATCATCAGCCCCCACTCCGGCGTCGGCGGACGCATGCCGAAGCCCAAAAAGCCGAGCGTGCCTATGAGGATCGGCGCATAGCCGGCGCGCACGGCGAACTCGACCAGCAGTACGCCCATGGCGTTGGGCAGCATCTCGCGGCGCACCACCGACAGCGTCGGCTCGCCGCGCAGCCGGGCGACGGTGACGTAGTCGCGCGTCACAATGTCGAGCGCCGCGGCGCGCGCCATGCGGGCGATGCGCGGCGCATAGATGACGGCGACCGCGGTCACCACCAGAACCGGCGATCCGGCGAGCTCCGGCCCGGCCATCGACACGGCGAGCAGGGCGAGCACCAGGAAGGGGATGGACAGGATTGCCTCGACGATGCGCATCACCACCTCGTCGACCCAGCCGCGGACATAGCCGCAGGCCAGCCCGATCACCGAACCGACCGCGACGCCGAGCAGCGTGCCGCTGATCGACAGGACCATGACGATCCAGCCGCCATGCAGGGTGCGGCTGAAGACGTCGCGGCCGAGCTGGTCGGTGCCGAACCAGTGCAGCAGGTCCGGCCCCTGAATGGGCCGCCCCGCCATCATCTGCTGCTGCGGATAGAGCGCGATGAACGGGCCGAGCACGGCGAGCAGGATGTGGATGCCGAGCAGGATCGCGCCGATGCGGAAGCTCGACGGCGCCGATCGCCAGACGGCGAGCAGGCCGGCGCCGCGGCGAGGCTTTTCCGCAAGAGGCTGGGCAACCATGGTCACGTCCTCAGCCGCGGATTGAGCAGGATGGCGAGCACGTCGGCGATCAGGTTGACGGCGATGAAGATGAAGGCCGCGACCAGCACCGAAGCCTCGATCAGCGGCACGTCGCGCAGTTGCAGCGCGTCGACCAGCAGCGAGCCGAAGCCCGGAAAGACGAAGACGCGTTCGACGACGACGACGCCGCCGATCATGAAGGCGAAGTTGATCGCCGTGGCGTTGAGCCAGGGGATCATGGCGTTGGGCAGGGCGTGGCGCATGACGATGCGGGTGCGCGACATGCCCTTCAGTTCGGCCATGCGGATGAAGTCGGAATCCATCAGGTCGATCAGGCTTTCGCGCAGCAGCCGCGTCCCCGCGACCGCCAGAAGGATCGCCAGCGACACGGCCGGCAGGGTGATCATCCAGAGGAAGTTCAGCACGCCGGTGGCGGCGCTCACCTGGCTCAACGGCGGGAAGATCGGAAAGACCACCGCGAGGCCGAACAGCAGCAGGGTCGAGAGCAGGAATTCCGGCGTCGACAGGACCAGGATGTTGAGCGTCGAGATCGCCCGGTCCGGCAGCCTGTTGGGGAAGAAGGCCTGGACCAGCGCCGGGATGATCGACAGCGGGATGTAGAGGAGCATGGCGAAGCCGGCGAGCGCCAGCGTATAGCCGAGCCGGCCGAACACGACCTCCGAAACCGGCTTGCGCGCCGTCAGCGACATGCCGAAATCGCCGGTCAGCGCCCCGCCCGCCCAGGTGACGTAGCGTTCGACGACCGGCCGGTCGAGGCCGAGCTCGATGCGGAGCTTTTCGCGCGCCGCGAGCGAGGATTCGCGTCCGAGGATGCGCGCCGTCACGTCGCCCGGCAGCACCTCCACCGCGGCGAAGATGATCATCGAGACCAGCACCAGCGTGCCGATCGAATAGACGACGCGCTGGACGATGAGGGAGAGGACGGTGTTCATGCGCGGGCAAATCCGCCGGCCGAACGACAGCGCTCTACGCTGCCCTCCTCTGTCCTGCCGGACGCCCTGGCGCGAGCCACGGGTCTCGGCCCGTCCTTCGGACCCCCCTCAAGGGGGGAGATTGGCCGAATGTTCGGCTTTCGCCAATCCGCAACGCCAACGTGAAAGGCACGACGCAGGAGCTGCCGATCTCCCCCCTCGAGGGGGAGATGTCCGGCAGGACGGAGGGGGGCAACGTAGAGCGCTGTCATGACCAGGATTCTGACGTATTGATCGACTCAAAGACAATCCGGCCGGCGCCAAAGCGCCGGCCGAACTCCGAAAAAGCCTCAGTTCTGCGCTTCCTTGCCTTTGCAGACGAAGTTCTCGTAGTTGATGATCGGCACCTGCGGATGCGGCTTGTAGCCCTCGCAGTCGGCCCGCATCACCGCCACGTCGCTGGTGAAGTAGGGCACGATCACGCCGCCGTCGTCGGAGAGGATCTTCTGCGCGTCCTTGTAGAGCTGGCGGCGCTTCTCCGGATCGACCTCGGCGCGCGCCTTCTCCAGCGTGGCGTCGAAGTCGGCGTTCTTCCATTTCGCCTCGTTGTAGGTCGCGTCCGACTTGAAGGTGTAGGGCAGGCCCTCGGCCGCCGGACGACCCGACCAGTTGGAGCCGAAGAACGGCTTCTTCATCCAGGTGACGTCCCAGTAGGAATCGGCCGGGTTGTTGATGACGTTGACGGTGATGCCGGCGAGCGCCGCCATCTGCTGGTAGGCCTGCGCCAGCGCCACCATGCCCGGCGAGCCCTCGCCGGTGTTCAGCTCGACGGTCAACCCGTCCGGATAGCCGGCCTCGGCGAGCAGCTTCTTGGCGCCCTCGATGTCCTGCGGCTTGATGTCCGCCATGAAGGCGTCCGGGCTGGTCGGCGGAACCGGCGTATCGTTGCCGGCGACGCCGTTGCCGAGCACCAGCGTGTCGACGAGCAGTTGGCGGTCGATCACCTTCTTCAGCGCCTGGCGCACCCGCACGTCGTTGAAGGGCGGCGTGTCGACCCACATCGACAGCGTCATGTAGGTGCCGGGCGCCGATTTCTCGAGCTTCAGCGTCGGGTCGCCGGCCAGCACGGCGGCATTGGCGGCGCCGGCCTGCATGATCAGATCGGCTGCGCCGGACTTGATCGCGGCGAGCCGGGTGACGTCCTCGGTGATGACGCTGACCTCGAGGCATTCCGACTTCGGAAAACCCTTGCGCCAGTAGTTCTTGTTGCGCTGGAAGACGCGGCGCGTCTGGGTCGGGTCGTAGACGTCCTGCACGAACGGACCGGTGCCGTTCTCCTGGAGCTTGAGCTGCTCCTTGGTCGAGCCTTCCGGCACCACCATGCCGTATTTGATGGCCAGCACCGTCGGCAGGTCGGCGACCACCGTGTCGGTGGTGAACGTCACCGTCAAATCGTCGGCGGCGACGATCTTCTTGGGATCGAGGAAGCCCAGCACGCCGGCGGCCGGCGAGCCGACTTCCGGATCGAGCAGGCGCTGGAAGGAAAAGACGACGTCCTTGGCGGTCATCGGCTTGCCGTCATGGAACGTGACTCCGGCCTCCAGGTTGAAGGTCCAGGTCTTGCCGTCGTCGGAGACGCTCCACGACTTGGCCAGCTCGGGAATCGGCTGGAAGCTGGCGTCGAGATTGACCATGCGGTTGTAGACGGCGTTCAACTGATAGCTGTCGTCCGACGTGTTCACGAAGGCCGGATCCATCGTGATGTTGGGCACGCCGGGCTCGGTGCCGATGACCTTGACGCATTCGACGGCCATCGCCCCCGTGGCGCCCAGTCCCAGGATGCTCGTGCCCAGCAGCAGGGCGGTGAGTGAGTGCTTTATCTGCATGACGCGTTCCCCATTCTTGTGTGTCTCACAGCCCCCTTGCATGGCGCCGGTCAGGTCCGGACGCCATCCTTCCAGTCGAGCCAGCCCTGGTAGCGAAGGTAGAGGGGGAGGAACCACGGCCGTCCCCAATAGAGCGGATTGGCAGGCATCTCCGGCCGGTCGAGCGGCGTCTGCGCCTCCTCGCCGAGGATGCCGCGGGCGATCGCGTCGCCCAGCCAGGTGCCGAAAGGCATGCCGGCGCCGAAGCAGTAGCCCATGGCGAAATGCATGCCGTCATGGCTGCCGCGATGCGGGAAATAGTCGAAGGTGCCGGCGCACTGGCCGGTCCAGACATGGCTCAATCGGACCTTGCCGAGCTGCGGGAACAGCGCACGCATCCTGGCATGGAGCGCCTGCGCGACGGATCGCAGGTCGTCATGGGCCTCGCCGGTCATGGCGCCGTAGATCAGCCGCGAGCCGTCGGGCGAGATGCGCGCATACTGCATCTCGTGGGCGCAGTCGTGGAAGCCGCGGCGGCTGGGCAGCACGCCCGCCAGCGCCGCCGCGTCGAGCGGCTCGGTGGCGATCATGTAGGCACGGATCGGCACGATGCGGCGGCGCAGCCAGGGCGTCGCCTTGCCGGTGTAGCCGTTGGTCGCGGCGATCAGTTGGTTGGCCCGGAGCTCGCCGCGGTTCGTCACGAGGCGCCAGCCCGCGCCGTCGCGCGCGATCGACGTCACCGCGGTTCCGGAATGGATCGCCGCGCCCGCCTCCCGCACACGCTCGGCCAGGCCGTCGTGGAAGAGGCCGGGATGCACGGTCTTGTGCTCCGGGATCACAGCGCCGCCGACAAAGCGCTGCGTGACCAGCTCGCCGGCCTGTTCGGGGCGCGACACCATGCGGTACTGATGGCCGAAATGCTCGGCGCGCGCCGCGAGCTCCGTTTCGAGCGCCCGCAGATGGGCCGGGGTGTTGGCGGCGACATAGCGCCCGGAAGGCGCATGGAAGCAGTCGATCTTCTCGCGCGAGATCAGCTCGTTGACGAAGGCGAAGGCGCGGTTGCAACCCTCGTAGAGCTCTTTCGCACGCTCGACGCCGAAGCGTGCGATCAGGGTGGTGAGGTCGTATTTGTATTGCCGGCCGAGCATGCCGAAGTTCCGGCTGGACGCGCCGAAACCGACGCTGCCCTGTTCGAGGATGGTGACGTCGCGGCCCCGCCGCGCCAGGGTCAGCGCCGCGGAAAGGCCGGTATATCCCGATCCGATGACGGCGACCTCGGTATCCGCCGGCAGCGCGCGCTGCGGCTCGTGGCGGCGCGGCGCGGCGTCCCACCAGTAGGGATCGGTCTTGAAGCCGGGCGCGAACACCGCTTCGCTCATGGCTCGACCGTTCCCTGCCGTGCCGCCCAGTCGACGGGATAGAGCGCGTAGAAATAGCCGGCCCGCTCGCGCGCCACATATTGGAGATGCGTGCCCTCCGGCAGCCAGACGATGTCGCCGGCCTCGCATTCGTGCTCGCCGTCGTCGAAGCGCAGCGTCAGCCGCCCTTCCTTGATGAACAGGATCTCGTCGTAGGTGACGGTCCAGTCGATCGTGACGTTCTCCAGATACTCGACGCCGGCCCCCATATGGCGGCTGAACCCGGCGTGGACGACCCGCGCGATCGATGTGGTTCCGCTGTCGGTGACGGCCGGCTGCAAGGCCATCCCGACGCCGCGGAACACTTTCGGTCGGCGGTCGGCGATCATCGCAGCGGGCTCGCCCGCGTATCGATCCGCGCGGCTTCCCGTGCCCGTCCGAGGCTGTCAGGCGCCCTAAAAGTCCGGGTCACGGGTGAAATTTGTGATCTCATCTTCCACTCAGCTAAGATCACTCCGAAGGCCGAGTCAAGAGGCAATTCGAGGGCAGACGCGCCCCAAGTCGCCGGCACGGAGTGCAGCCTCGCCTCCAAATTATTCTATTAAACCAGATATATATGTGCATTGCTCACGGCCCGTCCGCGACCCTGTCGCGAATGCGCGTGGCTCATTCGCGACGGGAATTCTTCGTCTGCGAGCCGGTACCGCAACTGGAACATGTGATCACAATTTTGGAGAATGCGCGAATGCCGAGCCTGTCCTCTACACAGCGGCCTCAGGGCAGTCGCGTTTGAGGGTAGCCCTACCTATGCCCCCTTCAAGCGCGAGGGGAACCGGATTGCAGCATCGACGAACGCAATCGTCGCCGCATTTGACGGGAGAGGCGGTCGCGAAGCCCTCTTCCCCCTTGTGGGGGTCCGAATGACGGGCGAGACCGATGGCTCGGCCTGAAAGGCAGGGCAATCGCATATGAGGCTACCCCCACCCCTAACCCCTCCCCACAAGGGGGAGGGGAACCGGCCTGCAACCTCGTCGAACGCCAATCGTCGCCGAATCTGACTGGAAAAGCGGTTGCGAAGTCCCCCTCCCCCTTGTGGGGAGGGGTTAGGGGTGGGGGTAC
>JAHBYY010000063.1 GCA_019635715.1 Rhizobiaceae bacterium | reverse complement strand
TGCGATCAGCCCATAGATGGACCCCAGCGTCAGCCCGTTGACAAGCTGCTGGATGAAGTAACCCATTTAGCTGCGGCTCCCCTGGAACGTCGCCCGGCGGCGCGCTCCTTTTTGATGTTCCCCTAGTCGTAGAGCTTCGAAATCGGATTGCAACGCGATTCTTGCGCGTCGCGTGACCCGAAACCAAGCACTCGTCCCGGCTGCCTGTTTTTGTCGCTGGTCTGCTGGACTAGCCGCGAACGTAGCATTGGCCCATCGCAATGTCCTTGATCGATCCCGCGATTTCAACACCCGTTTCCGGGGATTCTTTCGCCGGCTGAGCGGATGCCGCGCAAAAATTGTGTGATCACGCGGCCGCGCGAAACGGGCTCGCCGCGTCAGGCGACGACGAAACCGTGCGCGAAGGGGTCGCGGTCGTCGATGAAGATCGTGTTCAGCCCGGTCATGCGCGCCCACCCGCCGATCGACGGGATGATCGCCTTGCGGTCGCCGACGCGCACCTCCCGTTCGACCTTGCCGTGGAACAGCGAGCCGATGATCGATTCATGCACGAACGCATCGCCGGCCGTCAGCCGGCCCTTGGCATGCAGTTGCGCCATGCGGGCCGAGGTACCGGTGCCGCAGGGTGAGCGGTCGATGGCCTTGTCGCCGTAGAACACCGCGTTGCGGGCGTCGGCCCCGGCGCGGCGCGGCGCTCCCGTCCACAGCATGTGCGACAGCCGGTCGATGCCGGGATTTTCCGGATGCACGAAGCTGTACTTCTCGTTGAGCCGCCGGCGCACCACCGGGCTCCAGGCGATCAGGTCGCCGGCCGAATGGTCGCCCATGTCGGAGAAGTTCTCCTGATGCTCGACGATCGCGTAGAAATTCCCGCCATAGGCGACGTCGACGCGGATCTCTCCGAGCGTCGGGCACTCCACGGTCAGGCCTTCGGCATAGAGGAAGGACGGCACGTTGGTGATGCGGACCTCTTCGACGTACTGACCCTCCTGCCGATACTCCGCGATGACCAGCCCGGCCGGCGTGTCGAGACGAAGCACGCCAGGCGTCTTCGGCCTCACCAGCCCGTGCTCGACGGCAAAAGTCACCGTGCCGATCGTACCGTGGCCGCACATCGGCAGGCAGCCCGAGGTCTCGATGAACAGGATCGCCACGTCGCAATCCTCGCGCGTCGGCGGATAGAGGATCGACCCCGACATCACGTCGTGGCCGCGCGGCTCGAACATCAGCCCGGTGCGGATCCAGTCGTATTCGGCGAGGAAGTGGGCGCGCTTCTCCATCATCGTCGCGCCCTGCAGGTTCGGACCGCCGCCCGCGACCAGGCGGACCGGGTTGCCGCAGGTATGGCCGTCGATGCAGAAGAAGGAATGTCTGGCCATTGCGGATTTCCTAGAAGCGCTGCGGACTGAAGGGCGAAAGGTCGATCGCCGGAGACTGCCCCGACACCAGATCGCGGATCAAGCGGCCTGTGGCGGCGGCCTGGGTGAGGCCGAGATGGCCGTGACCGAAGGCGTAGAAGATGTTCGAGTCGTCGCGCGCGCGGCCGATGACAGGCACCGAATCCGGAAGCGAGGGGCGGTATCCCATCCATTCGCGCCCGCCGGACGGATTGAGCCCGGGAAGGAATTGCCGGGCCTTTTCGAGCATCGCCCTGGACCGGGCGTAATTCGGCGGCCGTTCCAGGCCGGCAAGCTCGACCGCGCCGCCGACGCGCAGTCCGGTCGACAGCGGCGTGATGACGAAGCCGTGGCCGGAAAAGATGAGCTGGCGTCTGACATCGTAGGCCGAGGCCGGAAGCGTGGTGTTGTAGCCGCGCTCGGTCTCCAGCGGGATGCGGTCGCCGAATCGCTCCGTGAACCGGTGGGACCACGCGCCGGCCGCGATCACCGCCGCGTCGAAACCGCGCAACGCGCCGGCCGCGGACTCGACCGTGATGCCGTCGGCCGACCTCCGCAGAGAGCGCACCGTTGCACGCTCGAACGAGGCGCCCAGTCCCTCGGCATAGGCCCAGATCGCGGTGCCGAGCAGCTTCGGATCGGCCACCGTTCTCCAGCCCGGCACCAAGGTGCCCTTGACGAAGCGCGGCGAGAGGCCCGGCTGCAGGGCGCGCATCTCCTCGCCTTCCACATGGCGGAAGACGATGCCGAAGCGCTCGCGCGCCGCCCAGCCCGGCAGCGAGGCGCGGAATTCGTCCCCGCTTTCGTAAAGTTCCAGCGAGCCGTTCTCGCGCAGCATCGCGCCGGTCGAGGACCGCTCCATCAGCCGGGCCCATTCGGCCTCGGCCAGCCTCATCATCGCCACCTGGGCGGCCAGCGCGGCCTCGTAACGGTCGGCGCGGCCGGCCCGCCAGAACCGGTAGAGCCAGGGCGCCAGCCGCGGCAGATAGGCCGGCGCAATGGCCAGCGGGCCGAGCGGATCGGCCAGCCAGCGCGGCAGGTTCCTCATCATGCCCTTCTGGGCGAGCGGCAGCACGTCGGAGAAGGCGAGCGCGGCGGCATTGCCGGAACTCGTCTCCTCGCATACGCCCGTCCGGTCGAACACGGTGACGCGACACCCGGCCTCGCTGAGATGGGCCGCCGCGCAGATGCCGACGATGCCGGCGCCGATGATGGCTACGGTCTTCAATGGCGAACTCATGGCCAAGGCGTGCTCCGTTCAGCACCCCCCTCTGGCCTGCCGGCCATCTCCCCCTCAAGGGGGGAGATTGGCGGCTTCTCCGACGCGCGGAATCTCCCCCCTTGAGGGGGAGATGGCCGGCAGGCCAGAGGGGGGTGCTGGGCGGAACACAACATCGCTGGCATCAAATGGGGAAGCGCTTCCTCAGGCCGCCTTCGCCAGGTCCAGCTTAAGCAGCACAGGCCGCGTCGCCAGCGCCTCCTGGACGATCCTGTCGACGGCGGCGCGGCGCTCGCCGGCCAGCGGCTGGCGCGGCGCGCGCACGCGGTCATTGGTGCCGATCGCATGGACCTCGGCCAGCTTGATGTTCTGGACGAGATAGGTCGACACGTCGAGGTCGAGCAGCGGGCGGAACCAGCGATAGATGGCCAGCGCCTCGTCGCGCCGGCCCTGCGTCATCAGCCGGTAGATGGCGACGGTCTCCTTCGGGAAGGCCGTCACCAGGCCGGCGACCCAGCCGATGGCGCCGACCGACAGCGCCTCGAAGGCCAGGTTGTCGACGCCGGTGAACAGGTCGAAACGGTCGCCGAAACGGTTGATGATGTCGGTCGAGCGGCGGATGTCGTCGGACGATTCCTTGATGGCGACGAACAGCGGATCGTTGGCCAGTTCCGCCATGATCTCGACGGTCACGTCGACCCGGTAGCCGATGCGGTTCGAGTAGATCATCACCGGCAGCCCTCCGGAGGTCGCCACGGCCTTGAGCGTCGCCACCGTCTCTTCGGGGTTGGTGTGGTAGATCGGGCTCGGCACGACCATCAGGCCGTCGGCGCCCGCCTTGGCGGCGCGCCGCGCCATCGCCGCGCCGTCGCGCGTCGCCGCCTCGTTGACGGTGAGCAGCACCGGCTTCCGGCCCGCCACCTTCTTTGCCAGGGTCAGCAGCTCGATCTTCTCGTCATGGCTGAGCATCGGGCCCTCGCCGAGCGAGCCGGCGACGATCAGCCCGTCGCATCCGGCGTCGATCTGCAGGCCCCAGCACCGCTCCATCTCGGCATGATCGAGCCGGTCGTCCGCGGTGAACTTGGTCGTGACGGCGGGAATGACTCCGGACCACATAGCGCTTTCTCCATCTGATATATTGGTGATATATCTCCTTCTCCGGCACATTGTCAACCGCGAACGCGGCGTGATATATCGAAAATATATCAGGAGGAGCGATGCACGAGGACGACAGGAGCGAGCCGGCGGCCGTGCGCGCCTATCGCGCGCTGGAGCGGATGATCGTCACGCTCGAATTGCCGCCCGGCGGCTTCGCCACGGAAGGGGCGCTGATCGACCGGCTCGGGCTCGGCCGCACGCCGGTGCGCGAGGCCATCCAGCGCCTGGCGTGGGAGGGACTGCTCGACGTGCGTCCCCGCGCCGGCATCGCCATCGCGCCGCTCAACGCCGCCGACTGGCTGCGGGTCATCGAGGCGCGGGAAGGGGTGGAACTCGTGCTCGCCCGTTCGGCCGCGCGCTTCGTCACCCGCGACGCGGCGGACCTGTTCCGCGCCGCCCATGACGGGATGGCGGGCGCGGCGCGGCAGGGCGACGTGCTGGCCTTCCTGGCAGCCGACAAGGCGCTCGACGAGGCCCTGGCGCTGGCCGCCGACAATGCCTTCGCGGCCCGCCTCGCGGCACCGCTGCAATCGCACAGCCGGCGCTTCTGGTTCCGCTACCAGGCCGATACCGGCCTTGCCGATTCGGCCGAGCGGCATCTCGGGCTGGTCTCGGCGATCATCGCCGGCGACGAGGCCGAGGCGCAGGCGCAGGCCCGCAGGCTGATGACGCTGCTGCGCGGCCATGCCGTGGCGGCTGTGCGCCGGTAGGTCGTCCGTCACGCGACCGCATCGGACCGCCGATGACGCAGCGTCCGATTCCTGTTATGCGGCTACCCTTCTTCGGAGCATGTGCCATGGACCTCTCATCCATCCTGATCTTTGCCGGGGCGCTGGCGGTGTCGGCGGGATCGCCCGGACCCAGCATCGCGGCGCTCGTGGCGCGTGTCATCACCAAGGGCTTTCGCGATGTATTCCCGTTCCTGCTGGCGATGTGGATCGGCGAAGCCGTCTGGCTGACGCTTGCGGTCTTTGGCCTGGCCTTCGTCGCCCAGACCTTCCACATGGCCTTCGTCGTGGTGAAATGGGCCGGCATCGCCTACCTGCTCTACCTCGCCTGGAAGATGTGGACCGCGCCGGCATCGACCGGCGGCAGCGGCGTGCCGAGCGCCGATTCGCCCCTGCGCATGTTCTTCGCCGGGATGGCCGTGACCCTCGGCAACCCGAAGATCATGATGTTCTACATGGCCCTGCTGCCGACCATCCTCGACCTCGGATCGGTCTCGCTGCTGGGCTGGGCCGAACTCGTCGCCACCATGTTCGCGGTGCTGGTCGCCATCGACCTCGCCTGGGTGGTTGCCGGCGCGCAGGCCCGCCGCCTGCTGCGCAGCCGCCGCGCCATGCAGGTTGCCAACCGCGTCAGCGCGGCGACGATGGCCGGCGCGGCCGCGGCGATCGCCACGCGCTAGATCCGCCATGCCTGCCGTCTGACGGTGGAGGGCTGCGCATAAATGCGGCAGCCAAGGCCGGAATCCGCCTCGAATTCCGGTTCGTTCTTGCTAAGCTGCACATCAATTCGGCGCGGGAGGATGGGCATGGCGAAATCTGCATCGGCGAAGAAATCCGGATCCTCGAAGTCGGAGGGTTCCGCGCCATCGCTCGAAGACCTGCTCCTCGGCCGGGCTCCCTCCGAGGACACCGCGGCCTACGAGCCCGCCATGCTGCGCAAGGCCGCCGAGCTGGCCGATGCCGCGGTGCGCCGCCACCACAAGGGTGAGAGTGTCGTCCAGATCGACCGCGATCCCGAGCTGAGGCGCGGCGGCGCGCCGGTGACGGTGATCACCGTGGTCAACGACAACATGCCCTTCCTGTTCGATTCGGTGATGGGCGAGATCACCGAGAAGGCCGGCGAGCCGACCCTCGTCACCCATCCGGTGATGGTGGTGCGGCACGGTGCCGGGGGGGTGGAGGAGATCGTCGGCGACGCCGGCTCGACCCGCGACCACGGCGTCGACCGGCTGAGCGTCATCCATGTCCACGTCCGCGCCCTGTCGGCGGACGAGGCCGCCGCCCTTACGGCCTCGCTGGAGAGCGTTCTCCGCCAGGTCCGCGCCGCGACGGTCGACTGGAAGCCGATGCTGGCGCGGCTGGACCACGCCATTTCCGATTTCCGCTATGCCCCGGTGCCGCTCGAACGCGATGCGGTCACCGAGGCGGTGGCATTCCTCGAATGGCTGCGCGACGACAATTTCACCTTCCTCGGCATGCGCGAGTTCACCTATGTCGGCGGCGAGAAGAGCGGCCAGCTCGAGCGGACCGACAGGCGCGGCATGGGCATCCTCGCCGATCCGGACGTGCGCGTGCTGCGCCGCGAAGCCACCGCCGACGGTTCGACCACCCCGGAGGTCCGCGCCTTCCTGCATGGCCCGGAACCGCTGATCGTCACCAAGGCCAACGCCAAGTCGGTGGTCCACCGCCGCGCCTATCTCGACTATGTCGGGGTCAAGACCTACACGCAGGACGGCACGCTGGCCGGCGAGCTGCGCATCGTCGGCCTGTTCACCTCGACCGCCTACACGCGCTCGGTGATGAAGATCCCCTATCTGCGCTTCAAGGCGCAGGCGGTGATCCACAAGCTCGGCTTCGATCCGGGCGACCACAACGGCAAGGCGCTGATCAACGTCCTGGAATCCTATCCGCGCGACGAGCTGTTCCAGGTTCCGATTCCGATCCTGCGCAAGCATGCCGAGTCCATTCTCGGCCTGATCGAGCGGCCGCGGGTGCGCGCCCTGGTGCGCGTCGACCAGTTCGACCGTTTCGTCTCGGTCATCGCCTTCGTGCCGCGCGATCGCTACGACAGCCATGTCCGCGAGCGCATCGGCGGCTATCTCAGGACCGCCTTCGAAGGGCGGCTGTCCGCCTACTACCCGGCCTTCCCGGAAGGCGGGCTGGCGCGCGTCCATTTCATCATCGGCCGCGACGGCGGCAAGACGCCGAAGGTCGAGCCGAAGGCGATCGAGCAGGCCATCCTGTCGATCATCCGCAACTGGGAGGACGGGCTGCGCGACGCCGCGGCCGAAACCGGCAAGGACGAGGCGCTCGTCGCTGTGGCGGGGCGCTTTCCGGAAAGCTACCGCAGCGGCTTCACCGCCGCCGAAGCGCTTGTCGACGCGGGCCGCCTCGGTCGCCTGTCGGCCGACAGCCGCGTCGCGGTGGACTACTACCGTCATGCCGACCAGCAGCCGCATCAGGCGGCGCTGAAGATCTTCCACTATGGCGAGCCGGTGCCGCTGTCGCGCCGCGTGCCGATGCTGGAGAACATCGGCTTCCGCGTCATCAGCGAGCGCACCTTCGAGGTCCCTGCGGCCGACGGCGTCATGGTCTTCATCCACGACATGGAGATCGACAACGCCTATGGCCGGCCGATCGATCTCTCGCACGGCGGTGCGCTGTTCGAGGAGGTGCTGCTGTCCGTCTGGCACGGCGATGCCGACAATGACGGCTACAACGCGCTTGCCCAGACGGCCGGCCTGTCCTCGCGCCAGATCCTGGTCCTGCGCGCCTATGGCCGCTATCTGCAGCAGGCCGGCATTCCGCAGAGCCAGGATTTCATCGCCGCGGCGCTCAACCGCTATCCGGAGATCGCCCGAGGCCTCTACCAGCTCTTCGCCGCGGTCTTCGGCCCGCAGTCCGAGGGCGGCCAGGTCACGGCCAAGCACCTCAAGGTGAAGATTCGCGACGCCCTGCAGGACGTGCCCAACATCGACGACGACACGATCATCCGCCGCTACCTCAATCTCATCGAGGCCTCGCTGCGCACCAACCATTTCGTGCCGGACAAGAAGGAGCGCGGCCAGTCGCTCGCCATCAAGCTCGAATCCCGCCGCGTCGACGGGCTGCCCGAGCCGCGCCCGTGGCGCGAGATCTTCGTCTACGGAACGGAGGTGGAAGGCGTCCATCTGCGCTTCGGACCCGTGGCGCGCGGCGGCCTGCGCTGGTCGGATCGTGCCCAGGACTACCGCACCGAGGTGCTCGGACTGGTCAAGGCCCAGCAGGTCAAGAACGCCGTGATCGTGCCGGTCGGCGCCAAGGGCGGCTTCTACCCGAAACGGCCGCCGGCCGAGCCGAGCCGCGAGGCGGTGTTCGAGGCAGGCCGCCGCGCCTACATCAACTTCGTCTCCAGCCTGCTGTCGATCACCGACAATATCGGCGGCGACGGCGTCGTTCCGCCGCAGGGCGTGGTGCGCCTCGACACAGACGATCCCTATTTCGTCGTCGCCGCCGACAAGGGCACCGCGACCTTCTCCGACACGGCCAACGCCATCAGCGAGGCGCATGGCTTCTGGCTCGACGACGCCTTCGCCTCGGGCGGCTCGGCCGGCTACGACCACAAGAAGATGGGCATCACCGCGCGCGGCGCCTGGGAGGCGGTGAAGCGGCATTTCCGCGAGATGAACCGCGACATCCAGAACGAGCCGTTCACGGTCGTCGGCGTCGGCGACATGTCGGGCGACGTGTTCGGCAACGGCATGCTGCTGTCGCCGCAGACCCGGCTGATCGCCGCCTTCGACCACCGCGACATCTTCATCGATCCCGATCCCGATCCGGCCGTCTCGATGACCGAGCGGCGCAGGCTGTTCGAGCTGCCGCGCTCAAGCTGGCAGGATTACGACAGGAGCAAGCTGTCCACCGGCGGCGCCATCGTCTCGCGCGCCCAGAAATCCATCACCCTGTCGGATGCCGCCGCCGCGGCGATCGGCCTCGGCAAGACGATCGCCTCGCCGGCCGAGATCATGACGGCGATCCTCAGGGCGCCGGCCGATCTCCTGTGGTTCGGCGGCATCGGCACCTATGTGAAGGCCACCGGCGAGACCAGCCAGGAGGTCGGCGACCGCGCCAACGACGCCATCCGCATCACCGCCTCGGAAGTCGGTGCCAAGGTCATCGGCGAGGGCGCCAATCTCGGCGTCACCCAGCGCGGGCGCATCGAGTACGGGTTGAAGGGCGGCGCCTGCAATTCGGACGCGATCGACAATTCCGGCGGCGTCAATTCCTCGGACGTCGAGGTCAACATCAAGATCGCGCTCGCCGCGGCGATGCGCAACGGGCTCACCCGCCCCGCCCGCGACAAGCTGCTCGCCGAGATGACGCCCGACGTGGCCGAACTGGTCCTGTCGAACAACTACCAGCAGACGCTCGCCATCTCGCTGCAGCAGAAGCGCGGTACGGCCGACATCCCGCACCAGATGCGCTTCATGGCGGCGCTCGAGCAGCGCGGCCTGCTCGACCGGGTCGTCGAAACGCTGCCCTCCGACGCCGCCCTGTCGGCCCGGCAGGCGCGCGGCGAGCCGCTGACGCGCGCCGAGCTCTGCGTGCTGCTCGCCTACGCCAAGATCGCGCTGCTCACCGATCTGGTGGCCACCGACATCCCCGACGACCCGCATTTCGCCACCGATCTCGTCGGCTATTTTCCTGGGGACATGCAGCGCAGATACGCCGCCGAGATCGCCGGCCACCGGCTGCGCCGCGAGATCATCTCGCGCGTCGTCGCCAACGATCTGGTCAACCGGGGAGGTCCGTCCTTCGTCAGCCGCCTCCAGGATTCGACCGGACGCAACCAGGGCGACGTGGCGCGGGCCTTCGTGCTGGTCCGCGACGGCTTCGCGCTCGGTTCGCTCTATGCCGAGATCGACGCGCTCGACAACAGGATCGACGGCCAGGTGCAACTCGACCTCTACCAGATGGTCGGGCGGCTGCTCTTCTCGGCGAGCGCCTGGTACCTGAAGAACGACCATTCGGCCGAACCCGTCGGCACGCGCATCGCCGAGCTCCTCGCCGCCCGCAAGGCACTCGAGGCAAAGCTGCCGGCGCTTCTGCCCGGCTACATGAAGAACGGCCTCGCCGAGCGCCAGGACCAGCTCGCCGCCTCCGGAGTGCCGGAGAAGCTGGCGGCCCGGCTTGCGCTCGCCGGCGCGACGCGCGCCGTGCCCGACATCGCACTGGTGGCGCGCATCGCCGGCGCCGACATCGTCGCGGCGGCGAGGGCCTTCTTCGCCGTCGGCGAGGCCTTCCGGCTCGCCCGCATCGAGGACGCGGCCCGTGCCATCGTGCCCGCCGACTATTATGACGGCATGGCGCTGACGCGGGCGATCGACACGCTCGGCGCGGCCGGGCGCGGCATCGCGGTCGCCGCGCTGGCCGCCAGCCCGTCAGGCGGCGACCCGGTCGGCGAATGGCTGAAGGCCGGGGGCGAGCGTGTCGGCCGCACACGAGAGCGTCTGCAGGGCCTCACCGAAAGCGGGGAAATCTCCGTTTCCCGCCTGTCGGTGGCGGCCGGGCTGATGCATGATCTGACCACGGTTTGACACTCGCAGGGTCTGGAGCGGACATGGTCGCGACGTCAGGAACGGCGGTGCCGCGGCGCGGCATCGTCGGGTGGATGTTCTTCGACTGGGCGGCCCAGCCGTTCTTCACGGTCGTCACCACCTTCATCTTCGGCCCCTATTTCGTGTCGCGCATGGCCAGCGACCCGGCCGCCGGCCAGGCCGCCTGGGGCTACGGCGTCGCAGCCGCCGGCTTCGTCATCGCCATCCTCTCGCCGGTGCTCGGCTCGATCGCCGACCAGACCGGCCGCCGCAAGCCGTGGATCGGTGCCTTCGCCATCCTCAAGATCGTCTCGCTGGCGATGCTCTGGTACGCCGCCCCTGGCTCGTCGCTGGTCTGGGTCCTGCTGTTCTTCTGCCTGGCGACGGTGGCGGCGGAATTCTCCATCGTCTTCAACGATTCCATGATGCCGCGGCTGGTCTCGACGGCTGAGATCGGGCGCGTCTCCAACATCGCCTGGGGCCTCGGCTACCTGGGCGGCATGATCGCACTGATCTTCGTCGTCGTCTTCCTTGCCGCCTCGCCCCAGACCGGGCTGACGATCGCCGGCCTGTCCCCGCTGTTCGGTCTCGACCCTGCGACGGGAGAGGACGCGCGCGCCACCGGCCCGCTCGCCGCGCTCTGGTACGGCGTCTTCATCCTGCCGATGCTGTTGTTCACGCCGGACGGCGCCAGGGGCCTGGCGCTGCGGCCCGCCATCGGCGCCGGGCTGCGCGAACTCGGCGCCACCTTCTCCGAGGCGCGCAGCCGCATCGGAATCATGCGCTTCCTCGTCTCGCGCATGATCTACCAGGACGGCGTCAACGCGCTGCTGGCGCTGGGCGGCGGTTTCGCCGCCGCGATGTTCGGCTGGTCGATCACCGAACTCGGCATCTACGGCATCATGCTGAATGTCGTCGCCATCTTCGGCTGCCTTGCCGCCAGCCGCCTCGACACGATGCTCGGATCGAAATGGGTGGTGATCGCCTCGCTCGTGCTGCTCAACATCGCCACGGTCGGCATCGTCTCGACCGGACCCGGCTTCACCCTGTTCGGCCTGATCGGCTTCGACACTGCCGATTCGGGCGGCATGTTCGGCACCGCGGCGGAAAAGGCCTATGTGCTCTACGGCATGTTGATCGGCATCGCCTTCGGTCCGGTGCAGGCCTCGTCGCGCTCCTATCTGGCGCGCAGCGTCTCGGTCGGCGAGGCGGGGCGCTATTTCGGCCTCTATGCGCTCGCCGGCCGCGCCACCAGCTTCCTGGCACCGTTCATGGTGGCGAGCGTCACCGCGCTCGCCAACTCGCCGCGGCTCGGCATGGCGATGATCCTGATCTTCCTCGGCCTCGGCATGCTGATCCTGTTCGGCACGCCCTACCCGGCCGACACGCCGAAGGAGCCGACGCTCGACGTGCCGCCCGCCCCGGTCATCAGGTAGGCCGTCGCCGGCCGCGCCGGCTCAGTGACGGAAATGCCGCGTGCCGGTGAATACCATGGCGATGCCGGCCGCGTCGGCCGCGGCGATCACCTCGTCGTCGCGCATCGATCCGCCGGGCTGGATCACCGCCGTGGCGCCCGCCTCGACCGCCGAAAGCAGGCCGTCGGCAAACGGAAAGAACGCGTCCGAGGCGACGACCGAGCCCTGCGTCGCCGGAACGGCGGCGCCGGCCGCCTCGGCCGCATCCTGCGCCTTGCGGGCCGCGATGCGCGACGAGTCGACGCGGCTCATCTGGCCGGCGCCGATGCCGACGGTCGCGCCGTCCTTGACGTAGACGATGGCGTTCGACTTGACGTGCTTGGCGACCCGGAAGGCGAAGCGCAGGTCGGAAAGCTCGGCCTCGGTCGGCGCGCGCTTGCTGACCACCTTGAGGTCGAGATCGTCGACCACCGCATTGTCGCGCGACTGGACCAGCAGCCCGCCGGAGACCGATTTGACGGTAGTGCCCGCAGCGCGCGGATCCGGCAGACCGCCGGCCAGCAGCAGGCGCAGGTTCTTCTTCGCAGCGACGATCGCTTGTGCCTCGGCGCTGGCGCCCGGCGCGATGATGACCTCGGTGAAGGTCTTGACGATCTCGGTCGCGGCGTCCGCGTCGAGCGGCCGGTTGGTCGCGACGATGCCGCCGAAGGCCGAGACCGGATCGCAGGCCAGCGCCTTGCCATAGGCCTCTGCGAGCGAGCCGCCGACGCCGACGCCGCAGGGATTGGCGTGTTTGATGATCGCCACGGCAGCCGATGTCGCCGGATCGAACTCGGCGACCAGCTCGAAGGCCGCGTCGGTATCGTTGATGTTGTTGTAGGAAAGCTGCTTGCCCTGCACCTGGCTGGCCGTGGCGACGCCCGGCCGCGGATCGCCGGTGAGGTAGAAGCCGGCGCTCTGGTGCGGGTTCTCGCCGTAGCGCATGATCGAGTCGAGCCTGCCGCCGAAGGCGCGCGACGCCGGATGCTCGATGTCGAGCGCCTCGGCGAACCAGCCGGAAATCGCAGCGTCATAGGCCGCCGTCCGTGCGAAGGCCTTTGCGGCGAGCTTCTTGCGGAATTCCAGCGTCAGCGAGCCGGTATTGAGTTCGAGTGCATTCAGCACGGCCGCGTAGTCGTCCGGATCGGTGACGATCGCCACATAGGCGTGGTTCTTCGCCGAAGCCCGCACCATGGCGGGGCCGCCGATGTCGATGTTCTCGACGATCGAGGCATAGTCGCCGCCGCCCCTGCGCACCGCCTCGAACGGATAGAGATTGACCACGACGAGATCGATCGGCTCGATGCGGTGGTCATGCATGGCGCGCACGTGCTCGGGATCGTCGCGCACTGCGAGCAGCCCGCCGTGAACGCCGGGATGCAGGGTCTTTACCCGCCCGTCCATGATCTCGGCGAAGCCTGTCAGGTCGGAAACGTCCCGGACCGCGATGCCGGCCGCCGCGATTGCGGTCCGCGTGCCGCCGGTCGAGACCAGTTCGATACCCAGGCCGGAAAGTGCGCGGGCGAACTCCACCACACCGGACTTGTCGGAGACGGAAATGAGGGCGCGGCGCACCGCGACGAGGTCGGGCGGGGCGATCTTCTTGGAAGCGACGGCCATCGGGGGGATCTCGCGGTTGGTCGGACGTGCGGGGCGCGGCCTAACACAGCGTCGACGGAAATCAAGTCGACGCCGTCGCCCGCTCCGCCTGGCGCCGCGCCAGCCGCCAGCGCACTTCGGAGATGCGCGGCGCATCGAAGGACAGCACGATCTGCCGGCTGCGCCGCGGCCCGGTCGGCGAGGCGAAGAACAGCGTGTCCTCGAGCCGGGCCGGAACCGGCTCGCTGGAAAACGTCCAGTGCTCGCCGCCGGCACTGAGCACCAGGCGGCCCGCATCGTCGTGGGAGAGCAGGACATCCGGATGAAGGTGGAAGCGGATGGCGACCGGCGCGTCGGCCGGAAATCCGCGGCTGATCATGCGGTCCGCGCCTTCGAGCGACCGGCCGCCGTCGAGCAGCGTCAGGCGACGCTCGTGATAGATGCCGAAGGATCGGACATAGCCGTCGTGGCCGGCCAGGAAGCTCTGGCGGTCGGCCCCATCCTGGCGCACGCAGTCGACGCTGCCGGGGCCGCCGATCAGCGGAGCGCCGAGCACCCTGGTGACATGCGGCGGATGGTTGAACCGGGCCGAGGACGTGTCGCCGACCGTCGCGGTGGAATGCGCCGCCGTGGCACGGCCGAGCTGCCGGAACTCCTCCGCGCCGAACGTATCTATCCCGGCGTTGACGACGATCGGTTGGCCGCCGCTCGACATCTCGAAGGACAGGCAGCCGGCATGCGCCGCGCCCGCCATGTCGATGGGCGGCGGCTTGCCGGTGTCGGCGATCACGATCGTCGAGCCTAGCGCCAGGCGCTCGTAGCCGGAATGCGGCGCGTGCAGCAGCGGCGCGCCGCCGGTATCGTCATGGCGCAGCACGGCATCCAGCCTCTGCTGGATGGTGACGCCCATGCCGTTGAAGCGGGCGATGCTGCCGTCGCCCAGCCGGAAGAAGCGCAGCGCCGGCAGCATGCGCTCGATCGCCCCGATCAGCACTGGCGGCGGGGCTTCCGCCTGGTTCGCATAGGTCTGGCGCAGCGGCAGCAGGTCGGCCAGCAATTCGACCAGCGCCATGGGATTGCGCGAGGCATGTCCTCCGTCGGGCAGGATCTGGCGCTCGATCTCCTCGCAGAGATTGCGCGTCGCGCTCCTCAGCGCCGATGCCGGAGATGGCAGCGACAGCGCCGCATAGGCCAGCGCGATCCGGGCCCGCAGCAGCCCTTCGCCTATCGGCATTTCCCGCACCACGGAACGCAGATACCGGATCTGCAGCATCAGCGACCGCAGGAAGGCGCGGTAGAAGACGAAGTCGGCACCCTGCAGAAGCAGCGACGAATGCTGGAGCCAGGCGATGATGCGCTTGGCCGTCGTCGCCTGCTCCCAGGCCTTGCCGCCGATGCGGCCGCCATAGCTGTCGATCCAGTCCGAGACCAGTGCCCTGGCGTTCGCCGCGGCGAGGTCGGTGCCGGCGGCCCGCATATGACGCAGCCACCGGAAGCCGTGCAGCGACTTGCGCCAGCCGGGATCCTCCACGGCCAGCAGGAAGGGCGACTGGCCCGCCGCTTCGACGATCCTGCCGCACAGCGGAAAGCGGCCATGGTAGATCTGCACGGCGATGCGGGGATCGGCGAGCCGCAGATCGGGCGGCGCGATCAGCACCCGCTCCGGCGTGCGGCCGGTGTAGCGCCAGCGATGCACCGGCGCCGTCAGCAGGGCACGCCGCGCCGTTCGCCAGTATTCGCGGGCGACGAAACCCCATAGTTGCGTGGCCTCGCCTGCGACCAAACTGTCCCTCCAGGGCAACGATCCGCGACCTTAGGTGATTCACGGGATGCTGCGAAGGTGGCGCCGTCCCCCGGGGATCAGCTCGCGTCCGGCTTTCCGAACACCGTCCCCAGGAATTCGCCCAGCCAGCGCCGCAGATGGACGTCCCAGATCATGCGTCCGCCCAGATGGTCGCGGCCGGGCTGCGCGCCCGGCAGGACGAAGCGATGCGCGCCATGGACGACCCAGCGCTGCATCATCACGCGCGTCAGTTCCGCGTGGAACTGGACGCCCCAGGCATGCTCGCCGTAGCGGAACGCCTGGTTCGGATAGTGCTCGGCCGTCGCCAGCAGCGTGGCGTCGCGCGGCAGCGAAAAGCCCTCGCGATGGAACTGGTAGACCATCTCGGGCCAGTGGAAGAGCTTGGCGCCTTCCGGCGTGGCGCGCAGCGGATACCAGCCGATCTCGACCAGCTCGTCGTCGTGCCCGCGCACCTGCCCGCCGAGATGATTGGCCATCATCTGCGCTCCGAGGCAGATGCCGAGCAGCGGACGGTTCTCCCTGAGCGGCACGGCAAGCCAGTCGGTCTCGCGCTTCACGAACTCGTCGGTGTCGTTGGCGCTCATCGGGCCGCCGAACACCACCGCGCCGGCGTGATCGTCGAGCGTTCCGGGAAGCGCGTCGCCGAGCGGCGGCCGCCTGACGTCGAGATCGAAGCCGGCTTCGTTCAGCACATGGCCGACGCGGCCGGGGCTCGACTGTTCCTGGTGCAGGACGATCAGGATCTTGCGACGGGATGGCTTCGGCATGGAGGCTTATTCGTCGGCGGCCTGGCCCTCGGCGCCGGGCACCCGGCGGGCTGCTTCCTGCTTCGCCAGGATGCGCTCGCGCCGGTCGACGCCCAGCAGTTCGGCGACGCGCCAGATCGTGTTGTCCTCCAGTTCGTGCAGCACGCCGTCGGCATAGACGACGTCCCACATCAGGCGGATCAGCTCGATGCGTGCCTGCTCGTCCAGGTGCCGGGTCAGCACGCTGGTGAAGGCGTAGAGGTCGACGGCCTCCTGGTCGGCTTTCTCGCCCGCTTTCACCAGGTCGTCGAGCTGCCTGCCGGCGACATGGAAGTGACCGGCGAGCACGGCCTTCATCCGGTCCCACTCGACATCCTGCCGGACACCATCGGCATCCATGACATGATAGAGCAGCGCCGCCACGGCGATGCGCACATCGTCGGGATCGGAACGGTCGGACGACCCGCCGGAGGGCAGGTCCTTGAGAAAGGAAAGCACGCGTTCGAACACCCGTGACCGCTCCGGCTTCATGAGTTCACCGAGAGATACGCAAGTTCCGAGCCAAATTCCAATGCGGAATCAGAGCAAATCCCGATCCAGAGCTCATAACAGCCTCTAGAATAGCTTGAAGCGTCTGGACGCTTCGGCGTGCGCATTCGGGTCGACGCCGGGATCGTCGGGCAGCGGCGGCGGCACGTCGAGCGGCGTCGCCGCAGCCGAATCTGAGGTCTCGACCTTTGATTCGGCGTTCTCCGCCGCAACAACCGCATTGCCTTCCGCTTTCGGCACCTGGTCATTCGCCGCTGTCGGCGTCGACGCAGACTCGGGCTGCTTTGGCTCGTTCGCAGGGAGCGCCGCCTGAGCAACTACGGCAGGCGCCGGCTTTGGGTCTTGGTGGGCCGGCGGCAGCGCCGGAGCATCGGCAGCGTCCTCGACGATCCGGCCCAGCCGCTCCACCGGCACCCGCCACTCGAACGCGTCGAGCCGGCCCGTCACGGGCGACAGCGGTGCCCAGTGCTCGGCCTCGACGCCGTCGGCGACCCAGGCCGGATCGCGCGGCGCGCGCACCGCCTTGGCGAGCAACTCGCGGACCTTGCCTATATCGCCGCCGTCCGCTTCCTCGATATCGGCCATAAGCAGATAGGCGCCCTCGCGCGGCTGCATGCGGATCGCCGATTGCGCCGCCTCTCGCGCCGCCGGGAAATCGCCGGCATCGAGCGCCGCACGTGCGACCGCAATCGCCGATTCGGCATTGTTCTGTTTGAGCGACATCAGCTTGCGGGCACGATTCAGCCGGTCGTTGACCGCATCGCCATGGCGGGCATGGACATAGAGATCGGCGATCTCCGGGTGCGGCTCCGCCTTCCAGGCGACTTCGAGGATTTTTGCGCCGCGCCGCGTGTCGTTGTTGCGGAACAGCGCCCGCGCCGCGGCAAGGGCGGCAGGCGCGAAATGCGGCAGCAGCCGATTGGCCTCCAGGGCGGCGGCCCGCGCGCCTGCCACGTCAGTGTCGGCAAGCGCATCGGCCTTTGCCGTCAGCAGGACCGCGCGGCGCCGCGTCTGCGCCTCCTTTTCCGCCGGGCGGGTCCCCTTCTGGGCGTCGGCGATTCTCAGCGCACCGTCCCAGTCGCCCGCGGCGATCCTGTCCTCCAGGGTCGATTCCGCCGCCCAGGCAAGCTGCGGGGCGACGTCGGCGGCGCGGCCGGCATAATGGCGGGCGGCGCGGTGATCGCCGAGGCGTTCCGCCTCGAGATAGAGGCCGCGCAGGCCGAGCAGCCGCGTCTCCGGATCGTCGAGCATCGCCTCGAACTTCTTGCGCGCGGCCTCGTGGTCGCCTTCCAGCAGCGACGCCTGCGCGTCGAGCAGATGGATCATCGGTTCCTGGTCGGCGCTGATCATCTTGGCCGCCTGCGTGTTCAGCCGGCGCGCCAGCGCGCCGTCGCCGGCGCCTGCGGCGATCAGGCCGCTCGACAGCGCCTGGTAGCCGCGATCCCGCCGCCGCACCCGGAAATAGCGGGCGACCATATAGGGGCTGGTCCAGATCGCCTTGACCAGCCACCAGCCGATCATCACCGCGGCGACGATCATCGTCACGGCGGTGGCCGCCACCATCAGGCTGACGCGGTACTGGTAGCCGTCGAAGGTCACGACCATGTCGCCCGGACGATCGGCAAGCCAGGCGAAGCCGAGTCCGAGCAGGAAGACGAAGGCGAGGAAGATCAGGATGCGGATCATCTGTCTGTCCTCACGCCTTCATCGCGTTGGCGATCGCCTGATCCACGAGGCGCTCGACGTCGCGCCGTGCCCGGACGCGTTCGGCAAACGCCGTTCCGGCCGCCTTCGCCGTCTCCGGCAATGTTTCATATTCGGCGAGCAGCTTGTCGAGGTCGCCGGCATTGAGCGCCACCTCGATCCGGGCGACCGTCTCGGGAACGCCGGTGCCGGAGACTTCGCCGATCGGCCGCACGGAAACCAGCGACTCGGCGCTCTGCAGCAGGCGATCGAAGAACCCGGCATCGGGATCGGCGGGATCGGCGGCGGCGATCATCGCCGCCGCCGCGGCTTGCGTTTCGGCGCGCAACGCCTCGCGGGTGGGCACGCCGCTCTCGGCATAGGCACGCAGCTCCGCGATTTCCGGCGCATCCGGCGCGATCGCGGCGAAGGTTTCGAGTTCCGCGACGAATGGGCTCCCCCGGTCGACTGCCGATTTCAGCGCCGCCGTGGCGATGGCGAGCGCGATCTTCGGCTGGTTGGCCTGCGAATCGACGCGCGCCGCCAGGGCGCTGAGCGACTGTTCCAGCGCGGCGACCTGGCCGGCGATCCTGTCATTGGCCTCCTGGGCCGCCCTCGCCGAGGATTCGACCGCGGCGATGCGCTCGCCGAGCGCGGCCGTTTCGCTGCCGCTGCTGCCGCCGAGCGAGGCGACGGCCGATTCGAGTTCCTTGACCCTCTGGTCCATGGCCTGAAGCGCCGGCGCGTCCCCCGCGGCTCCGGCGGACATCGCCTCCTGGAGCGCGGCGACATCGGTGCGCACCTTGTCGAGCGCGGCGGCGAGGTCCGCCGAACCCGCACTGCCCTGCCCGCCCCTGATGGCTTCGACCTCCGCCTTGAGCCCGTCGATCTGCCCCTGCAATCCGCTCGCATCCGAGGCTGCTCCCGGGTAGCCGAGCAGGCCCGCGAACTGCAGGATCGCCGCCAGGATCAGCGCCGCGACGCCGCCCAGTATGCCCGCGACGAACCGGCTGGCGCCGCCGGGGCGCTTCGCGGGCGTTGGCGAGGGCGGCGTCCTGGGACCGCCATCGATCGAAGACCGAACCGGCTCTTCGGCCGTCGACCCGGAGGAACGCGAAGCCGGCTCTGCCGGTCGCTCCGTACCCACTGCTTCGGCAGGCTCGACGGCCGCCCCGGCCGAATCACCGCCGGCGTTCGGCGCGATAGCCGCCGCGTCGTCCGCGGCTGATTGATCGTTCGGCTCGGAATCCGCCCCCCCTGCCGGCGCCTCGTCCAGCAGGGAGACGGTTTCGGACGCCCGCGGTTGCCCGGCCGCGTCGGCGGACGCCCCTTCGCCTGGGGCCGGCGCATCGGCGGCATCGATCTCCCTGACGTCCTTCGGATCCAGGTCGATCGTCTGCGGCTCGCGCTGCGGCTTGGAGTGCCTTGTCCTGGGCGTTTTCACCATGGCTGGCCTCCGCTTGTCAGTTTCGGTGCCGTCCAGCCCGGGACGTCACCTCGCCTCGATACCTACCATACCAGCCTCCCCTGAAAAGAGGCCGCCTCATGACCCTTTCGCCGCAGGAGCGAGCAGGTCGAGCAGCGCCGCCTCGCTGGGCGCCGCCGCCACTTGGACGCGCTGACCCGGCAATCGGCCGACAGGGCCGGCGATCCGCGGCGACAGGCAGAGCAGTCGGCTTGCCGAGAAACGGCCTTGCGAGATCAGGCCGGCACATTGGGAGGACGCGCGAACCGAATAAAGCAGCACCGCCTCGAAATGTTCCCTGTCCGGCCCGGCTCCGGGCGCCGGCGCAAGGTCGCGCGTATCGTAGGTCTCGACCGGAACGACCGTTCGCGAGGCGGCCCGCAGGATCGATTCGATCCGGTCGAGCCGCTCGCGCCCGCACAGGAACAGGACGGTCTGGCCGACGGACGTTCGATCGACGAGCAGCCGGGCGAGACCGACCGCATCGCCGGGCCCCGCCACCACCGTGGTGAACCCCCGCGCATGCGCCTCGCGCGCGGTGCGCGTGCCGACGGCGAAGCACGCTACGTCCAGATATCGCGCCAGCAGGTCGTCGGGAGCGTGCAGCAGCGCATTGCCGCTGGTCACCGCGACGGCATCCGCCGAAAGCGGCATGGCTGATCGGTCGACGGCGATCCCAACCGTTTCCGTGAGCGGCAGCGAGACCGCCTCCAGGCCCATTTGCGCGAGCCGGCCGACCGTCCGCGTCGCCGCCGGCTCCGGCCGCGTGACGAGGATGCGGCCGGCCATGCTCAGGTCCACGACTCGAAGAACTGCGGCCCCGCCTGGTCGCGCAGTCGCCCGCCGGCGAGCCGTCCGAGCAGTTCCGCCTCCCCCGCATCCCCGTCGATCGTGGTCTCGTGACACTGCCTGCCGTCCGGTGTCAGCACCATGCCGTGGAAGGCGAGGCGATTGCCGTCGAGCCGCGCATGGCCGGCGATCGGCGTGCGGCAGGAGCCGTCGAGAACCGCCAGGAAGGCGCGCTCGCAGGCCAGCGCCAGGCCGGTCTCGACGTGCCGGATCGGCGCCAGAAGCTGCCCGATGCGGGCATCGCCGATCCGCGCTTCGATGCAGATCGCACCCTGTCCCGGCGCCGGCGGAAATGCCTCCAGCGGCATCAGTTCCGTCACCACCCGCTCCATGCCGAGCCGCCGCAGGCCGGCAGCCGCCAGCATCGTTCCATGGACCTGGCCTTCGTCGAGCTTGCGCAGCCGCGTCTGCACATTGCCGCGGAAACTCACCACCTCGATATCGGGCCGCATCCGCCGGATCAGCGCCTGGCGGCGCAGCGAGGAGGAACCGACGATCGCCCCGATCGGCAGGCCGGCGATGGTCTCGGCGACCCGGCCGACGAAGGCATCGCGCGGATCCTCGCGCGGCAGGAAGGCCGCGAGTTCGAGGCCGTCCGGCAAGCGCGTCGGCATGTCCTTCGAGGAATGGACCGCCATGTCGATCCGGCCCCCGGTCAGCGCATCCTCGATCTCCTTGGTGAACAGTCCCTTGCCGCCGACTTCCGACAGGGGGCGATCCTGGATGCGGTCGCCGCTGGTGGTCATCACCACGATCTGGAACGCATCCTCCGGCAGGCCGTGCGCCGCCATCAGGCGCGCGCGCGTCTCCTCAGCCTGGGCCAGCGCCAGCGGGCTTCCGCGTGTTCCGATCCTGATCGTCTCGGTTTGCATCGCTCATCGTCCGTGGTAGTCAGCCGGCCTCAGCGACCGGACGGCCTCTCCTAACGGGGAATCCCCCGCCGGACAATCACGAGGTCCGGGCATCCCTTGCTCACCGTTCTCGGCATAGAGACGAGCTGCGACGAAACGGCCGCGAGCGTCGTCACGCTGGACGATGGCGGAACGCCGGCCATCCGCTCGAACGCCGTGCTCAGCCAGATCGAGGAGCATGCCGCCTTCGGCGGCGTCGTGCCCGAGATCGCCGCGCGCGCCCATGTCGAAGCGCTGGACGGACTGATCGCCGCGGCATTGGCGGACGCCGGGGCCAGCCTGGCGGACGTCGATGCGATCGCCGCGACGGCGGGCCCCGGCCTGCTCGGCGGGCTGCTCGTCGGGCTGATGACGGCCAAGGCGATCGCCCATGCGACCGGCAAGCCGCTGATCGCGGTCAATCATCTCGAAGGCCATGCGCTGACGCCGCGCCTCACCGACGGCGTCGGCTTTCCCTATCTGCTCCTCCTGGTGTCGGGCGGCCACACCCAGATCGTGCTGGTGCGCGGCGTCGGCGACTACCAGCGCTGGGCCACGACGATCGACGACGCGCTGGGCGAGGCCTTCGACAAGACCGCGAAACTGCTCGGCCTGCCGCATCCCGGCGGGCCGAGCGTCGAGCGCGCCGCGCATCGCGGCGATCCGCGACGCTTCGCGTTTCCGAGCCCGATGAAAGGCGCCGAACGTCCGGACTTCTCCTTCTCCGGCCTGAAGACGGCCGTGCGCCAGGCCGCTTCGTCCATCGCTCCCTTGTCGGAGGGCGATGTCGCCGACATCTGCGCCGCGTTCCAGGCCGCGGTCACCGCAGCGCTCGCCGACCGCGTGGCGCGCGCTTTGGCGCGCTTCTCCGCCGAGTTTCCCTACATCGAGGCGCCGACCCTGGTGACGGCGGGGGGCGTGGCGGCCAACCGGGCGATTCGCGACGCCTTGCAGGGACTCTGTCGCGACGCCGGCTTCGCCTTCATCGCCCCGCCGCTGGCGCTGTGCAGCGACAATGCCGCGATGATCGCCTGGGCCGGCATCGAACGCCTGCGCGCCGGTCTCGGCGACGGCGACGGCATGGACATCGCGCCGCGGTCCCGCTGGCCGCTCGACGGCACGTCCGAGCCGGTCGTCGGCTTCGGCCGGCGCGGCGCCAAGGCTTGAGCCAAAATGAGCGGAAAGCGCATTCCGAACCAGCGCTTGATCCGCTAGGAAGTGGGAAACGGAGGACGATCCATGCTCTACGCCCTTGTCGCCAGGGACAAGCCCGGCCATCTGCAGGTGCGGCTCGATACCCGCCCGACCCACGTCGCCTATCTCGAAGGCCTCAACGCCAGGGGTCTGCTGAAGCTCGCCGGCCCCTTCCTCGACGCGGAGGGCAAGCCGAACGGCAGCTTCGTCGTCTATGAGACCGAAAGCCTCGAGGCCGCGCAGGCGCTCGTCGATGCGGACCCCTACACCAAGGCCGGCCTGTTCGGGGAAACCGAACTCAGGCTCTGGAACTGGACCATGAACAAGCCCGCCTGAGCCGGGCCGGCGGAGATGCGCATGCAGTACTGGCTGTTCAAGTCCGAGCCCTTCAAATTCTCCTGGGAGATGCTGAAGGCGAAGGGCGCCGCGGGAACCCAGTGGGACGGCGTGCGCAATTATCAGGCGCGCAACAACATGCGCGCCATGCAGGTCGGCGATCTCGGCTTCTTCTACCATTCCAACGAGGGCCTGGCGGTCGTCGGCATCGTCGAGGTGTGTGCCCTTGCCCACCACGACACGACCACCGAGGACGCGCGCTGGGAATGTGTCGATGTCCGCGCCTTCACCGACGTACCGAAGCCGGTGACGCTGGACGACTGCAAGGTCAATCCGTCGCTGGCCGGAATGGTGCTGGTCAACAATTCGCGCCTGTCGGTCCAGCCGGTGAAACCCGAGGAGTGGCGGGAGATCTGTCGCCTCGGCGGTGTCGACCCGGCGCCGTGAGCGACGCGATCGTCCGCGACCGGACGCGCTTCATTCGCCAAAACACCGCCCTGATCGCACCGCCGCATGTGCCCGAGCTCCGGCTGTACCTTGCCGACGAGGCGCACCATCTCTGGCACCGCACCGAGCAGGAACTCGAGGCGATCGGCCTGCCGCCGCCCTTCTGGGCCTTCGCCTGGGCCGGCGGCCAGGCACTGGCGCGCCATCTTCTGGACAATCCGGAGTCGGTGCGCGGACGTCGCGTGCTGGATTTCGCCAGCGGCTCGGGCCTGGTCGCGATCGCCGCGGCCCGCGCCGGCGCAGCCTGTGTGGAGGCGGCCGACATCGATCCGTTCTGCGCCGCGGCGGTTCGGCTCAACGCAATGGCAAACGACGTTTCGCTCGACTTCCGCGACTCCGACCTGATCGGCGCCGATGAGGGCTGGGACGTCGTGCTGGCGGGCGACGTCTTCTATGATCGCCCGATGGCCGAACGGGTCGCGCCATGGCTGCAGGCGTTGGCGCGGCGCGGCGCCGCGGTACTGGTCGGCGATCCCGGCCGGGCCTACCTGCCGAAGAGCGGGCTGGAGCGCCTGTCGATCCATGAAGTGGCGGTCACGCGGGCCCTGGAAGACTCCGAGGTCAAGCGCAGCGCCGTGTGGCAGGTGCTTCCCGGCTGATGCTTCAGAGAAAGCGCAGGCCGTCCCCCAGCGCCATCCGCCCGGGCCGGTCGACCGTGCAGTAGACGCCGATATCGTGGCCGTTGTGGCGCACGAGGCTGCGCAGGATGCCGGGATCGTCGTCGAATCCGTCCTGCGCGATGATGGTGAAGCCGCAACGGCGGCAGGGCTCCGAAATCGTCATCTCGACCTCGCCGACGGCGATGCGCCGGCCGATCCACTCGGTCTCCGGAAACGATCCTTCGACGGCGGGCATGTCGACCACCACGTTCGGCCGGAAGCGGCGGGCATCGGCGACGCCGGCCGGATTGAGCGCCTGCAGCCGCGCCAGCGAAGCGGTGGTCAGCAGATGGATCGGTGCCTTGGCGTAGCGGGGCTCGGTCTGCGGCCCGTCATAGCCGGGCAAATCGGTGCCGCCGAACGGCCGAAGCGACACGCCGAGGCCGAAATGGTCCGAAAGCACGCGATCGCAGTCCTGGGACGGCGCCTCCATCCAGCTTCCGCCCGGAACCGCCACTTCGAGCCTGCCGTCGCCGCGGAGCCGCGTCCGGATGCGCGGCGCCGGATGCCAGCGGCGGTCGCGGTCCGGCCGCGCCGGCTCGCCGGTTTCTGCATCCACCACGCCGTAGAGCCGGTCGCCGGTCGCCCCCGTCGCGTCGACCTCCAGGTCGGGCCGTGTCTCGCCGGCCAGGGAACTCGCCGGATAGCGCCAGAGCTGCAGGACGTTGCCGATCGTTTCCAAATCTTAGCTCCGCTGCCGGTGCGTGCCCTCCGGGCGCCCGTCGCGTCGATCGACACATCACTGTCGATCGATCGCCTTCGGCGACCGCTGATCACCCCTTCCTGTTCTGCCGGTTGGCGATCAGGTCGTCGACTACCGCCGGGTCGGCAAGGGTCGAGGTGTCGCCGAGCGCGGAAAAATCGTCCTCGGCGATCTTGCGCAGGATGCGCCGCATGATCTTGCCCGAGCGGGTCTTCGGCAGGCCCGGCGAGAACTGGATCTTGTCCGGCGAGGCGATGGCGCCGATCTCCTTGCGCACATGGCCGACCAGCTCCTTGCGCAGTTCCTCCGATCCCTGCTCGCCGGCCATCAGCGTCACGTAGCAGTAGATACCCTGCCCCTTGATGTCGTGCGGATAGCCGACGACCGCCGCCTCCGACACCTTGTCGTGGCTGACCAGCGCCGACTCGACTTCGGCGGTGCCCATGCGATGACCCGAGACATTGATGACGTCGTCGACGCGCCCGGTGATCCAGTAGTAGCCATCGGCGTCGCGGCGGCAGCCGTCGCCCGTAAAATACTTGCCCTTGTAAGTGGAAAAATAGGTCTGCACGAAGCGCTCGTGGTCGCCATAGACCGTGCGCATCTGGCCGGGCCATGAGTCGGTGATGCAGAGATTGCCGTCGGTGGCGCCCTCCAGCACCTTGCCCTCGTTGTCGACGAGCTGCGGCCTCACCCCGAAGAACGGCCGCGTCGCCGACCCGGCCTTGAGGTCTGTGGCGCCCGGCAGCGGCGTGATCAGGATGCCGCCGG
>JAHBYY010000062.1 GCA_019635715.1 Rhizobiaceae bacterium | reverse complement strand
GCAGGGCGGAATCGAACGCCTCGGCCGAGGCCTGGGCCGTCTCCGCGCCGGCTTCGAGCTGGCGGATGCGCTTCGCCAGCTCGGCCACGCGACGGTCGGCCACGCGGCGCTGGGCGAAGGCCCACAGCACCGCCGACAGGGCCAGGCTGACCGCGCCCGCAGCGGCTGCGAGGATCAGGTCTTGCGCGCTCATCACGTCCCGAATCAGTTCCCGCGCAGCTTAGGCCGGGCTTGGCCCCCCGGCACGCTCGCCTGAGTTCTATCCGCAGGTGTTTTCAGCGAGAATGCGCCCGATGACCGCGATCCTCTATCCGGTGGCCGCCAACGGCGAGCAGGCGCTCTCGCGCCCGCTGGGCCGTGCGGCGCGCAAGAGCGAGGCGGCGCGGCGGGCCGGCGCGGGCGTCGCGTTCACCACCGACGCCATCGGCCCGGCGTTCGCCACCCGCGAGGCGGCGCTCGACGCCTACAGCGGCCGCGTCGAGGACGAGCGCACCGGCGCCGCGCCGGAGGCCGAGGATCGCTACTGTTCCCTGGTCGAGCAGGTGGCCGAGGGCGCGCCGCGGCCGAAGCCGGTCGAGCCCAGCTATGCCGGCGGCCACCGCTGGCCCGATCCGCCGAAGACGCCGCCGAAGACCGTCTGGCGCCTGACCGTCTCCTACTGGCGCGTCGGCACGGCCGGGCGGCCACTGGATCCGCCCCAGGCGCGCGACGCCCGCAAGTCGAAGCAGCCGCTGGAGGCGGACGCGCTGCGCGCCATCTCCCGCGCCCCGCTGCGCCCGACGAAGCCGCAGCAGCCGCTGGACATCGGATTGTTCGAGACCCGGCCGCCCGAGGCGCCGCATATCGTGATGCCGGATGAGTGACCCGATCAGTTGGGGCCGAGCGCCCTCACTCGAAGACTTCGCCGAGCTCGCCGAGCGGGCCTTTGCCGCCCTCCCCGACGGCTTCCGCCAGCTCGCGGGCGACGTGGTGTTCCGCGTCGACGACTTCCCGCCCGACGACGTGCTGGACGACCTGGGCATCGAGGACCCGTTCGGCCTGACCGGCCTCTACAGTGGGGTCGATATCGGCCGCCGCGACGCCATGGGACCTGCGGCCGAGCCGTCGCGCGTCTTCCTGTATCGCCGCCCCATCCTGGACGAATGGTGCGAGCGGGGGGACGTCAGCTTGTACGAACTGATCACCCATGTCCTCATCCACGAGATCGGCCACCATTTCGGCCTGTCCGACGACGACATGGAGCGCATCGAGGCGAACACCGAATAGCGCGGCGGCGGGCCGGCGATCGCCCTGGAAGCGCTTCCGCTCAGGGCTTGGGCGTGAAGGGCGTCGAATAGCGGCTGCCGAGCGAGTAGCGCGATCCGGCATAGATCAACCGGTTGACGGTCGCGACGGTGGCGCCCGTCCAGGTGCGGCGATAGAGCAGCAGGCACGGAGCGCCGATCCCCATGCCGAGATGGCCGGCCGAGAAATCGTCGGCCGGAACCGCCGAGATGACGTGCTCGACCTCGGTCAGCGGCGTCGCCTTCTGCAGATAGTCGTAGGTGGTGACCGCCTCGAAATCCTGCAGATGGTAGTCCGGAACGAGGTCGGGATTGACGAAGCGTTCCTCAAGCTGGACCGGCACGCCGTCCTCGAAATGCAGCACGATCGAATGCGACACCGGCCGCGTCCGGGCGAAGTCGAAGGCAGCCAGGAGATCGGCCTCGGGTTCCTCGATGCGCTCCAGCACGACGACGCTCGCCCGGTGCCTGCCGCCGCGGGCCCGGATCTCGCTGGCGATGTTGGCGACCTCGATCAGCGTCGACTGCGGTTTGGGCGGCGCCACGAAGGTACCGACGCCCTGGATGCGCAGCAGGTGTCCGGCAGAGGTCAGCTCGCGCAGCGCCCGGTTGACGGTCATCCGCGACACGCCGAGCGTCGTCACCAGCTCGTTTTCCGACGGCAGCCGGTGCTCCTTCGGCCAGCGTCCGCTGCCGATATTGGTGAGCACGAAATCCTTCACCTTCTCGTAGAGCGGCCCGGTGCTTTCGGGCAGCGAATCCCTGGCGCTCACGCCCGGTGCGGCCTCCGCGTCGCGCGGCTTCATGCCGGGCCGTCCGAGGCGCCGATCGCGATGATGGCCTTCAGCCCGGCGCTGTCGCCGCGCAGCAGCCGCTCATAGGCGGCCGGCACGTCGGCCAGCCCGATCTCGGCATCGATGAACCGCCGCAGCTCTCCGGCCAGTCCGGGCAACAGCGCGACCGCCTCGGGAAGTTCGTCGGCGAAGGCGTGACAGCCGACCAGGGCGATCTCGCGCTCCACCAGGCGGTTGGGGTCGAGATCGATGCGGCCGTGCGAGATGCCGACCAGGCCGAGCGTGCTGCCGCCGGCCAGAAGATCGAGCGCCGCGTCGATCGCTCCGACCGATCCCGTCGCGTCGAGGCCGTAGCGCAACCGCCTGCCGCCAAGCGCCTCCTCGACGGACGCGGCCGCGAGTTCGACCCTTGTCGCTCCCACAACCTCCGCGACGAGCGAGGCCCGTCCTGCATTGCGGTCGGCGACCAGCACCGGCCCGTCGTGGCGGCGCGACAGCAGCAGCGCCGCGAGGCCGCCGATCGGACCGCAGCCGACGACGAGAACCGGCTCCCCGGGGGTGATTCTTAGCCGACGAATCGCATGCAGCGCCACCGCGAGCGGCTCGGCGAAAGCCGCGATCCGCCACGGCAGGTTTTGCGGGCAGACAACCGCGAGGCGGGCCGGCAGCAGCGTCTCCTCGGCGAACCCGCCGTCGATGACCTCGCCGACGAATCCGAGCCGGTCGCAGACATGGCGGCGTCCGTCGCGGCAGTTCGGGCAGACGCCGCACCAGACGCGCGAATCGGCCACCACATGGTCGCCCACCGAAATGCCGTCGACCTCCGGGCCGACTTCGGTGACGAGGCCGGCGAACTCGTGGCCGGCGACGCTCGGCGAACGCGAAATCCATTGCCCGGTATGATAGTTGTGGAGGTCGGAGCCGCAGATGCCGGCCGCGCCGACTTTTACTTTGACCCAGCCGGCGGGCGGCGCGGCGGGTGCACCGATCTGCTCCGTCCTGAGATCGCCGGCCGCGTAAAGCCGCACCGCGTCCATGCGTCATGCGCCTTTCGGCAGGTAGGCGTTGCGGACCTCCGACACGGCATGCTCGTGCGAGGAAAATCCCTCGTAGCGCGCCAGCGTCCAGGCCGCCTTGGCGAACGGCGCATAGGCCGACTTCGTCACATAGCCGATCGACGAGCGCTTGACGAAATCCGTCACCGACAGCGGTCCACAGGTGCGCGCCCAGCGGCTGGTCGGCAGCACGGCGTTGGGTCCGAGCCCGAAATTGCCGATCGCGACCGGCGTATGAGGCCCCATGAGAATCTCCGCTGCCTCGGTGATGTGGCCGAGATGCGCGAAGGGATCGGTCGAGAGGATCTCGAGGTGTTCCGGTGCGTAGTCGTTGACGAAGCGGTAGCTCTCCTCCAGCGACGGGGTCAGCACGATGCCGCCATAGGCGCCGGTCAGCACGGCGGTCGAGAAGGCGACGCGCTGCTCGGTCATGCGGGCCCAATGCTCGGGCAGGGCGGCCAGCGCCTCCTCGACCACCCGCCGCGAATGGGTGACGAGATAGGCCGACGAATCGGGCCCGTGCTCGGCCTCGATCAGCAGGTCCAGCGCCGCCAGTCCGCCATGAACCGTTTCGTCGGCGAAGATCACCGCCTCGGAAGGCCCTGCCGGCAGGCCGGGATCGATGACGCCGCCGAGCAGCCGCTTCGCCGCGACCACCCAGGGACTGCCGGGACCGACGATCTTCAGCGCCTTCCTGACCGTCTCGGTGCCGTAGGCGACGGCGGCGACGGCCTGGGCGCCGCCGACCTTGTAGACCGTCTCGACACCGGCGATGCGCGCCGCGACCAGCGTCGCGGCGTCGACGGAGCCGTCCGGCGCGGGCGGCGTGACGATGGCGAGGTCCGGCACGCCGGCCACCACCGCCGGAACCGACGTCATCATCGTCACGGAGGGGAAGGCCCCCTTGCCGCGCGGCACATAGAGCGCCACCGACCTGATCGGCGTGAAACGGTCGCCGGCATAGGCGCCGGGCCGCATCTCCTTCATCCACATCGCCTCCGGCTTCTGCTCCTCGTGGAAGCGGCGGATGTTGTCGATGCCGAAGCGGATCGCCTCCTTCACCTCCTCCTCGACCAGCGTGAAGGCGCGGTCGAACTCGGCCTCCGTCACCTTCAGCGCCCCCGGCTTGACGTCGGCCTTGTCGAGATCGCGGGCGAAGCGCAGCAGCGCGGCGTCGCCTTCGGTGCGCACCGCCTCGATGATCGGCCTCACCTTCTCGACAAATCCGGAGAGGTCGGTCTCGGACCGCCGAAGCAGCGCCTCGCGGCCGGCGGCATCGAGCTTGGAGAGGTCGTGGAAGGAGATTTCGGGCATGGCGGCTACTTGGACTTGAGGAAGATTTCGAGCCCGACCAGCCGGTCGAGCAGCAGGATGGCGAGGCCCGAGCAGGCGATGAACACCACGGAGATCGCGGCAAGGTCGGGCGTGATGATCGAACGGATGGAATTGTAGATCTGCACCGGCAGGGTGACGATCCGCGCGTCAGTCAGCAGCAGGCTCACCAGGAACTCGTTGAGCGCCAGGATGAACATCAGCAGCGAGCCGGTGATCACGCCGGGGGCGACCGCCGGCAGCGTGACGAAAAGAAAGGCCTGCAAGGGCGGCGCGCCGCAATTCGCCGCCGCGAGTTCCAGATCCGGATCGAGGCCGGCCGCGCTCGCCGTCACCGCCCAGATCATGAAGGGCAGGTTGATCACCGAGCAGGCGATGCCGACCGGCCAGAGCTGGCCGAGCATGCCGGCGTCGCCGAACACCAGCATCAGGCCGATGCCCGAACCGATCAGCGGGATGGTGAAGGGCAGCAGGAGATAGACCTGGAACGCCGCCGCGAAGCGCACCCGATATTTCGCCAGCGCCAGCCCGGCCAGCGTTCCTACAGGGATGGAGACCAGCGTGCAGACCAGCGCTACCCACAGCGTGCGCAGGAAGGCGTTGCGCAGGTCGGCCGCCTGGCTGATCTTGGCGTACCATTGCAGCGACAGGCCCTGCGGCGGAAAGGCGATCATGTTGCCGGCCGTGAACGACGCGCCGAGCACCACCACGGTCGGCGCCGACAGCGTGACGATGGCGATCGCCACGAAGGTCCACAGGAAGATGCGCTTCGACAGCGGAGCGGTCATCGCCGCGCTCCGACGGCCAGCGTGCCGGCGCCGAACAGCGCGAACACGATGCCGACCACCAGCGACCCCAGCGCCACCAGCATCAGCGCCAGCGTCGCGCCGAGCCCCTGGTCCGAGGTGCGGAAGAACTGGTCGTAGATGGCGTTGGCGATGAAGTCCTGCGAACCGCCGCCGAGGATCGCCGGCACCGCGAAGTCGGTCAGCGACAGCGTCACGACGACGACGCCGGCGCCGATGAAGCCAGGGCGGGCGAGCGGCAGCACGACATGCAGGAACGTCCGCACCCAATTGGCGCCGAGCGAGCCGGCGGCCGCCTCCAGCTCGTCGGGAATGGCCGTCAGCGCCGGCGTCAGCATCAGCACGGCGAAGGGCAGCATGTACTGGACCAGACCGAACAGCACGGCGGGATAGTTGTAGATCAGCCGCATCGGCGGGATGCCGACCAGCCCGAGCGCCTCGTTCACCATGCCCTGGTTGCCGAGGATGATCAGCCACCCGTAGGCGCGAACCACCTGGCCGATGAAGAAGGGCAGGAACAGCGCAATCAGCAACGCCTTGCGCAGGCGCGACGAGCGGGTCCGCACCATGAGATAGGCGTAAGGGAAGGCAAAGACCAGCGTCACCAGCGTGACGATGGCCGCCGCCAGAAGGCTGCGCCAGGCGACCACGGCGAACAGCGGTTCGGTCACGGCGCGACGATAGTTAGCCAGCGAATAATCCTCGGAGAACAGGAAGGTCGTGGTGTCGAGGGTGCGCAGGCTGGAATCGGCCATCTGCCAGAGACCGAGGACCAGCAGGCCGACCAGCAGGACCGCCGGCAGCAGCATCAGATAGGGTGTCGCGCTGGCCATCGACCGCGGCCAGACGGCAGCCGCCACGGCATCCAGCGCGTCGAGGACGCGCCAGCGCAGCGGGTAGGGGTTGGAGGAACGCGTCATCGAGGCATGGGACCGGGCGAAGGCTTACCCTCCCCCTTGTGGGGAGGGTCGCGGAGGAACCCGCTCCAGAAGGAGCGGGTAGCGACGCGGGGTGGGGGTGCGTTTGTATCGACCGCCCCGCCCTCCGCTAGGGCTCCGGGCGTTCGAAACTCGAAAAGCCAAATCGTTGGCTTTTCGCCGGCCTTCGGCCGGACGTTTCTCACCCCTGCATGATCGCCTTGAACTTGCCGAACCACTCGCTCTCGTTCTCGACCTGGATCTTCGACGAAATGCGGATCAGGTGTTTGAAGTCCTCGTCCTTGGTCGGGTAGGACGGGTCGTCGACGAGGTCCGCCGGCGGCGTCAGGCCTGGAATGACGCCCGGCAGGCCGAGCCCGTCGAGCCACACCTGCTGCGCCTCCTTGGTCAGCGCGAAGTTGATGTACTGCTTCGCCCAGTACAGCTCGTTCTCCGGCAGGCCCTTGGGGATCCACAGCCCGTCGGTGTCGAACTTGCAGCCCTCCTCCGGCACCGTCCATTCGATCTTCACGCCGTTCTTCTGCGCCTCGCGCGCATTGGTCGAGATGGTGCAGGCGGCGTCGATCTCGCCGTTCTGGAACCAGGTGGTGAAGTCGGGGTCCTCGCCGAGCAGCGGCTTCTGTTCCTTCATCTTGGCGATGAAGTCCCAGGCCGGCTGCATGTTGCCCGGAATGTCCTCGAGCTTGCCGCCGCCGGCCACCTGGGCGGGGAAATGGAAGCCGATGCCGTCATTGTAGAAGGCGAGCCGGCCCTTGAACTTCGGATCGAGCAGATCGTGATAGGACTTCGGCGGGCCGTCCGGGAACGCCTCCGGCCGGTAGGCGAGCACATAGACATAGCCGTAGGTGTTGACGATCGGATAGCCGTCCAGCCCGACCGGCTTGGCGAGTTCGGTCACGTTGGCGAGGTTCGGCAGGTCCGAAAGATCCTCGGTCACGCCGCGCAGCGCCGATTTGGTGGCGTTGGTGGTGGTATCCCAGTTGATGTGGATCGGCGGCACGCGCTTCTGCGCCACCGCCGCCCAGACCTTCGGCTGGATCTCGTTGTCCTCGGTGAGATCGTGGCGCACGGCGATGCCGGTCGCCTTGGTGAAGGGGTCGGACACGCCGGCCTTCAGGCTGTCCACCCAGGAGCCGCCCCAGGCGCGGACGATGATCTCGGCCGGCTTCTCGGGCTCCTGCGCGAAGGCGCCGCGCAGGCCGAGAGCCGAGGCGCCGCCGATCGCGGCGGCACCCTGCAGCAGCGTGCGCCTGGTCAGCGCAGGCATAGGAAAGGTCGTCTTCTTCATTGTCGTTCTCCTCTGGTTCAAATGCTCGTCATGCGAAGATCATCAGGTCGCGCGCATTCCAGCCCAGGAACACCGGCGCGCCGATGTCGAACTGGCTGTGGCCGGCGGGGTCGTGGTCGAAGACGCGCAGCGTGACCTCGCCGACAGCCGCCACCACGATTTCGTAGACGGTCCGCTCGCCTTCGAAGATGGCGTCCTGCACGATGCCTTCGACGATCGTGTCGAGCCCCGACATCGTTGCGGTGGAAGCGCCGACCCGGATCTGCTCGGCGCGGATGGCGCCGGAGGCGGAAGCGCCGGGCGCGAGGCTGCCATTGCCGACCGAACCCGCGAGTTCCTGCGTGCCGGCGCTCAGCCTCGCAATGCCGCCATCCACGGCGGCGACCTTGCCGGGGATGAAGTTCGTCACGCCGATGAAGCCGGCGACAAAGGCATTGCTCGGCTGGCGATAGGTGGCGACCGGCCGGGCGTTCTGCTGGATCTGGCCCTTGTCCATGACGACGATCTCGTCCGAGACCACCAGCGCTTCGCGCTGGTCATGCGTGACGTTGATGGTGGTGACGCCGAGTTCGCGCTGGATGCGCCGGAATTCGAGCTGCATCTCCTCGCGCAGCTTGCGGTCGAGCGCGGCCAGCGGTTCGTCGAGCAGCAGCAGGTCCGGCTCGAAAACCAGCGCCCGCGCGATGGCCACGCGCTGCTGCTGCCCGCCGGACAGTTCGTGGATGCGCCGCTTGCCATAGCCCCCGAGCTTGACCAGCGCGAGATAGCGTTCGACCCGTTCGTCGATCGTGCGGGCGTCGCGCCGCCGCATCTTCAGCGGAAAGGCGACGTTCTCGGCCGCGGTCATATGCGGGAACAGCGCCAGCTTCTGGAACACCATGCCGATCGCGCGCCGATGCGGCGGCACGGCGCTCACTGCCTGCCCGTTGATGACGATCTCGCCGGCCGTCGGAGTCTGGAAACCGGCGATCATGCGCAGCAGGGTCGTCTTGCCCGATCCCGACGGACCGAGAATGGTCAGGAAACGGCCGGGAAGCAGATCGAAGCTTGCGTCCTTGACGGCATGGACCCCGTCATAGACCATCTGCACGTCGCGAACGGAGACTGCCGCGCCATCGGCGGCAACCGCAGCCTTTGCGAGAGGCGATGCCGACACTAGGCCTGTCCTGTCGTAAGGATCATGGGTCGTCAACTCGTATATACAACCAAATACAAGCGGGAATCCCGCTGCTGCGCAAGCGTCATATCGAGGCCAAATAGCCGCCGTCGACGGGAATGCACGTGCCCGTCACATAGGCCGAAGCGTCGCTGGCGAGAAAGACCACCGCGCCGTGCAGATCCTGCAGCCGGCCGAAGCGGCGCTGCGGGATCTTGGCGAGCATCGACCGCTGCCAGCCCTCGTCCCCGTAGAAAACGTCGGTCATCGCGGTGCGGAAATAGCCGGGAGCGATCGCATTGACCCTGATGCCGAGCGGCGCCCATTCGGCGGCGAGCGCGCGCGTCATGCCGAGCAGTCCCGTCTTCGACGATCCGTAGGGGACGGCCGTCGGAATGCCGACGTAGGAAGTCAGCGAACACAGATTGACGATGGCGCCGCCATTGCCGGCCTGCGCCATGATTTTCGCGGCCGACTGGGCGCAAAAGAAGGCCCCCTTGAGATTGGTGTCGACGATGCTGTCCCACAGCCGCTCGTCGACATCCAGGGACGCCCGCACCTCCTCGTGGCCGGCATTGTTGACCAGTATGTCGAGACCGCCGAGCAGCTTCGCCGCCTGGTCCGCCGCATCGCGCGCAGAGGCGACATCGGTCACGTCCTGGGCGATCGCGACGCTCCTGCGATCCTCCGACGCGATCAGTCGCTGCGTTTCGGCAAGGCCGTCGGTGCTGCGCGCGGTGACCGCCACATCGGCGCCGGCCTTGGCCAGGGCGACCGCCAGAGACTGGCCGATGCCGCGGCTGGCTCCGGTGACCAGCGCCTTGCGTCCGGAGAGATCGAAAGGTCCTCGCGTCACGAAAGCAGCCCCGTTGAGAGGACCGCATCATGAAACGGCCAGGTTGTCTATACAAGTGGGTTCCTACGATTCATTCCGCCTGCGAATCAATGCTGGATTTTCGTTCACCCGCCCTCTACTGCGAACGCACCGGCATATCGGCGATGATCGCCGATCATCGCCGATATGCCGGTCATTGCGTGATTCGGGATCAGGACGTGAACGCTCGCGACTTCATCGATATCGGCCTGGCCGCCGGGCAGGAGATCATGGCGGTCTATGCGGAGATGACGATCTCGGCCACCCGCAAGTCCGACGGCTCGCCAGTCACCGAAGCCGATCGGCGGGCCGAGGCGGTGATCCTTGAAGCGCTGCGCGCGCGCTGGCCCGGCATACCCGTGGTGGCGGAGGAGGAAGCGGCGGCTGGGCGCGTTCCTTCCGCATCCGAATCGTTTTTTCTCGTGGACCCGCTCGACGGAACCCGCGAATTCATCGAGCGAAACGGCGAATTCACCGTCAATATCGCGCTGATCGAAGGGGCGATGCCGACGGGCGGGCTGGTCTATGCCCCTGCCATCGGACAGCTTTTCCTTGGCGACCGGAGCGGGGCATGGCGCGCCCTTGTGCGCGGCGGGTCGATGGGGGAGCTCGAGCCGCTGCATGCGCGGCGGACCGGCGGTCCCTTGACCGTGGTGGCAAGCCGGGCCAACTGCGGAGACGAGACCCATCGCTGGCTCGAACAGTTCGAGATCGGCGACTTCGTGTCGCGCGGCTCCTCGCTGAAATTCTGCATGATCGCGGCGGGCGAGGCCGATCTCTATCCGCGCTTCGGCCGCACCATGGAGTGGGACACGGCGGCCGGCGATGCCGTGCTGCGCGCCGCCGGCGGCATGACCCGGACCCTGGACGGGCGGCCGCTGCGATATGCCAAGCGGAGCCGTGTCGATCTGGCCGACTTCGCCAATCCGGACTTCATCGCCACGGCGCATCCCGAGCTCGACTTCCGTCGGTCGTAGCCCGCGATCGATTTCGTCGGCGCCGCGCCGTTTCCGCATCACGCCGGGCGTGATAGTCGGATCGCATGGCACAGATCAAAGCGCATGAGGCGGACGGCTGGCTGGCGCGCCGCCAGGCGGGTTCGCCTGTCGTTCTCGTCTATGGGCCGGACCGCGGCCTGGTCAGCGAACGTGCGCGTCGTTTCGCCGAGAAGGCCGATGTAGCGCTCGACGATCCCTTCTCGGTGGTCCGCCTGGACGCGGCGGAAATCGAGAGGGATCCCGGCCGGCTGCTCGACGAAGCGAACACCATGCCGATGTTTGCCGGCCGGAGGCTTCTTTGGCTGAAGAATGCGCAGGGCCAGAAGGCGCTGGCGGACGCCTTGAAGCAGATCTGCCAGGCGATGCCGCCCGACACGCTGATCCTGATCGAGGCGGGCGATCTCAAGAAGGGCGCGCCGCTGCGCACCGTCGTCGAGGCGAGCCCGGCTGCCATGGCGATCCCCTGCTATGCCGATGACGGGCGGTCGATCGATTCCGTCATCGACGACGTGGTCGGCAGGAGCGGGCTCTCCATCGGCGCGGATGCCCGTGCGCTTCTGCGCCGCAGCCTCGGCGGCGACCGGCTGGCGACCCGCGCCGAGCTCGACAAGCTGGTGCTCTACAAGGCAGGAGCCGCATCGATCGACGTCGAGGACATCAGGGCATTGTCGGGCGACGTGTCCGGCCTCTCGGCCGACGATGTCGTCGACGCGGCGCTGGCCGGCGATCTTGCATCGTTCGACCGCCAGTTCGCGCGGCTCGCCGAGAATCCCTCCAGCCTGTACAGCGTGCTCTCCGGAATGCAGCGTCAGTTGCAGGCGCTGCATGCGATGCGTGGCGTCATCCAGCAGTCGGGCACGACCCCCGCGTCGATCGTCGCGGCGGCCCGGCCGCCGGTCTTCTTCGCGCGGCGGCGGCTGGTCGAACAATGCCTCGGGCGCTGGGACACCGCCGCTTTGGAGATCATGCTCGCGCGGGTCTACGACGCCATCCTGACGACGCGCCGCAACCCGGCAATCTCGGCGGCACTGGCGCACCGGGCCTTGCTGGCGATCACGGTGGATGCCGCCCGTTCCCGCAGGACGACCGGTTGACGACAGCTCAGCCCTTGATGCGGCGGCAGAGTTCGTCAAGCTGTTCCAGGCTGCGATAGACGATCCGAATCTCACCGCCCCTCCGCCGGTGAGCAATGGCGACCTTCATCCCCACCGAATCCGAGAGCAGCTTTTCGAGCGCCAGCGTATCGGCATCCTTCTCGGCGGAGGGCCGCGCCGCCACCTCCTCGGACACCACGCCGGGCTGGCTCGCCAACTGCTCGGCCTGCCGCACCGAAAGCCCCTCGTCGACGATCCGCTGCGCCAGCGCGCCGGGATCGGCCGCCGTGATCAGGGTTCTGGCGTGACCGGCGGAAAGGACGCCATCGACGACCAGGGTTTTCACCTCGTCGGGCAGGCGTAGCAACCTGAGCGTGTTCGCGACATGGCTGCGGCTCTTGCCGATGACCTGTGCGAGATCTGCCTGCGTGTAGCTGTGTTCGTCGATCAACTGCTGATAGCCCGCCGCCTCCTCGAGCGGATTGAGATCGGTCCGCTGGACATTCTCGATGATCGCCAGCTCCAACGCCGTGCGATCATTCACATCGCGCAGGATGATCGGCACCTCTGCGAGGCCTGCGCGCTGCGCGGCGCGCCATCTCCGCTCGCCGGCGATGATCTCGTAATGTCCCGCCGACGCCGTGCTTGGCCGCACAACCACTGGCTGTACGATGCCGTGCTCGCGAATCGATTGGGCAAGATCGGTCAACTCCGCCTCGGCGAAACTGCGACGCGGATTGCGCGGGTTCGGCCGGATCAGCTCGATCGGCGCCTGCGCTTCGGCGCGAACCGCCGGGGTCGAAGCGGCGGCCGGACGGTCGATCTCGCCGATCAGGGCGGCCAGGCCGCGACCGAGGCGGCGGCGGCCGGGATCTTCATTGCTCATGCCATTTACCTCCCGCGGTCCGCTATGCCGCGCGCAGCTTGCGCTCTTGCCGGATGACTTCGGACGCCAGTTGAAGATAGGCCTGGCTGCCGGAGCATTTGAGATCGTAAAGGATCGCAGGCTTCCCGTAGGAAGGCGCCTCGGACACCCGGACGTTGCGCGGGATGATGGTGCGATACACTTTGTCGCCGAGATGGGCGCGGACGTCGTCGACGACCTGGTTCGCAAGATTGTTCCGGCCGTCATACATCGTCATGACGATCCCCTGGATGGCCAGCGCCGGATTGATCGTGCGCCGCACTTCATCAACGGTTTCAAGCAGTTGGCTGAGACCCTCGAGCGCAAAGAATTCGCATTGCAGCGGCACGAGGACCGAATCGGCGGCCGCCATCGAGTTCAGCGTCAGAAGATTGAGGGACGGCGGACAATCGATGAGCACATAGGTCCAGCGCTCGGCGACGGCACGGTCGGAGCGCAGCGCCTTTCGCAGGCGCAGCACGCGATCCGGCGCACCGGCAATCTCCATCTCGACGCCGAGCAGGTCCAGCGTCGAAGCGACGATGGCCAGGTCCGGAACGACGGTGTCGACGGCCGCCGCGCTGACGGTCAGCGCCCCCGTCACCACATCGTAGGACGATGATCGCCTGTCCCGCCGATCGATCCCGAGTCCCGTACTGGCGTTGCCTTGCGGATCCAGATCCACCAGCAGCACCCGCTCGCCGATGGCCGACAAGGCGGTGGCCAGATTGATGGCGGTGGTTGTCTTGCCAACCCCGCCCTTCTGATTGGCGATGGTGATGATCCGCATCGACCTGATCCCCGAGTCCAAGGGCCTACGGTCGTCTGCGAAGCGATCTGATTTCCAGAATCACGCTTGAGGGATCGACCACACTGCGATGTTCTATCAGGTCGGATTCCCACTTGTGAATCGTTTCTTTGATCTCCCGCTTGAAATCCCGGCCTTTGTGAAACAATCCTCGCGCGCCGCGCGAGATCCACGGCTCTGCCAGATGGAACAGATGATCGAGGCTCGCAAGCGCGCGAGCACTCACGATATCAACCTCTTGGATGACGGAGCTGGCGGTTTCGATACGGATCGGGTGCACTTGCATCGGCAGATCGAGGCGGCCGGCGATCGATTGCAGGAAGGAAGACTTCTTGCCGTTGCTCTCGATCAGGTCGAAAGTCGCGCCGGGACGATCCTTCAGCAATATTGCGACGACCGCTCCCGGAAAGCCGCCGCCTGATCCCAGGTCGAGCCAATGCCGGGCGTCGCCGGCCAGCGGAACGAGCTGGGCGCTGTCCAGTATGTGTCGCTGCCAGAGTTCGGAGATCGTCGACTGCGCAATCAGATTGGTGACGCGGTTCCACCGCAGGAAGTCAGCTTCGAACGCCACGAGCCGGTCGAATGTTTCACGTGAAACCGCCCCGGCGATCGCCTCCAACTCGGCTCGACGACCCTCCTTCATGCCGCAGCGCCGCGACCCGCTGCGTCCCGGCTTCTCAGCAGGATCAGGCTGAGCGCCGCGGGGGTCATACCCTCGATGCGCTCCGCATCTGCGATGGAACGTGGACGTATTGCCGAAAGCTTCTGCTGCAACTCTTTGGACAGGCTAGGTAAATCTCCATACTCAAAGTCCGCCGGAATGAGCTGGTTCTCGTCTCTTCTTAGCTGTGCGATGTCGGCGGTCTGTCGATCCAGATAGACATCGTAGGAGGCTTCGATCTCCAGCGCCGCCTGCGTCCTGGCATCCGTCTCGGCGAGTTGCGGCCAAACCCGTGTCAGATCCGTGAAGCTGATCTCCGGATAGGACAGAAGCGAAAACGCCGACCGTCGCCTGCCATCCTGATTGACCGCCAGCCCGGCGCGTGTTGCGTCGGTCGGAGAGATCTCCAGCTCCTTCAGGATCAGGCGTGCCCGGTCGATCGCGCTCGACATAGCCTCGAAACGCACCCGCCGCTCGCGCGAAGCGAGGCCCAGCTCGATCGCCACCGGCGTCAGGCGGCGATCCGCATTGTCGGCCCGCAGCGACAGGCGGAACTCCGCCCGCGAGGTAAACATTCGATACGGTTCCGTAACACCTCTCGTCGTCAGGTCGTCGACCATCACGCCGATATAGGCCTCACCGCGCGACAGCCTGACGGATTCCATACCGGCGGCATGCCGCCCCGCATTGATCCCTGCCAGCAGACCTTGGCCGGCTGCCTCCTCATAGCCGGTCGTCCCGTTGATCTGGCCTGCCAGAAACAGGCCGGAAACCCTTCGGGCCTCCAGGCTTCCCGTCAGCTCCGTCGGGTCGACGTGGTCGTATTCGATGGCATAGCCCGGCTGCAGGATGCGGGCCTGTTCAAGACCCGGAATGCTTCTGACCACGGCCTCCTGGACGTCCTCGGCGAGAGAGGTGGAGATGCCGTTCGGATAGACCACATCGCTGTCCAGCCCCTCCGGCTCCAGGAAGATCTGATGGCTCTCCCGGTCCCCGAACTTGACGATCTTGTCCTCGATGGAGGGGCAATAGCGCGGACCCCGGCCAGCGATGTTGCCCGAGTAGAGAGCCGAGCGATGGAGGTTGTCCCGGATGATCCGATGCGTCGCCTCCGTGGTCCTGGTGATCCCGCATTCGATCTGCGGCACGGTGATGCGGTCGGTCAGCAGCGAAAAGGGCTGCGGATCGGCATCCGCCGGCTGCATCTCCAGGGAGGCCCAGTCGACGGAATCGCGGGCAATCCGCGGCGGCGTACCCGTCTTCAGCCGCTTCAGCGCAAATCCTGCCGCGCCCATCGAGGTGGACAGACGCTTGGCGGCCGCTTCGTTCATCCGGCCGGCCGAGAACCGTCGGTCGCCGATGTGAATTTCGCCGCTGAGGAACGTGCCGGTCGTCAGCACGACACCACGGCAGGCGATCGCGCGTCCATCGCTCAGCGACACACCGCGGACCTTACCCGAGCTGATGGTCAGGGCGGCGATTTCGCCCTCAACGATGTCGAGGTTCTCCTGAGCCGCGAGGGCTGCCTGGACGGCCGCCCGATAGAGCCGGCGATCCGCCTGGGTTCGCGGCCCGCGCACGGCCGGTCCCTTGCGCCTGTTGAGCATCCTGAACTGAATTCCGGCAGCATCCGCGGCCCGCCCCATGACGCCGTCGAACGCATCGATCTCGCGCACCAGTTGACCTTTGCCGATGCCGCCGATGGCCGGATTGCAGGACATGGAGCCGATGGCGTCGACGCGCATGGTCACCAGCACGGTCCTGGCTCCCATGCGTGCCGCCGCGGCGGCCGCCTCGGTTCCCGCGTGTCCCCCACCAACGACGACGACATCATAGTCCATGCGCTCTGCTTTCGGGTCAGGAGACATGATTGTCAACCGGACTGCGCCGGCACGCGTCTGTCATCGGCGTTTCACGTGAATCATCACTATTTGCCGATGCAGAACGACGAAAAGATCGCGTCCAGCAGATCCTCGACGTCGACGTCCCCGGCGATCCGGCCCAATGAAGCCGCGGCGGCGCGCAGCCGCTCCGACCTGATCTCCAGCCCCACTCCGGCGGCGCACGCCTGCGCCAGATATGCCCCCGCCTGCCTGAGCAGTTCAACATGCCGCGCCTTCCACGGAAGCACCTCGCCGTCGGCGGGCCGGTGCGCCGCCGCCCTGCCTGCCACGACAGCGATCAGATCCGGCAGTCCGGCACCGGTGACCGTCGAGATCGAATGCCGATGCCGCGCAGCGGAAGCCGCTCCGGCCATGTCGATCTTGGTGACGACATGCAGGCAGTCCACCCCGGCCGGTGGCTCCAGGAATTCGGCCGACCCATCCGCCGGTGCCAGGAGCAGCACCAGTTGCGCCTGGCTCGCCCGCTCGACGGCACGCGCGATTCCGATCTCCTCCACCCGGCCGGAGGGTGCCCGGATCCCCGCAGTATCGGTGACCCTGACCTTGGTTCCCTCCAGGTCGAGCACCAGTTCGATCAGATCGCGCGTCGTTCCCGGCTCGTCCGTGACGATGGCGACCTGGCGCGCCGCGAGCGCGTTGAGCAGGCTGGACTTGCCGACGTTCGGGGCCCCGAGCAGCACGACGTCGAAACCAGCACGCACCATTTCCGCCTGGCGGTAGCCGGAAAGATGCTGGGAGATACGTCCTTCAAGCGCGACGATGTCGGTCAGCAGATCGGCGGGCAAATCGTCCGGAACATCATCCTCGTCGCTGAAGTCGAGCCTGGCCTCGATCGCCGACCAGATTCGGATGATCTCCCGCCGCCATTCCCCGTAGAGCATCGCATGCCGGCCCGCGCCGTTCTGTATGGCAAAGCGTCGTTCCGCTTCCGTTTCGGCCTCGATCAGATCCGCCAGCGCCTCACTGTCCAGAAGCGTCATCTTGCCGTTCTGAAACGCCCGCCGCGTGAATTCGCCGGGTTCCGCCAGCCGTACCGACGACACCTTGCACAAGGCCCCCAGGAGAGCGTCGACCACGGCCCGGCCGCCATGGACGTGAAATTCCGCACACTCCTCGCCGGTAAAGCTGTCGGGAGCAGGAAAGTGCAGGACGATGCCCCGGTCGATCGTCAGACCATCCGCGTCCCTCAGGGTCCGATAGGCGGCGCGCCTCGCCGGCGGGACGGTGCCGGCAAGGCGTCGGACGAGTTCGCCTGCCGCCGGTCCGCTGGTGCGCACCACCGCAACTCCCGACGGCAGAGCCCCGGTCGACAGCGCCACGATCGTTGAGCGGCCGCTTCGATCGGCTGTTTCCGTCTCGTCGCTGAAGGGACTATGCTGCGCGGATGACATTGACCGGATCGAATCTGCTCGCCCAGGAGGCCAGCCCCTATCTTCGGCAGCACGCCGGAAATCCCGTGAACTGGCAGCCCTGGTCGGCTGCCGCGCTTGCCGAAGCGCGGCAGAGGAACTGCCCGGTTCTGCTCTCGGTCGGCTATGCCGCGTGCCACTGGTGCCATGTCATGGCGCACGAGAGCTTCGAGGACCCCGAAATCGGGCTGCTTATGAACCGCCTGTTCGTCAACATCAAGGTGGACCGCGAAGAACGTCCCGACATCGATCAGATCTACATGGCAGCCCTGACGGCGCTCGGCGAGCAGGGGGGGTGGCCGCTGACCATGTTCCTTACGCCGGCCGCCGAACCGATCTGGGGCGGCACCTATTTTCCGCCGCAGCCGCGCCATGGCCGTCCGAGTTTCCGCCAGGTGCTCGAAGCCGTCGGACGCGCCTGGGGCAATGATCGCGAACGCCTGGTCGAAGGCTCCGTCAAATTGCAGGGATTCATCGCCGAGCGCCTCGACAGGCGGCAGGCCGGACGCCAACCGCAGCCCGACGATCTGCGCAATCTCGCGGCAGCGGTCAATTCCTCGATCGATCCGGAAAGGGGCGGGCTTCGCGGCGCTCCAAAGTTCCCCAATGCTCCTTTCCTGGCAGCGCTGTGGCTGGACTGGCTGATCGAGCGAAACGCGACCAGCCGCGACAATGTGCTGCTGACGCTCCGGGCCATGCTGGACGGCGGCATCTATGACCATGTCGGGGGCGGACTGGCGCGCTACTCGACCGACGCCGAGTGGCTGGTGCCGCATTTCGAGAAGATGCTCTACGACAATGCACAGTTGATCCGCCTCTGTCTCTGGGCGTTTGCCGAGACGGGGGATAAATTGTTCCGGATACGAATCGAGGAGACGATTGGCTGGATCGCATCCGAAATGATCGTGGACGGCGGCGGCTTTGCCTCGAGCCTCGATGCCGACAGCGAGGGAGAAGAGGGCCGCTTCTACACATGGACGGTCGATCGGATCTCGAATGTGCTGGGCGACGGCGCGCCGGCATTTCTGCAGAGCTATGAGCTGGTGGCACCTGCCGGGTGGGAGGGCGATCCGATCCTGCGCGTCAAGTCGCCGGCGGCTCCGTCGGACCGGCATGCCGACGCACTCGCGGCGCTGAGGGCCGATCGCGCGCGGCGTCCTCGGCCCGGACGCGACGACAAGGTGCTCGCGGACTGGAACGGACTGGCCATTGCCGCCATCGCCGAAGCTGCGGCGGCTTTCAACCGTGCCGACTGGCTCGCTCTTGCGGCTGCGGCCTACCATGCCGTCGTGTCCCAGGCCGAAACGGACCGGCGCGTGCCGCATGTCATCCACGAGGGGTGCACACAGTCCCTAGCAATGTCGACGGACTACGCCGCGCTGATCAATGCGGCGATTTCGCTGCATGCGGCGACAGGCGAGGGCGCCTATTTCGGCGATGCCGCCGTGATGGCACGGCTCCTCGATCAATGGCACGGGGCGGAATCCGGCGGCGGTCACTATCTGACCGCGTCCGACGCTGCCGACGTGCCTCTGCGCATCCGCGGCGACATCGATGAGGCCATACCATCGGCGACAGCGCAGATCATCGAGGCCTTGACGCGCCTGGCCACAGCGACCTCGGACCCCGTTCTGCTGGAAAAGGCCTGGCAGGCGGCGTCCGCGGCAACCGGCCGAATCGCGCAGCAACCCTATGGGCAGGCGGGAATCATCGCTTCCTGCGCCAGTCTCGCTAGCGCGCAGAAACTGCTGATCGTCGAGGACCGGGACGCGCCGCAGCTCGTTACGGTTGCGAATCGATATCCGGATCCGCGCAGGGTCGTCGTCGTCAGCTACCTCGGGGACCCCCGGCCGGGCGATCTCCTGCCCGGCGGCATCGTGCCGGATATCACCTTCGCGGCGGCCTATCTGTGCGAGGGCCAGACCTGCCGTGCCCCGGTGTCCGATCCCGCCCTGCTCGAACGAATGCTGACGGAAGGTCGTCCGAAGCAGGCGTGACCCCTCGTCTTGCGGACGATCAGGTGTTCATGGAGTCGAAAAAGTCGGAATTCGTCTTGGTCTGCTTGAGCTTGTCGATCAGGAACTCGATGGCGTCGGTGGTACCCATCGGGGCGAGGATGCGGCGGAGCACGAAGACCTTCTGGAGGTCCTGGCGCTGCACCAGGAGATCCTCCTTGCGCGTACCGGATTTGAGAATGTCCATCGCCGGGAAGATGCGCTTGTCCGCCACCTTGCGGTCGAGCACGATCTCGGAATTGCCCGTACCCTTGAACTCCTCGAAGATCACCTCGTCCATCCGGCTGCCGGTGTCGATCAGCGCGGTGGCGATGATGGTGAGCGACCCCCCCTCCTCGATGTTGCGCGCCGCGCCGAAGAAGCGCTTGGGCCGCTGCAGGGCGTTGGCGTCGACGCCGCCGGTCAGCACCTTGCCGGAGGACGGCACCACGGTGTTATAGGCCCGGCCGAGGCGGGTGATCGAGTCGAGGAGGATGACGACGTCGCGGCCGTGCTCGACGAGGCGCTTGGCCTTCTCGATGACCATCTCGGCCACCTGGACGTGCCGCACCGCCGGCTCGTCGAACGTCGAGGACACCACCTCGCCCTTCACCGAGCGCTGCATGTCCGTCACCTCTTCGGGCCGCTCGTCGATCAGCAGGACGATGAGGTAGCACTCGGGATGGTTGGTGGTGATCGAATGCGCGATGTTCTGCAGCAGAACCGTCTTGCCGGTGCGCGGCTGTGCTACGATCAGTGCGCGCTGGCCCTTGCCGATCGGCGCGACAAGATCGATGACACGCGGCGAGATGTCCTTGGTCGTCGGATTGTCGATCTCCATCTTGAGCCGCTTGTTCGGATAGAGCGGCGTCAGATTGTCGAAGTGGATCTTGTGGCGGATCTTCTCCGGATCGTCGAAATTGATCGAATTGACCTTCAGCAGCGCGAAATAGCGCTCCCCCTCCTTGGGGCTGCGGATCGGGCCTTCGACGGTGTCGCCCGTCTTCAGCGAGAAGCGCCGGATCTGCGATGGCGAGATGTAGATGTCGTCCGGCCCGGGCAGGTAGTTGGCGTTGGCCGACCGCAGGAAGCCGAAGCCGTCCTGCAGGACCTCCACGACGCCGTCGCCGATGATCTCGACGTCCTGCGCCGCCAGCTTCTTGAGGATGGCGAACATCAGCTCCTGCTTGCGCATGACGCTGGCATTCTCGACCTCGAGCGATTCGGCGAAGGCGATCAGGTCGATCGGCTTCTTGTTCTTGAAGTCCTGGAGTTTCATTTCCTGCATGAACGGGAACTCTGAATGGATGGGGAGCGGCTATCGACGACAGGCGATGAGCGAGCCGGCACGACAGACTGGAAAACTGTCTGGAATCGTGCGGACTGAAAGGAAGGGCCTCCTTCTAGCTCCGACGCGTCGAAAGGGCAAGGCGCCTTTTCGCTCGGCAGTAGGAAGGTAGGTGCCAAGGATGGATCTGTTGGGCGGGCGATGCGCGGAAATTCCGCCTCAGAAAGGTTTCACGATGACGAGGATGACGATGACGATCATCAGCAGCGTCGGAACCTCGTTCACCATGCGCCAATGGCGGGCCGGCTTGGTGTTCCGGTCCTCGGCGAAACGCCGCACCGCGCCGCCCAGATAGCCATGGACGCCGGAAAGGACCAGCACCGCCGCCAGCTTGGCGTGCAGCCATCCGCCGGAAAAGGCAAAACCTTGCCAGGCGAGCCAGAGACCGAACGCCCAGGTCGCGATCATCGCCGGATTGATGATGGCACGATAGAGGCGCCGTTCCATCACCTTGAACGTCTCGGACTGGACCGAGCCCGGTGCAGCGTCGCAGTGATAGACGAACAGGCGCGGCAGGTAGAGCATTCCGGCCATCCAGGCGATCACCGCGATCACATGGCCTGCCTTGACCCATAGATAGTATTCGTCACCCACGAATGCAAAGAGCGCGACGATGGCCAGTCCGGTGACCATCAGAGCAATCATCGCCCTTTTCATGACGGTCCATCCTTCCGCATCTCGTCCGATCGCCATTCCGGGCCTCTTTGCCGCCAGCGCGGCGCGTCTGGTCCTGACACCAATTCAAAAGGAATTTTGAATTTCAGGATTCTTCTGATTCTACGACTCTGTTTGAATCGGGATTTGCCACTTGTCCAACTTTGTGCCCCGATCCATGGACCCACCTTCCGGGCAGCCGTCCGCACAGCCTGTTGTGGAATCTGGGGAGAACCGAAAATAATGTAATGGAAACGGATATTTGCGAAAGGACTGGTGAGCTGTGGTCAACGGCGGCCTGTGGATGGGACATTTTGTCCCCGGTTTTCCCAGCCGACGGACCTCGGACCTCACAGCGGACGCTTCTGTGGACAAGCCACCGTCTGATACAGTCGCCACGGCGGTCGCGCCTGTACCGCCACGGTTTTCCACACCTCCCCACAGGCTGGCCGGACGACCCGTGAACAAGCCTCAGAACTTCTTTCACCTCCACCTCGTTTCCGACGCGACCGGCGAGACGCTCCTGGCGGCGGGCCGTGCGGCGGCTGCCCAATACAAGGATGCGCGGGCCATCGAGCACATCTATCCGCTGATCCGCACCGAGAAGCAGCTTCGGAAAGTCTTCGACGACATCGAGGAGGAGCCGGGCATCATCCTCTACACGGTGGTCGATCCCGACCTCGCATCCCAGATCGATGCGCGCGCCGCCGAGATGGGCCTGCCGGCCGTGTCGGTGCTGGAGCCCGTGCTGACGGTGTTCCAGTCCTATCTCGGAACACCCGCGGGGCGTCGCGTCGGAGCCCAGCATGTGCTCGATGCCAACTACTTCCGCCGCATCGACGCGCTCAACTTCACCATGGAGCACGACGACGGTCAGATGGTCGACGATGCCAATGCGGCCGACATCGTGCTGATCGGCATTTCCCGCACCTCGAAGACGCCGACCTCGATCTATCTCGCCAATCGCGGCATCAAGACGGCCAACATCCCGATCGTGCTCGGCGTGCCGATCCCCGACAGCCTGGTCGAGGCGAAGAATCCGCTCGTCGTCTGTCTCGTGGCCAGCGCCGAACGGGTTTCGCATGTGCGGCAGAACCGGGTCCTCGGGACGTCGAACGGCTTCGACATCGACAGCTATGTCGACCGGTCGGTGATCGGCGAGGAACTCGCCTATGCGCGCCAGATCTGCGCCCGCCACAATTGGCCGATGATCGATGTCAGCCGGCGGTCGATCGAAGAAACAGCCGCGGCGATCGTTGCCCTGCGCGGAAAGACGCGTTAGAGCGCCGGGCCACGACCCTCCCCGACCCGCGGGGAGAATGCCAACAGGAAGGCGGACCAATGCCGGCGCCCTTGATTCTCGCCTCGGCGAGTCCCTTCCGCAAGGCCATGCTCGACCACGCCGGGCTCGATGTCGAAGCGGTGCGGGCCGAGATCGACGAACGCGCCGCCGAGGCGCCTCTCCTCGCCACCGGCGCCGCGCCGGCCGATGTCGCCGAGGTCCTGGCGCTCGCCAAGGCGCAGGAGGTCAGCAACCGCCATCCGGCCGCCCTGGTCATCGGCTGCGACCAGACGCTGGCGCTTGGCGACGAGATTTTCCACAAGCCGGCCGACATGGAGGCAGCCCGCCGGCATCTGCTGCAGCTCTCCGGCAAGACCCATCAGCTCAACAGCGCCGTCGTGCTCGTGCGTGCCGGCGAGACGCTGTGGAGCACGGTGCAGACGGCATCGATGACGATGCGAAAGCTCGACCCGGCCTTCATAGGGCGCCATCTGGCACGCGTCGGCGAGAAAGCCCTGTCGTCCGTCGGCGCCTATCAGGTCGAGGGCGAAGGCATCCAGCTTTTCGAGAGGATTGAAGGCGACCATTTCACCATCGTAGGGCTGCCGCTGCTGCCGCTGCTCGCCGCCCTGCGCGAGCTCGGGGCGATCGATGGCTGACCGTTCCTTGCGGGCCTTCGTCTGCGGTCATCCGATCGCCCATTCGCGATCGCCCATCATCCATAACTACTGGCTGCGCAAATTCGACATCGCCGGCAGCTACACGGCTGTCGACGTCGCCCCCGCGGCCTTTCCGGCCTTCGCCGACAAGGTTCGGGCGGGCTCCTATGTCGGCGGCAACGTCACCATCCCGCACAAGGAAGAGGCCTTCCTGATCGTCGACGAGCGTGACGCGGCGGCCGAGGAGATCGGCGCCGTCAACACGCTCTGGGTCGAGGACGATCTGCTGAAAGGGTCGAACACGGATGCCCACGGATTCGCCGCGAATCTCGACGACCGAGCGCCGGGCTGGGACGCGGTCGATCGGCCGGTGGTCGTGCTGGGCGCGGGCGGCGCGGCGCGGGCCGTGCTCTTTGCGTTGAAGAATCGCGGCTTCAGGGACGTTCGCGTCATGAACCGCACGGCATCGCGCGCCGAGAGCCTGGCGGCGCATTTCGGACCAACAGTCTCGGCCCATGGCCTCGACGCGGCCGGCGAACTGCTGGTCGATGCGGGGCTGATGGTAAATACGACGGCAGCCGGCATGCATGGCGAGCCGGAGCTCGGCGTCGACCTCGGGCGCCTGCCCGATGACGCGCTGGTCACCGACATCGTCTATGTGCCGCTCGAAACGCCGCTGCTGGCCGCCGCCCGCCGGCGCGGACTACGCACTGTCGACGGCCTCGGCATGCTGTTGCATCAGGCCGTGCCGGGATTCGAACAGTGGTTCGGCATTCGCCCCACCGTCACCGCCGAACTTCGCCAGTTGATCGTCGCCGACCTCAAGGTGAAGGCCTCGTGATCGTGCTTGGCCTGACCGGGTCGATCGGGATGGGCAAGTCGACCACCGCGGCGATGTTCCGCGAGGCAGGCGTGCCGGTCCATGATTCCGACGAGGCGGTGCATCGTCTCTATGCCGGGGTCGCGGCGCCGCTCGTCGAGGCGGCATTTCCGGGAACGGTCCGCGACGGCGTCGTCGACCGGGCCGCGCTGGGCCGGCGTGTCCTGGGTGACGGCGAAGCGCTCAGGCGCCTGGAGCGGATCGTTCATCCGCTGGTGCGTGCCGATGCCGATGCCTTCCTCGCCACGTGCCGCGCGCAAGCCGCGCCGCTGGCCGTGCTCGACATTCCGCTGCTGTTCGAGACGGGTGGGCGCGACCGCGTGGACAAGGTCGCGGTCGTCACCGCCGACGCCGCGATCCAGCGCGATCGGGTGCTGTCGCGGCCCGGCATGACCGAGGAGAAGTTCGCGGCGATCCTGACCAGGCAGGTTCCGGACCTGCGGAAGCGGCAGCTCGCCGACTACGTCATCGACACCGGCAAGGGCATGGACGCGGCACGTGCCGCGGTGCGCCGCATCGTCGACGAACTGGCCGGGGACAAGCCCGGCTGACCGGCCGCGGCGGCTTGCGCGGCCGCGGGGTCGGCACCACATTCGGCACCGCACAGGAACCGTTCATATGCGCGAGATCATCTTCGACACCGAAACGACCGGGCTCGATTCGCGCGAGGATCGCGTCATCGAGATCGGCGGCATCGAACTGGACAACCGCTTCCCGACCGGGCGGACCTTCCATGTCTACATCAATGCGCAGGGACGTCCCGTCCACCCGGACGCACTTACCGTGCACGGGATCAGCGACGACCAGCTTGCCGACAAGCCGACCTTTCCGCAGATCGCGCACGATTTCCTCGCCTTCGTCGACGGCGCGAAGCTGGTCGCCCACAATGCCAATTTCGACATCGGCTTTCTCAATGCGGAGCTGGCGCGGCTGGATCTGCCGCTGCTGGCCTCCGACCGTGTCGTCGATACGCTGGCGCTGGCCCGCCGCAAGCACCCGATGGGCCCGAACTCGCTCGACGCGCTGTGCCGCCGCTACGGCATCGACAACAGCCGCCGCACCAAGCACGGGGCGCTTCTCGACTCCGAACTCCTGGCGGAAGTCTATATCGAACTGATCGGCGGCAAGCAGGCCGCCCTGATCCTCGACACGGCGGTGGAGGCGGTCGTCGTCGCGACCACGGAAGGCGCGGAGGTCGCGTCGCGGCAGCGTCCTGTGCCGCTGGCCCCGCGGCTGACCGACGCCGAACGCGAGGCCCATGCCCGGCTGGTCGCCGGGCTCGGCGAGAAGGCCGTCTGGCTGTCGTCCGTCGACGCGAAGCTCTAATGCATGTCGCCTGAAAGTGGGAACCGGTTTCGGGGCAACGACATGCA
>JAHBYY010000061.1 GCA_019635715.1 Rhizobiaceae bacterium | reverse complement strand
CTCGTTGACGATCACCGCATAGCGGCGGCCGTGGTTCTCGGAGAGTATGCGGTTGAGAAGCGTCGTCTTGCCGGCGCCGAGATAGCCGGTGAGAACTGTCACCGGGATCTGGGTCTGTGCTTCGCTCATGGTCCTGCCCTGAAGCTTGTCGATGGCGCCCATATAGGATGGCACGCCGCGAAATGCACCCCTGCCGCTTGCCCTCAAGAGGTGTCATAGCGCTGTTAGAAACCTCTGCCATTAGCCGGATAGATGTCGTTGAAACTCCGACGCAGGACGATCAAGCCCATGCACGGTTCGCTGCCTGCTGCTACACTCAAGAAGGCGAGCGTCGACAAGGGGAGCGGGGCGATGGCCAAGTCCTCACGCAGCGTTGCCGTCGCACGATTGCACTCGGCCGCGCGCCTGACGCGCACCGCGCTCGCCGCGCGCCTTCTGGAGCACGGCTTCTATGCCGGCCAGGATCAGATCATGCTGGCCCTGTCGCGCGAGGACGGCCAGACACCAGGCCAACTGGCGGCCCGGCTCGGCGTGCGTCCGCCGACCATAACCAAAACCATCAATCGGCTGCAGAGCCAGGGCTATCTCGACAAGCGCGCCTCCGATACCGATGCACGCCAGGCCCATATCTTCCTGACCGAAGCCGGCATGCAGACGATCGCCTCGATCGAGAAGGCGCTGCGCAAGACCGAGAAGCTGGCGCTCAAGGGGTTCGACAAGAAGGACCAGCGCTCCCTTTCGAAGCTCCTGCGCAAGATCGAGGCCAACCTGTCCGATCTGGGGCAGGCCGCCGGGGTCGAGATCGAGGACGAAGCCGGCGACTGATACGGCCGGACATCCGAATTGATGAAAATTCCCGGCCGCTGAACCTATTCGCGCTTGCCGGGTGGGGCGAAGGGGCGCACAACCGCGCGTACCCTGCGGCCAAGCCTTCCCCTTGAAACGATCCATCCCTCGCTCCGAAGTCGCGACGCCGCTGCCGGCGATCCTGCTTATCGTCGCCTCCGGCATCCTCTTCGCCTGCCTCGACACCACCGCCAAGCTGCTCGTGGTCTCCGGCCTGCCGGCGCCGTTCGTGGCGTGGATCCGCTTCGCGGTGAACGCCGCCATGGTGGTGATCGTGTTCAGGCCGTGGCGGCCGGGGTCGGGCGTCGGTCCGCGCAGCCTCACCGCGCAGGTGCTGCGCGCGGTGACGATCTTCGTCACGACGATCCTCAACTTCATGGCGCTGCGCACGCTGCAACTGGCGGAGACCACCTCGATCCTCTTCCTGCAGCCGATGGTGATCACCGCGCTGGCCGGCCCGCTGCTCGGCGAGTGGGCCGGCTGGCGGCGCTGGCTGGCGGTCGGTGTCGGCTTCATCGGCGTGCTGGTGATCGCCCGGCCGGGCTTCGGGGTGTTTCACATCGGCCATGCCTATGCGCTCGGCGCCATGCTGAGCGGCGCCTTCTACGCCATGATGACCCGGGCGCTCTCCGGCACCGAGACGCCGCAGAGCCTGATCTTCTTCCAGTCGGCGGTCCCGACCCTTCTGCTCCTTCCGGTGGTGCCGTTCGCCGGCAGCATGCCGTCGCACGGCTATATGTGGCTGCTGTTTCTCTCGATGGGGTTCTACGCCTTTTTCGGCCATTGGCTGCTGATCAAGGCGTATCGCGCGGCAACCGCCACGGCGCTTGCGCCCTATCCCTACCTGCAGATGATCTGGATGATCGGAGCAGGCTATCTGGTGTTCGATCAACTGCCCGATCTCTGGACGGTCGGCGGCTCGGCGATCATCGTCGCCGGCGGGCTCTACATCGTCCACCGCGAGCATCGCCTGCGCCTCGCCAACCGCGCCGCCCTCACCGCAGAGACGGAAACACTCGCGGAAAAGCCGGAAAAACCGCTTTGAAACCACACGCCCCGGTGCCATAACCGCGTTTAAACTGTTTAGACGCTCGAAGGCGCGCGGGAGGCGGGACTGGCGCAGAAGATCAAGCTTTCGACGATCGCCGACGCGCTCGGGGTATCGACCGCCACGGTGTCGCTGGCGCTGCGCGACAGTCCGCTGGTGGCCGATTCGACGCGCGACCGCATCAAGGAGCATGCGCGGGCGATCGGCTACATCTACAACCGCCGCGCCGCCAGCCTGAGAACCTCGCGTTCGGGCATCGTCGGCGTCGTGGTCCACGACATCATGAACCCGTTCTTCGCCGAGATCCTGCGCTCGATCGAAAGCGAGCTCGACCGCAGCCGGCAGACCTTCATCCTCTCCAACCATTACGACCAGCTCGAGAAGCAGCGGACCTTCATCGACACGCTGCTGCAGCTCGGCGCCGACGGCGTGATCATGTCGCCGGCCATCGGCACGCCGCCCGAGGACATCATCATGGCCGAGGAGAACGGGCTGCCGGCGGTGCTGATCGCGCGCACGGTGGAAGGTGCGCAGGTGCCGGTGTTCCGAGGCGACGACGCCTATGGAACCTCGCTGTCGACCAACCACCTGATCTCGCTCGGCCATACGCGCATCGCCATGATCGGCGGCACCGACCAGACCTCGACCGGCCGCGACCGCTTCCAGGGCTATCTCAACGCCATGCGCCAGGCAGGCCTCGAAGTGTTGCCGCACTGGCGCATTCCCGGGCCGCGCACCAAGCAGGCGGGCTTCGAGGCCGCCGGTCAGTTCCTGGCGCTGAAGGACCACCCGACCGCCGCCGTCTGCTGGAACGACCTCGTCGCCATCGGCCTGATGAACGGCATTGCGCGCGCCGGGCTGACGCCGGGCGTCGACATTTCCGTCACCGGCTATGACGACCTGGAAGAAGCCGCGATCGCCACGCCGGCGCTGACCACGGTGTGGAACGGCCAGCGCGAGGTCGGGCGGCAGGCGGCACGGGCGCTGCTCGACAAGCTGAACGGCACGGCCGTGCGGCCTTCCCAGGAGCTCATCCGGCCCGAACTGCACCTGCGCCAGTCCACCGGACGGCCCAGGGAGCGCTGATCCTCCAATCCATCGCAGACCGAGAGCAGACAATGTCCAGCAGCCTTTCCGACGTGACCATCCTTGTGCCCGGACCCATCCATCCGCGGGTGCTCGCCCGGCTCGGCGAGACGTTCGACCTGTGCCGCATCGAGCGCGGCGACCCGGCGCTTGCCGACGCGGCACTGCGCGGCAAGGTGCGCGGCATCGCGTCGCTGACCGCGGTAAACGCGGCCTTCATCGATGCCTTCCCGGGCCTGGAGATCGTCGCGAACTTCGGCGTCGGCTACGACGCCATCGATGCCAGGCATGCGGCGACGCGCGACGTCATGGTGACCAACACGCCCGACGTGCTGACCGAAGAGGTGGCGGACACGGCGATCGCCCTGCTTCTGTCGACGCTGCGCGAAACGACGAAGGCGGAAAACTGGCTGCGCGCCGGCGACTGGGTGGCCAAGGGACCCTATCCGCTGACGCGCGGCACGCTGCGCGGCCGCACGGTCGGCATCATCGGTCTCGGCCGCATCGGCAAGGCCATCGCAAGGCGGCTGGAGGGTTTCGGCGTCGCCATCGCCTATCACAACCGCAGCCCGGTCGACGATGTGGCCTATGCCTACCACGCCTCGCCGGTGGATCTGGCGAAGGCGGTCGACACGATCATCTCGGTAGCTCCCGGCGGTGCCGCGACAGCCGGGATGGTCGGGACGGAGTTCCTGGCGGCGCTCGGTCCGGACGGCGTCTTCATCAATATCGGCCGGGGCAGCACCGTCAACGAGGAGGCGCTCGCCAAGGCGCTGGCGGACGGCACGATCCTCGCCGCCGGCCTCGACGTCTTCTCGGCCGAGCCGAAGGTGCCGCAGGGGCTGCTCGATGCCGCGAACGCGACGCTGTTCCCGCATATCGGGTCGGCGTCGATCCATACGCGCAACGCCATGGCGGATCTGTGCGCCGACAATCTCGTCTCCTGGTTCTCGGGCAAGGGGCCGATGACCCCGGTGCCCGAGACGAAGGCGATCAACCGCAAGCGCTAGGGCCTCGGCCTTAAAGCGCGTCGAGTCCAATTGGACTCAGGCGCAGCGCATTAAATTCTTGGTTTGATGCATGTCGTTGTCCCGAAACCGGTTCCCACTTTCGGGCGACATGCATTAGGCCGGCCGGCCCCGCTCGATGCCGTCGAGGATGAGGGTCATGCCGGCGGAGAAGATGCGGTCGAGTTCGCCGGAGCGCAGATGCGGCAGGACTTCGGCGACGTGCGGCCACGGCGCGAGGAACGCCGCGTCGTTCAACCGGAAGTCCGTCCGCGCATCGGCCTCGAAGGTCGCCGCGAAGGCCATCAAGGCGCCGTTGATGAAATAGCCCTGGATGCGGAACGCCGTCGCCGTCTCCTGCGGGCCGAAACCGGCGTCGCGCATGACGGCGAAGATCGCGTCGAGGAAGGGCAGCGTCCCCACGGCATTGAAGCGGCGACCCGCCAGCAGCGGGATGGCGCGCGGATGACGCTTCGCCGCGGCGACATAGGCCGTCTGCAGCGCCATCAGGTCGGCGCGAAGCCTGCCGCTGCGCGGCGGGATCTCGACGGACCGGATGATCCTCTCGGCGAGCGCGTCGAGCAGGGCGTCCATGCTCGGGAAATAATGGTAGATCGCCATCGCCTTGACGTCGAGCGCACCGCCGATGGCGCGCGTCGAAAGCGCGGCCAGGCCGTCGCGGGCGACGAGTTCGAGCGCCGCGTCGACGATCCGCTCGGCGGTCAGCCGTTGGCTCCGACGCCCCTCGGTGGAATCCGTCATGAAGTCCCTTTACAGCGTAAGAATTTTGCCTTACATCAAGTTCTTACAGTGTAAGATGGCCGGAAGGATCTTGCAATGACTGCGCCTGACGCCGGTGCCGACTCGATCGCGGCGGAGATGTTCGAGATCGAGTCCTGGTCCGATCTCGTCGCGGCGGCTCCGCCACCGCTCGCCGCAGCGACCGGGCTGCAGGTGCGAAGCATCGGCGGGGCGGTGTGCGTGATTGCGCCGGGCATCCCTTCCAACGAGTTCAACCGCTGCGTCGGCCTCGGCGTCGAGCGGCCCGCCAGCCCGGCGGATGTCGACGAGATCCTCGCCTTCTACCGCTCGCACGGAATGGCCTCGGCATGGGTCCAACTGATGGACGGCGCCGCCCCGAGCCTGCTGCCGCGCTGGCTCGCCGAGCGGGGGGCAAATCCCGCCGGGAGTTCCTGGGCGGTGTTCGACCGGGGCCTGCAGCCCGTCATGGAGCGCGGCTCAGGATTGCGGCTCGCGGAGATCGGCTCGGCGCATGCGGCGAACGCCGCGCAGGTGTTTCGGATCGGCTACGGCCTGCCGCCGGCCTTCGACGCGTGGATCGCCGCGTTGGCCGGCCGGCCGCGGTGGCGCGTCTATGCGGCATTTGACGGCGAGGCGGTGGTCGCCACGGCGTTCCTGCGCCGTTCAGGCGCCCGGGCGATCTTCGCGGGCGCTGCCACCTTGCCGGAAGCGCGCGGCCGCGGCGCGCAAAGCGGCCTGATGGCGATGCGTGTCCGCGATGCCGCGTCGGACGGCGTGACGACGGTGCAGTCGCACACCTGGGTGCCGAAGCCGGACGGACGCAATCCGTCGCTCGACAACATGCGGCGCAGCGGCTTCCGCGAGTTGCACAGGCGCACCAATTTCGTGGTCGGCAGAGCCTGAAGCGCCGGCGGCCTACTCGGCCGCGGTGCGGAGTCCGGAGCGCAGGCCGGCATGCGCCCGCACGGCGTCTCCGAAGGCGCGGAAGATGCGGGCGGAGGTCTCGTCCTTCGCCGCCCAGTATTCCGGGTGCCATTGCACGCCGACCGCGAAGGTGGCCGAGTCGCGCACCGAGACGGCCTCGACGGTCCCGTCCGATGCGACCGCCTCGACCTGCAGGCGCGGTCCGAGGCGGTCGACCGCCTGGCGATGCACCGAGTTGACGGCGATGTCGCCGGCGCCGAACACGCCGGCCAGGCAGGAGCCCGGCTTGATGGTGACGGTCTGGCGGATGGCGAAGCGCTCGTCCTGGTTGTCGCTGACCGGCGCACGATGGTCGAGCGAACCGGGCCGCTCCTGGATTTCCGTCGCCAAAGTGCCGCCGAGCGCGACGTTCATCTCCTGGATGCCGCGGCAGATGGCGAGCAGAGGAATGCCGCGCTCGATCGCCCTGCGGATCAGCGGAAGCGTGGTCGCGTCGCGCGCCGGATCGTAGGGGCCGTTGGCCTCGCTGGCATCGCCGCCATAGAGCGACGGGTGAACGTTGGAGCGCGAGCCGGTCATCATCACGCCGTCGACCGCGTCGAGCAGCCGGTCGAGGTCGAGGCGGTCGCCGAAGGACGGCACGAGGACCGGGAACACCCCGGAGCCGGACAGGGCCGCCTCGAGATATTGCTGCGGAGCGGCATGCCAGAAATAGCCGTCGAGCGGGCGGATGTCGGTGGAGACGGCGACGAGCGGCTGCATGGTTCTGATGCCTTCAGCATATGGGGTGCGCATAAAATAGGCGATCCGCCTCCGGTTTGCCAATGGCTGCCGAAACGGCGGCGGCCGGCCTTGGGCCGGCGCCGGCCCGAGGCCTACGACTATAGTCGATGTTGAGCGAGCCAGGCCGCCGGAGGTCCGTCGCGCGCTGGACTTGGCGGGCCCGCCGTGTATTGTTTCGCTTTCTCATTGCGAGGAAAATCAACAGCTTCCTATACGGAAAGTGATCAAGGATCCAAAAGGGAGGACTTCATGGATCGTCGTTCATTCATCAGAAAGGCGGGCGCCGCGGGCGTCGGCGCGGCCGCCGCCACGGCGCTCGCCGCGCCAGCGATCGCCCAGTCGAATCCCAAGGTGACCTGGCGCCTGGCGTCCTCGTTCCCGAAATCGCTCGATACGATCTACGGCGGCGCCGAGGTCTTCTCGAAGATGGTCTCGGAAGCGACGGACGGGAATTTCCAGGTCCAGGTGTTCGCGGCCGGCGAGATCGTGCCCGGCTTGCAGGCCGCCGATGCCGCCGCGGCGGGAACGGTCGAGGCCTGCCATACGGTGTCCTACTATTACTGGGGCAAGAACCCGACCTGGGCGCTCGGCGCCGCGGTGCCCTTCGCCCTCAACGCGCGCGGCATGAACGCCTGGCAGTATCACGGCGGCGGCATCGACCTGTTCAACGAGTTCCTGGCGGCCCAGAACCTCTACGGACTGCCCGGCGGCAACACCGGCGTGCAGATGGGCGGATGGTTCCGCAAGGAAATCAAGACGGTCGCCGACCTGTCGGGACTGAAGATGCGCATCGGCGGCTTCGCCGGCAAAGTCGTCGAGAGACTGGGCGTCGTGCCGCAGCAGATCGCCGGCGGCGACATCTATCCGGCGCTGGAGAAGGGCACGATCGACGCGGCGGAATGGGTCGGTCCCTATGACGACGAGAAGCTCGGCTTCCAGAAAGTCGCGCCGTTCTACTACTATCCCGGCTGGTGGGAGGGCGGACCGACCGTCCACCTGATCTTCAACAAGGCGAAATACGACGAGCTGCCGGCGGCCTACAAGGCGCTGGTCCACACGGCGGCCCAGGCGACCGACGCCGACATGCTGCAGAAATACGACTTCCTCAACCCGACGGCGATCCGCTCGCTGGTGGCGAACGGCGCCCAATTGCGGCCGTTCAGCCCGGAGATCCTTGCGGCCTGCTTCGACAAGGCCAACGAGGTCTATGCGGAGATGGAAGCGTCGAATCCGGAGTTCAAGAAGATCTGGGATTCGATCAAGGCCTTCCGCAAGGACTACTACCTCAACATGCAGGTGGCGGAATACAACTACGACACTTTCATGATGGTGCAGCAGCGCGCCGGCAAGCTCTGACACGCCCGACTGAGGCGAAGCTCAGCTTCGACGAAATCCCGCGAGCCGAATGGTTCGCGGGATTTCGTCGTTTCGGGGGTCGGTTGTCGGATCGCACGCTGTCGGCGCGTCGTTCCGGCATCGAAGACGCGAAGGATAAAGTCGATGCGCGTGATGGTGATCGTCAAGGCGACGGAAGACAGCGAAGCGGGGCTCCTGCCCTCGACCGAACTGCTCGAGGCGATGGGCAGGTACAACGAACAACTGGCGGAGGCCGGCATCATGGTGAGCGGCGACGGGCTGAAGCCGAGTTCGGCGGGAAAGCGCGTCGCCTTCGACGGTGCGTCGCGCATCGTGCTGGACGGGCCGTTTGCCGAGACGAAGGAACTGATCGCCGGCTACTGGCTGTGGAACGTCAGGGACATGGACGAGGCGGTCGCCTGGGTGAAGCGCTGCCCCAATCCGATGCCCGGTCCGAGCGAGATCGAAATCCGGCCGTTCTACGAGATGTCGGACTTCGGTGACGCCCTGACGCCGGACCTCGCCGAACTGCAGGACCGCATCCAGAGCAAGCTGCCGAAATAGACTGTCGGCGCGAAACGGCCGCGGACTCGGGGCGCGCCGTCAGTTGAAGGCAGGCGGCTGCGAGAGGTCGCCCGGCGGCTGCTCCTCCGGCGCAGGCGCGCTTCCGAAGCTCGGCGGCTGCGACAGATCGGTCGCCGGGGGCGGCTGTTGCGCGGGAGGCGTCTGGCCGAAACTCGGCGGCTGCGACAGGTCCGAGCCGGCTGGAGGCGCGCTGCCATCGGCAGGCGGCGTGTCGAAACCGGGAAGGCCGGGCTGTTCGCCGCCGAGCGGCGGCAGTACGATCTCGACGTCGCCCGGATCGACCACCGTGCCCTTGTAATGCATCACCATTTGCGGGAAGGCGATGACCAGCACGACCATGATGATCTGGATGAAAACGTAGGGTACCGCGCCCCAGTAGATCTGCCCGGTCGTCACCGGCGCGATCTGCTTGCCGGTGATGCGATCGAGATAGGGCACGCGTGCCGCCACCGAGCGCAGGTAGAACAGCGCGAAGCCGAAGGGCGGGTGCATGAAGCTGGTCTGCATGTTGACGCCCAGCAGAACGCCGAACCAGATCAGGTCGATGCCCAGCGCGCTGGCCGCCGGTGCCAGCAGCGGCACGATGATGAAGGCGAGCTCGAAGAAGTCGAGGAAGAACGCCAGCACGAACACCAGGATGTTGACGGCGATCAGGAAGCCGAGCTCGCCGCCCGGCAGAGAGGTCAGCAGGTGCTCGACCCAGAGGTGGCCGTTGACGCCGTAGAAGGTGAGCGAGAAGACGCGCGCGCCGATCAGGATGAACATGACGAAGGCCGACAGCCTGGTCGTCGCGGCGAGCGCCTGCCGGATCACATCGAGCGAAAGCCGTCGCTTGGCGGCTGCCAGGATCAGCGCTCCGACGGCGCCCATGGCGCCGCCTTCGGTCGGCGTCGCGATGCCGAGGAAGATGGTGCCCAGCACGAGGAAGACCAGGGCCAGCGGCGGGATCAGCACGATGATGACCTGCTGGGCCAGGCGGGACATGATGCCGAACTTCATCGACCTGTCGAGGATGGCCACGACATAGATGACGACGACGCCGACGACGCCGCCGAGGATGTCGGCATTGGCGCCCTGGCTCTGCGACAGCAGCACATGCGCGCCGTAGCCGATGACGAAGACGCCGGCGAGCGCGACGATCAGCGAGGTGATGCCGTGGCCCAGCGTGCGCGCCTCCGGCGGCAGCGCCGGCATCGACTTAGGGCGCAGGATCGACATCAGCAGGATGTAGGACATGTAGAGCCCGGTCAGCACGAGGCCGGGGATCAGCGCCCCCTTGTACATGTCGCCGACGGAGCGGCCGAGCTGGTCGGCAAGCACGATCAGCACCAGCGAAGGCGGAATGATCTGCGCCAGCGTGCCGGATGCCGCGATGGTTCCCGCCGCGATGCGCCGGTCATAGCCGTAGCGCAGCATGATCGGCAGGGAAATGAGCCCCATGGCGATGACCGACGCCGCGACCACGCCGGTGGTCGCCGCCAGCAGCGCGCCGACCAGGATGACCGCATAGGCGAGGCCGCCGCGGACCGGACCGAAAAGCTGCCCGATCGTGTCGAGCAGGTCTTCGGCCATGCCGGAGCGCTCCAGCACGATGCCCATGAAGGTGAAGAACGGAATCGCCAGCAGCGTCTCGTTGGCCATGACGCCGCCGTAGAAGCGCTCGGGAAGGGCGTAGAGCAGCGGCCAGGACAGATTGATGGTGCCGTTGGACAGCGGCGCCAGTTCCACCCCGATGACGAAGAACAGCAGGCCGTTCGCCGCCAGCGAGAAGGCGACCGGATAGCCGAGCAGCAGGAAGACGACGAGCATGCAGAACATGATCGGCGCCATGTTGACGGCGATGAACTCGATCATTTCTTGAGCTCCTCGGCGAGCGCCTTGGCCCCGATCTCAGCGGCCTCATGGGCCGATACGAAGGGGTTCGGATCCTCCAGGGCGCCGGCCATCACGGCGATCTTCTTGATGATCTCCGAGATGCCCTGAAGGAAGAGCAGCGCAAAGCCGATCAGCAGCATCAGCTTGGCCGGCCAGATGATCAGGCCGCCGGCGCTCGACGACATCTCGCCGCTGCGGAACGACAGCAGGAAGTAGGGAACGAAATAATAGAGCATCAGCAGAACGAAGGGCATCAGGAAGAGGAGATGCCCGAGCAGGTCGATCCAGTGCTGCACGCGGCGGGAGAACAGGCCGTAGACGATGTCGATGCGGATGTGCTCGTTCTGCTTGAGCGTATAGGCGGCGGCGAGCAGGAAGGCGGCCCCGAACAGATACCACTGCAGCTCGAGCCAGGCATTCGACGACATGTCGAATACCTTGCGGACCACCGCGTTGCCGGCGCTGACGAGGATCGACACCAGGATCAGCCATGAAACCGCCTTGCCGATGAACTCGTTCAGCCGGTCGATCGCCCGGCTGAGCGCAATCAATCCTCCCATGGAAGGCTCCCTGTCTGATCCGGGTGGCGCGGCTCCTGTGCCGGAACCTTCCGCCGCCGATCCGCCATCGGTAAGCGCAGTGCGCGGCGCGCGTCAACCGGCGATGGGACAGTTTACCCTGGGCATTAGACCAAGGGAGGGGTTGTGTGTCCTCCGGGTCAGCCGCGCCCGGCCCGCGCCGCGGGCTCGCCGGGATCGGGACGCAGGATGAGCAGGCCGACCAGCATGGCGAAGATCCAGGCATCGCGCCATTCGATCGGGAAATAGGCCGACCAGGTCGATTCGGCGAGGCCGAAGGCGAGACCGCCAAGTGCTGCGCGCGCCGGCGCGAGATAGCCGCCGACCGCGGCGACGAACAGCACTTTCAGCCCGAACACCAGCCCCGTGCCGAAGCCGATATTGCCGTAGTACAGCGCCGCCATGATGCCGGCCGCCGCGGCGCACAGGCTGCCGCTGGCCACTGCTTGACGGAAGACGCGGCCGACATGGACGCCGCACAGGGCGGCGGCCTGCGGATCGTCGTTGACGGCCCGCCATTCGCGACCGAACCGGCCGAGCGCCAGGAGCGTTGCGGCGGCGCTCAGAATGATCAGCGCGGTCAGGCAATTGCCGAGTTGCAGGAGGGTCAGCGTGACCTTGAAGCCGTCGCTCGCGAGGAAAAGGATCGGCCGCGCCAGCAGCGGCGGCAGCCAGAAATCGCGCGTGTCGGCGGCGATGCGGCCGATCTCCATCAGGGCGATCGAGACGCCGAGCGTGGCGACGACGATGGCGTTCGGTGTCTTTTCTGCCAGCGGCCGCAAGACCGAGCGCGCCAGCACCGACGAGACGAGGATCGCGTAGAGGAGCGCCGCGACCGCCCCGAGCGCCAATGTCGCCGGCAGCGTCAGCCACAGCACCTGCCACCCGAACACCGCGGCGAGGATCATCACCTGCCCCGCGAAGCCGAAGATGGCGCCGTGGGCAAGGTTGGTGCGGTGCAGCACGCCGTTGACCAGCGCATAGCCGAACGACAGGAGCGCGTAGATCGCCCCCATGTGCAACCCGTTCAACACCTGCTGGAGGAAATAGAGCATGCGCGGCTTTCGGCGTATCGGATACAGGGTGCGCTCGCGAAACTAACTTGTCAAAGCTCTTTTACCGGTTAGGATATCGCTATGGCGGTTTCCTGGACGGCTCATCGCTTCGCCGGCGGCGTGTTGGCGCTGGACCTGGCGAACACGGTTGTGTTGCGGGGCGATGCCGTGCGCGGCTTCGACCGGTTCGCCGACCTCGCGGAGCTGCCGCGCTTCGCCGCGGCGGCTTCGCATCACCGGTCCGCCGAACTGCGGGGCAGGACGCTCGCGGTCGCCAATGCCGAAAGGGCCGCGCCGGCGGTGATCGCGGTCCGGGAGACGGCGGATGCAGCCTTCCGTCATGCCGCCAACGAGGGAAGGCTGCGGTGCGGCGCGCTCGGGCAGTTGCTGGAGGCCTGTGCCGCGGCGATGGCCGGCGGGGAGGCGCTGGAACTGGCCGCCGAGCTGCGCCTTGTGCCAGGCGAGGCGGCCGTGGCGCTGGAGACCGCCGCGGCGGTCTCGGCACTGTCGCTGCTGCGACCGGCGATGATCGAGCGGCTTCGCGTCTGTGCCAACTGCCGGTGGCTGTTTCTCGATTCCAGCCGCAACAAGAGCCGGATCTGGTGCGACATGGCGGTCTGCGGCAATCGCCACAAGGCTCGTCGACACTACCGGCGTTCCAGGGAGGTGGACCATGCACCGCAGGATTGAAGGACGGGTCCGACGTCTGGCGGCTGTCCTGCTCGCCGGACTGGCGCTGGGGGCGTGCCGCGAGTCCGGAGCGGAGGCGGAGCGCTTCTCGATCGCCGGCAAGCTCTTCGTGTTCAACTACCGCGTGGCGACGGCGACCTATCTGGTGAACCTCGTCCCCGCCGGTGCCGTCGAGGACGGCCAGACGGCGATCGCCACCTTCGAGGACCCGGCAGGCGGCGATGCGATCGTGGTTCGCCAGAAGATCTGGCCGAGGCTCGCCAAGACGACGATCGAGAGCCCGCCGCTGCGCTGCGTGACGAAAGGAAGGCCGTATGACGTGTCGATCGCCATCGAGGATGCCTCGGGCAGGACGGTGCAGACGATCAGGACGACGATGACGTCCACCGAGGATCAGGCGCTGCTGCCGGACAGGCCGCTCGTCGTCGGCCCGGTCTATACGCCCAATCCCGAACTGGCCGGCCACCCGGACGGAAAACTGCCCGGTGAACCGGCCTGTCCGGCGGCGAAGACAGGCTGAAGCGGGCGGGTCGGCAGGTTCGCCGTTCGGTCATGTTACGGTCTGTCGCAAGAAATTCGTTTGACGCGGGCGGCGTTGAGCGAAAGAGTCGCCGCTTCGCGATCCGCTCGGCCCCCGGGCCGACGATCGGCCCTGGACCAAAACCTGCGCAATGATCCTTCAAGACGTTTCGCTCGACGACAAGTTCGACCTGTCGAAGGACCGTGTTTTCCTGTCCGGCGCGCAAGCCGTGGTGCGCATGCTGCTGATGCAGCGCGAGCGGGACCGGCGCAGCGGGCTCGATACGGCCGGGTTCGTCTCCGGCTATCGCGGTTCGCCGCTCGGCGGGCTCGACATGCAGCTCTGGCGCGCCAAGCGGCAGCTCGCGGATGCCGGTATCGTCTTCCAGCCCGGCCTCAACGAGGAGCTTGCGGCGACGGCCTGCTGGGGTACGCAGCAGAGCGAACTCGGCGGCGAGGGCCGCAGGGACGGCGTTTTCGCGTTGTGGTACGGCAAGGGACCGGGCGTCGACCGTTCGGGCGACGTATTTCGCCATGCGAATCTGGCCGGAACGTCGCGGCATGGCGGCGCGCTCGCCCTGATGGGCGACGACCACATGGCCGAATCGTCGACCAACGCCCACGCCACCGAATTCGTCTTCGTCGACACCATGATCCCCGTCCTCAACCCAGCCGGGGTGCAGGAGCTGATCGACTACGGCCTCTACGGCTATGCGTTGTCGCGCTTCGCCGGCACCTGGTCGGCGATCAAATGCGTCAAGGACAACATCGAATCGACGGCTTCGGTGGATGCCTCGCTCGATCGCGTCAAAATCGTCCTGCCGGACTTCGACATGCCGCCGGGGGGCCTGAACATCCGCAACGAGCTCGACCAGCTCGGCCAGGAGGCGCGGCTGTTCGAGTTCAAGCGGGCGGCAGCCGCGGCGTTCATCCGGGCCAACGACATCAACCGCGTCGTCTTCTCCGGCGGGCCGTCTCCCAGGCTCGGCATTGCCACCGTCGGCAAGAGCTATCTCGATGTCCGCGAGGCGCTGGCCGACCTCGGCATCGACGAGGCGCGGGCCAATGCGCTCGGCATCCGCCTGTTCAAGATCGGCGCGCCATGGCCGCTCGACCTGGAGCACGTCGCGGATTTCGCGCGCGGGCTCGAAACCGTGGTCGTCGTCGAGGAAAAGCGCGCGCTGATCGAGGTCCAGCTCAAGGAGGCGCTCTACAACACCGCGCAGCGGCCGGTCGTCGTCGGCAAGACGGACGAGCGCGGCCAGTGGCTCTTCCCGTCCAAGGGCGCCCTCGATCCGAACGAGATCGCCATCGCGCTCGGCGAGCGCATCCTGCGCACGATCGGTCCTTCGGACGAAATCGCCGCACGGGTGTCGCGGCTGAAGCAGTTCCAGGCGATGCTGGCGCAGACCACCGACGTGTCGCAGCGCACGCCCTATTTCTGCTCCGGTTGCCCGCACAACACCTCCACCAAGGTGCCGGAGGGGTCGATCGCCGCGGCGGGCATAGGCTGCCATTTCATGGCGCTCTGGATGGACCGTTCGACCGCCGGCTTCACCGCGATGGGCGGCGAAGGCGCCCAATGGGTCGGCCAGGCGCCCTTCGTGACGCGGGACCATATCTTCCAGAACATCGGCGACGGCACCTGGAACCACTCCGGCATCCTGGCGCTGCGCTTCGCACGCTCGTCCGGCGCCAACGTCACCTACAAGATCCTGTTCAACGACGCGGTGGCGATGACCGGCGGGCAGCCGCATGAGGGCGGACTGACCGTCGAGGCGATCGCCGCGCAGGTGCGGGCCGAAGGTGTCGAGCGCATCGCCGTGGTCAGCGACGAACCGGAAAAATATGGCGGCGCGGCCCGCTTCCCGGCCGGGTCGACGATCCACCATCGCGACGAGCTGGATGCCGTGCAGAGAGACCTGCGCGAGGCCAGCGGCGTGTCTGTGCTGATCTATGACCAGACCTGCGCGGCGGAGAAACGCAGGCGCCGCAAGCGCGGCACGTTCCCGGACCCGGACAGGCGCGTCATCATCAACGAACTGGTGTGCGAGGGCTGCGGCGATTGCGGGGTCGAATCGAATTGCGTGTCGGTCCAGCCGGTGGAAACCGAATTCGGCCGCAAGCGGCGCATCGACCAGTCGAGCTGCAACAAGGATTTCTCCTGCGTCAACGGCTTCTGCCCGTCCTTCGTCACGGTGCACGGCGCGAAGATCCGCAAGGCTGTCGGCTCCGCCGGCGCCCTCGATCCGCTCGAGGGCGTAGTGCCGCCGACGGCGCAGCCGCTGGGCGCCGGCGGCTGGTCGGCGATCATCGACGGGGTCGGCGGAACCGGCGTGGTGACGATCGGCGCGATCCTCGGCATGGCGGCGCATCTCGAAGGGAAGGGCGCCGGCATGATCGACATGGCCGGCCTCGCCCAGAAGGGCGGCGCGGTCTACACCCATATGCGCATCGCACCGCGTCCCGAGGACATCCATGCGATCCGCGTCGCCGCCGGCGCCGCAGATCTGGTGCTGGGGTGCGACCTCGTCGTCTCGGGGGCGCAGAAGGTGCTGGGGGCGGTGCGCGAAGGACAGACGGTTTTCGTCGCCAACACCGCCGAGATCATGCCCGGCGACTTCGCGCGCTCGGCGGATTTCTCGCTGCCGACCGAGCGGATCAAGCGCGCCATCCGCAAGGCGGCCGGCGACGACCGGGCGCATTTCTTCGACGCGTCCGCCGCGGCGACCCGGCTGTTCGGCAATTCGATCGGCGCCAACATGTTCATGCTCGGCTACGCCTACCAGCTCGGCGCGGTGCCGCTCTCGGCAGAGGCGATCGAGCAGGCCGTCAAGCTCAACGGCGAAGCGGTCGAGATGAACGTCTCGGCCTTCCGCTGGGGCCGCCGTGCCGGCCATGACCCTGCCGACGTGCGGAGGCGGATCGGCGAGGGCGGCAGCGCGCCGCGTCCCGCCGAGACGCTGGACGAGATCGTCGCGCGGCGCGCGGCGTTTCTCACCGGCTACCAGAATGCCGCCTATGCCGAGCGCTATCGCAGGCGCATCGAAGCCATCCGCCAGGCCGAAGAGCGCGTCGCTCCGGGATCGACGCGGGTCGGCGAGGCAGCGGCGCGCAATCTCTTCAAGCTGATGGCCATCAAGGACGAGTACGAGGTGGCGCGGCTCTATACGGACGGATCGTTCCGGCGGCAGCTCGAGCAATCCTTCTCGGGCTACGACCGGCTGGAGTTCCATCTGGCGCCGCCCATGCTGGACCGCAAGGATGCGGACGGGCGGCCGCGCAAGTCGCGCTTCGGCGGATGGATGATGCGCGGCTTCGCGATCCTTGCCGGGCTGAAGGTGCTGCGCGGCACGGCGCTGGACGTGTTCGGCCATACCGCCGAGCGACGGCGGGAGCGGGCGCTGCTCGGCCGCTATGAAGGCGATCTCGACCTGATTCTGCGGCGGCTTGCGCCGGACCGGATCGAAGCAGCGGCGGGGCTCGCCGCGGTGCCGCAGATGATCCGCGGCTACGGCCATGTGAAGGACGCGTCGATCCGCCGTGCCGACCCGGAACGCGAAAGGCTGATCCGCCGGCTGGAAGGCGAGATCGGCAGTCCAGCCCGGCAGGCGGCGGAGTAGCATTGCGGGACGCACGGCTCAGAACCGCTCGATGCGGCATCTCCCAGCCACCTAAGTCTTTTTTAAACGGATTGTGTCACGACTAGAGCTTAGGGCTGGCAGACCGCCTGGGGCCGGATCGGTGGCGTGACCTCGAGACGCAAAAACGACTACTCCGTCGACGTCTATGTTCCGTTCGTGGAAACGTTGTTTCGCGACGGACTGACGCTGAGCATCGGCTTTGCGTCGCAGACGCTGCTCGTCGTGCTTTGCTATCTGAAGACGTCGCAGCCTGCCTATCTCGTCGTCGCCTGCGCGCTTCTGGTGGTGGCCGTGCTGCGTCTGCGCAACATGCGCAAGAACCGCAACGCGCCGCAGGCCACGACCTGGAAGGAAGCCCGGCGGCGCGAGAACGACTATATCCTGTACGGCTCGATGCACGGGATGATGCTCGGCATCTTCTGCTTCGTCGGCATCTATGTCGCGCCGGATCCGTTCGCGGAGATCGCAGCCGTTTCGGTGACGCTTGCTTCGGCGACGGCGATTTCGGGACGAAACTACGGCTCGCCGCGCATGGTGATGATCTTCATCATCTCCATGACCGGCCCGATCTCCGTCGGCTTCATGCTGCGCGGCGATCCGTACCACCTGACGCTCGGTCTCCTGTCGGTGGCGCTGTTCGTTGCCATCAAGCGCTTCGCCGATCTGGTGCGCGAAGTGCTGTTCAAGGCGCTGTCCGAGCAGAAGAAGGCCGACAGCCTGGCACAGCGCTTCAACCGGGCGCTCAACACGATGTCGCACGGCCTCGTGATGCTTGCCCCGGATGGCAAGATCGTCGTGGCCAATGCCGAAGCAGCCAGTCTGATGGCGCTGAAGTCGACCGACAAGCTGCTCGGCCGATCGATCCATGCCCTGCTGATGCGTGGCGTCGCCGGCGGCATGCTGGCGGCCAAGGACTGCCGGTTCATCGAGAGCCAGCTCACCCGGGCGCTGTCGGAGGGGCGCAACCGCAAGGTGCTGGTCTCGCTGTCGAACGGCCAGCACTACGAATTCTCCGCCCGTGAAGGCAGCCAGGAACTCGGGGTCATCACCTTCGAGGATGTCACGGCCCGCATCGAGGCGGAGGAAAAGATCCGCACCATGGCGCGCTACGACAGCCTGACCGCGCTGCCGAACCGGGCCTATTTCCAGGAGATCGTGGCGGAGAGTCTGGCAGCCGGCGACCGCAACCGGCTGTGCGGCATCGCCGTGCTCGACCTCGACGACTTCAAGAGCGTCAACGACACGCTCGGCCATCCGATCGGCGACGGGCTGATCTATGCCGTGGCCGAGAAGCTCGCGTCGTTCTCCGGTGATACGATCAAGGTCAGCCGCTTCGGCGGCGACGAGTTCATGGTGTTCTTCGACCATATCGAGGACGAGAGCCATCTGGCGACGCTGCTCGACAGCATCTTCGCGGGCCTGCAGGGCGATGTGGACGTGGCCGGCCACGCGCTGCGCGTCCAGCTCAGCGGCGGCGCGGTGATCTCACGCGTCAAGGACACCGAGGTCGACGCGATGATCGTCAAGGCCGACCTGGCGCTCTACAAGGCCAAGGAACTCGGCAAGAACGACTGGCGCCTGTTCGAATCGGCCATGGACGCGGCCTTCCGCAATCGTCAGCTCCTCAAGGCCGATCTGCGCGTCGCCATCGAATCCCGCCTGCTGCGGATCGTCTACCAGCCGATCATCGCACTCGACACGATGCGGATCGCGCATTGCGAGGCCCTCTGCCGCTGGGATCACCACGATATGGGACCGATCTCGCCGGGCATCTTCATCCCGCTCGCCGAGGAGATGGGGCTGATCTCCGAGATCACCGCGCATGTGCTGGAGACGGCCTGCATCGAATGCGCGAAATGGCCGGGAGGCATCGGCGTCTCGGTCAACCTGTCGGCGCGCGATTTCCGCAATCGCGACATCATCGACAGGCTGCGCGACGTGCTCGTCAAGAGCGGCCTCGACACGTCGCGGCTCGAGCTCGAAGTGACCGAGACGGCGCTGCTCGACGACAAGGCGATGACGCGCCGCTTCATGGAGGAGATCCGGCAGCTCGGCGTCAGGGTCGCACTCGACGATTTCGGCACCGGCTATTCGAGCCTGAGCTACCTCCACAGCCTGCCGCTCGACAAGGTGAAGATCGACCGCAGCTTCCTGATGGATGTGACGCGCAGCACGCGGTCGCTGGAACTGCTGAAGGGCATCGTCAACCTGTCGCGGCCGATGGGGCTGAAGATCACGGTCGAGGGCGTCGAAACCTTCGAGCAGTTCAAGATCCTCTCCGACATCGTGAAGCCCGATTACCTGCAGGGTTTCCTGTTCGGCTCGGCTCTGTCGTCCTCGGGCATAGGCACGATGGCCCATACGGTCTGGCCTTCCGCCGAGGCCGACCAGAAGCACAAGCAGGGCGGCCGCGCCCCGATAGCGGCCTCCAGCTAAAGCAGCAGCGCCAGGACAAGCCAGAGGATCGAGCCAGCCTGGTAGGCCGAGCTGCCCGGCACGACGACACGCTCCGTCGTGCGCCAGACGGCGAAGACCAGGAACAGGTTGTAAGGGGTGGGGCTGGCGAACACGGCGAGCGACAGCCATCCGGCATATCCGGCGACGAGCACGGCCAGCGCGGCCAGCGTCGTCGCCGCGTTGATCGCGCTGCCGACGACGATCATGTCGCGCCAGAACAGCCGGCGGATCGGAATGTCGCCGCGCCAGCGGTCGCGGAAGAAGGCGTGGAGGGCGCCCATGCGGCACGCGCCGGCAGCTATGCTGCGGCTCACATGTTGATGTCGCGGCCGGCGGAGCGGATCGACACGGAGAAGCCCGCGAGGACGTCGACCAGCGCGATCAGCATGAGGGTGAAGAAGACCGGATGCGCCGCACCCGGCACGAGCAGGAATTCCACCAGGAAGGCGACGAAGACGAAGGTCGACAGGAGATGGTCGACGATTGAGCTGTTGGACGTGCGGGTGGACTTCATCATCTCGACGAAGAGCAGCAGCAGCGCGAAGGCGATCAGAGCGTCGCCGACATTCATGGTCCAGATGCCGCCCGACACCATGGCGAGCGAGAACAGCGGCTCGGCGAGGACCTCCGGACCGCTGCCCAGCAGCCCGGTCAGCCCGAGATTGTAGAGCAGGAAGGGGATGATCAGCAGCGGAACCATGCCAAGCATCGTCGGTCTCCTCGTCATCGGCGCGTAGGGCCGGTCAGCGCATTCCACCCCATCCCGACAGCAAAAGACCGGCGCGAGGCCGGTCCTTCATCCGTCAGCGTCGCAGCAGGGCTGCTCAGCTTTCCTTCGGCTCCAGGACCTGGCGGCCGCGATACATGCCGGTCTTCAAGTCGACGTGATGCGGACGGCGCATCTCGCCCGAGTTCTTGTCCTCGACATAGGTCGGGGCCTTGAGCGCATCGGCGGACCGACGCATGCCACGCTTCGACGGCGAGGTCTTCCTTTTTGGCACAGCCATGAGAGTGTTCCTTCAATCCAACGGACCCGGATGCTCTGGCGACGAGAGCCGCGCGGTCCGGGGATACATGAGAAATCCGGGGTGCCTATACACGCGCGGGGCCGCGTTGACCAGCGGCGGCGCGAACTTTTTTGAGCGGCCGGACGGGCCCGATCAGTCGACGCACTGCACGTAAGCGCCCGCCTGCGCGGCGCGGCGCTGGATCATGTTGGCGAGGCGCCGCAGGCTGGCCGACGGCTTGGCCGGATTGCGGGTGATCGGGTTGGGCAGCGACACGGCCAGCAGCGCCGACTGCCTGGCGGTGAGCTTCCTGGCAGGTACGCCGAAATGGTGCTGCGCGGCCGCCTCGATCCCGTAGATGCCCGGCCCCCATTCGGCGATGTTGAGATAGATCTCCATGATGCGATGTTTCGGCATGACGAGGTCGAAATAGACCGCCAGAGGCAGTTCCACGACCTTGCGGACGATCGAACGGCTGTTCCACAGATACAGGTTCTTGACGGTCTGCATGGTGATGGTGGAGGCGCCACGCGTCGGGCGGCCCTGCTGCCAGTCGTCCACCACAGCCTTCAGCTCGCCGAGGTCGACGCCGTAGTGGCTGCAGAACTGGCCGTCCTCCGACATGATGACGGAGTGCGCCAGGACGGGCGCCACGTCGTCCAGCGCCACCCACTGCCGGTCGTATCCGCCCAATTTCGCCAGATCGGTGATCATCAGCGTCGAGACCGGGCGCACCGCCGACGGGATGTAGAGCAGGGTCAGCACGAGCGGCAGGAGGCAGACCGCGAGGCCGACGACGACGGCGCGGCGCAGCCAGCGCCGGACCCGGCCGGGCGTGCGAACCGGCTCCGCGGGGCGCCCGGCATCGTCGATCTGCGGTGGTGGGGTCTGGTCGTCCAAGCCGTCTGCCTTGCGGAACCACCGGCCCGGCATAGACGGCTGTCCCGTCGAGCGCAACGGGAGCCCGGCAATTCCTGCCGCACAACTCTTCAGGCAGTCGTGAACCGCCGCGGTCTCGACGCGCTCGCGGCAGTCTGCAAGACTTCGGAGGGGTTGGACGGGGGATCGGCATGAAGCATTTCTGGATGGCGATGCTCGTGGCGGCAGGTTCGGTGATCGCCGCAAGCTGCGCGCGGGCGGCGGAGCCGTCTCCGATCGCCGTGCCGTCGCAATCCGGATGGGCAGATGCGAAGAAGCGCGTCGCACTGCCGAACGGCGTCAGTCTCGCCTATGTCGAGATGGGAGCGCCCGACGGGCCTCCGACCCTGCTCATTCACGGCTACACCGACAACAGCCGGAGCTGGTCGCTGATCGCGCCCCACCTGATGAAACGCCGCCTGCTGGCGATCGACCTGCGCGGCCACGGCAAGTCGGATGCGCCGCGCTGCTGCTACGGCTATCTCGACTTCGCCGACGACGCCGCGCTGTTCCTCGACGCGATGGGCGTGTCGAAGGCCGACGTCATCGGCCATTCGCTCGGATCGCTCGCCGGCCAGATGCTCGCCGCGCAGCATCCGGAGAAGGTACGCGACCTGGTGCTGATCTCCTCCACCACCTTCGTCGGCAGCGGTCCCGGCTCCTGGCTGTGGGACAATGTGACGAAGCTGACCGCGCCGATCGATCCGGACAGCCAATTCATGAAGGACTGGTACGCCAATCCCAATCCGGTCGACGAAGACTATCTGACCCGCGAGCGGACGGAGAGCGCCGCCACGCCGCTGCATGTCTGGACGGGTGTGCTGTGGGGGCTGGCGGTCAGCGACCTGACCGCCACCGCGCCGCTGGTCAAGGCGCCGGTGCTGGTGCTGTGGGGCGACCAGGACGGGCTGTTCGACCTCAGCCATCAGGAGAAGCTCGAGAAGGCCTATCCCGAGGCGCGCTTCGAGGTGTTCGCCGGGGCGGGACACAACATGTTCTGGGAGTTCCCGAGGGACGCGGCGCGCATCATCTCGGACTTTTTGGACGCTCCCGACGAGCCGGAAGCGCCGAGCGAATCGGCAACGCCCGTCGTGCCGGCCCCGGACGCGCCGTAGGCAAGACGGCGCCGCGCCCGCGTGAAGGACGTTGGCCTTCGCCCCGATTTCCGGTATGTTGGTCAACGGGTGTGTTTTGTCGAACGCGCCCGGACCGGAGAATGCAGATGAGCAAAACGACTTCGCGGGGTTTCTCCGAAACGCCCAGGCGCGATGAGGGCGGATCGTGGGCGAGACGCGGGGAGCGCAGCGGCGCCTACATGGAAATTGGCCCGCGTGTCGGCGCGGTGCTGACGGCCGCCGACGAGTCCGGTCTGCTCGGTGAAAAGAGCGCACGCGTCGGCGGGCGCATCAGCCCGGTACTGCTCGAACAGGCTCGGCAACGGACCGGAATTTCATCGGACAGCGAGCTCATCGAGTTCGCACTGGCGAATGTGGCACTCGCGGACGAATTCGCCGAGACCTACAGGCAAGTGCGCGGAAGCATCGATCCTGACCTGAAGCTTGGCTATTGACTTGGCCGCATTCGACTTCGACGCCGCCGTCCGATGGGCGCGGCTGGCTCCCGAGGCGACACTGTCACGCCGCGCCGACGACGAGCTGAGTTTCGTCAACGACACGACCGGTTCCGGTCAGGCTCTGCTGCTCGACACCTGCGTCTATATCGACGGGCTGCAGGGTCGCGCACCGGACGCCGTGGCAGATCTTCTCGATCGGCGCATCGTCAATCACTCCACGGTGGCGATCCAGGAACTGATGCACACGATCGGCGTCCTCGATCCGAAGCATCCGGGCACCGCGTCGGCGCTTGCCGCGATCGGCGGCATCATACGCGCCATGCCCGACCACCGCATCTTCACGCCGGACAGCGATGTACTCGGCCGCGCCGCGCTGCTGTCCGGCATTCTGTGCCGGCTACAGGGCTACGGGCGCGATGCGAAGCTGCGGGCCTTGTTGGACTGTACCCTGTGTCTGCAGGCTACGAAGCTGGGGCTTTGCGTCCTGACCGCCAACCTCGCCGACTTCGACATTCTGTCACGCATGTTGCCAGCCAGCCGGGTATTGTTCTACCGGCCGGCGTGATGCTTCGACCACGCCGGCCGGAACTTTAGAGCGCCGTGCGTCCAATTGGACGCACAAAGGACGCTCTAAAACCTTGACTCTGCTGCATCGGCCCGAAAACCGATTCCGGTCTTCGGGCCGATGCAGTAGGTCAGGAAGCCGCACCCTCGGGAGCGGTGGCGGCGGCGATCGCCGCGGCGGCCTGCTCCTGAGCCTTCTTGATGGCGTCGAGGCGGGCCTGCGCCTTCTTGCCCGGCAGCGCCTTGGTCGGGTTGGAGCGGGCCTCGCGCTTGGTCAGGCCGGCCTCGTCGAGGAAGCGGGCGACGCGGTCGGTCGGCAGGGCGCCGTTGCCCAGCCAATGCGTGACGCGGTCGGCGTCGATCTTGACGCGCTCGCCGTCCTTCGGCAGCAGCGGGTTCCAGGCGCCGACCGCCTCGATGAAGCGGCCGTCGCGCGGCGAGCGCTGGTCGGCGACGACGATGTGGTAGTAGGGACGCTTCTTCGAGCCCGCGCGGGCCAGCCGGATCTTCAGTGCCATTTTCTTACTCCTGGTTTTTGGTGATTGGCTGAGGTCAGCCGTTGGTGGAGGCGCCCTCAGCGCCGGGTGCAGTCGCGCCATTGCCGGCGGCGATCTGTTCGTGGTGGCGGATGACTTCCTTGATGACGAAGTTGAGGAATTTTTCCGCGAAATCGGGGTCGAGATTGGCGTCCTGCGCCAGGCGGCGCAGTCGCTCGATCTGCTGCGCCTCGCGCGCCGGGTCGGCCGGCGGCAGGCCATAGGTCGCCTTCAGCACGCCGACGGCCTGGGTGCAGCGGAAGCGCTCGGCCAGCATGTGGATCAGCGCCGCGTCGATGTTGTCGATCGAGGCGCGCAACTGCGCGAGTTCCGTCCTGACATTGCCCTGGTCGCTCATGACAATCCCCCGAAACGTGAGCGGAATTCCCGAGGCGGCAGGTGGCGGTAGATCTCGAGATCCCCGTAGGGCCTGATCTCGGTCGACCCTTCGTGCCGCGCCCCGAGCCGCTCGGCCAGCCTGAAAGACTGCTGATTTCCCGGAAAGATCGCCGAAATCGCCGTCGTCCAGCCCAGCTCGCCATAGGCGAAGTCGATGGCCCGCACGGCGGCTTCGCGGGCATAGCCGCGGCCCTGGAACTCCGGCAGGATGGTCCAGCCGATCTCCGGCTCCGGCCAGCCTTCGGGGTAGGTCGGTCCGACGATACCGATCGGCCGGCCCGTCGACTTGTCCTCGACGACGAACTTGCCGTAGCCGCGCAGCATCCAGCATCCGGCATATCCGGCGACGCGCTTCCATGTGGAGACGCGATCTTCCGGGCCTCCGACAAAGCGGGATGCCTCGGAGGCGTAGAAATCCGCGAACGACTCCACGTCGCCGGGAGCGAACGGCCGCAGAAACAGGCGCTCGGTTTCCAGGCGGGGGATCATTTCTTCTTGCCGATGCCAGGCAGGCCGCCCGGGCCACCGAGACCGGGCAGCTTCATGCCGCCGGGAAGACCCGTCAATCCGCCGCCGCCGAGACCTGGAAGGCCGCCGGGCAGGCCTTTCGGCAATCCGCCGCCGAGTCCGGCCGCCTGCGCCTGCTTCTGCAGCGCTTCGAGCTGCTTGGGATCCATCTTCGACAGGTCGGGCATGCCGCCGCCAAATCCCCCTTGGCCAGGCATCATGCCGCCGAGCCCCATCTTCGACGCCAGCCCGCCCATCATGCCGCGCATCAGGCCGCCGCCCTTGCCCTTGCCGCCCATGGCCTTCATCATGTCGGCCATCTGGCGGTGCATCTTCAGCAGCTTGTTGATGTCGGAGGCATCCGTGCCGGAACCGGCAGCGATGCGCTTCTTGCGGCTGTGCTTCAACAGGTCCGGATTGGCGCGTTCGGCCCTGGTCATCGACGAGATGATGGCGAGCTGGCGGCCGAACATCCTGTCGTCCAGGCCGGCCGCGGCCATCTGGTCCTTCATCTTGCCCATGCCCGGCATCATGCCCATGATGCCGCCCATGCCGCCCATCTTCTTCATCTGGGAAAGCTGATCGGCGAGGTCGTTCAGGTCGAACTTGCCGGACTGCATCTTTTTGGCGATCGCCGCGGCCTTCTCCGCGTCGATCGTCTCGGCAGCCTTCTCGACGAGGCTGACGATGTCGCCCATGCCGAGGATGCGGTCGGCGATGCGCTTGGGATGGAACTCCTCCAGCGCGTCCATCTTCTCGCCGACGCCGATCAGCTTGATCGGCTTGCCGGTGACGGCGCGCATCGACAGCGCCGCGCCGCCGCGGCCGTCGCCGTCCATTCGGGTCAGCACGAGGCCGGTGATGCCGACCCGTTCGTCGAAGGAGCGGGCGAGATTGACGGCGTCCTGGCCGGTCAGCGAGTCAGCTACCAGCAGGATCTCGTGCGGCGCCGAGACGGTGCGGATCTCGGCCATTTCGGCCATCAGCGGTTCGTCGATATGGGTGCGGCCGGCGGTGTCGAGGATCACGACGTCATGGCCGCCGAGTTTTGCCGCCTGCACCGAGCGCCGGGCAATGTCGACCGGCGACTGGCCGGCGATGATCGGCAGCGTCGCAACCTTCGTCTGCTCGCCGAGCTGGCGCAACTGCTCCTGCGCGGCCGGGCGGCGCGTATCGAGCGAGGCCATCAGGACCTTCTTGCCCTGACGTTCGGAAAGCCGCTTGGCGATCTTGGCGGTGGTCGTCGTCTTGCCCGAACCCTGCAGGCCGACCATCATGACGACGACCGGGGCGGGAGCGTTGAGGTCGATCGACTTGCCCTCGGAGCCG
>JAHBYY010000060.1 GCA_019635715.1 Rhizobiaceae bacterium | reverse complement strand
AACCTCGATGCCGAGGTCGGGCAGCACATGCTTTATACGACCAACCCCGATGCGCCGGGCATCGTCGGCCTGCTCGGAACGATCTGCGGCAAGAACAACGTCAACATCGCCAACTTCCAGCTCGGCCGCGACCGGCCGGGCGGCGATGCGATCGCGCTGCTCTATCTCGACGCGCCGTTCCCGCAGGACGTTCTGGCCGAACTGCGCGCCAATCCGAAGATCAGCTCGGCCAAGCCGCTGAAATTCGACGTGGCGGGTTAAGTCCATGCGGGGACGCGGCGGTCGCCGCGTCCCCGCCTTTCAGATGGTACGCCGGCGGCTGCTCAGTTCGGACAGGGCGATGCCGCCGAGCACCAGCGCCAGCGCGGCGGCGTGGTAGGCGTGGAACGCCTCGCCAAGGATCGCCAGCGACAGCAGCGTGCCGAAGATCGGCACGAGGTTGATGAACAGGCCGGCGCGGTTGGCGCCGATCAATTCGACGCCGCGGATGTAAAAGATCTGCGCCAGCACCGACGGGAAGACGACCACATAGGCGAGGATCACCCAGCCGCGCGCATCCGGCCAGATCACCGCGCCGAGCAGCATCTCGCCGAGGGCGAAGGGCAGCGAGGTCAGCGCGCCCACGGCGGTCAGCACGATCATCAGGCTTTGCCAATGAAGCGCCGGCTTGCGGCGCAGCATCACCGTATAGATGCTGTAGGCGACAAGCGCGGCCAGCATGATCGCGTCACCGAGGTTGACGTCGAGTTCCAGCAGGCGTGCCAGATTGCCGTGGCTGGCGGTCAACGCGACGCCGACGATCGACATGATCAGCCCGGCGATCTGCAGGGTCGTCACCGTGATGCGGAACCACAGGAAATTCAGCAGGAAGATCAGCATCGGGATGCCGCCCTGCTCGATGCTGACATTGATCGCGGTGGTGTGCACGAGGGCGGCGTAGAGCGCCACGTTGAAGATGGTGAAGCCGATGAAGCCGAGGCCGGCCAGCATCGGAAACGCGGCACGCACCGTCGCCATGTCGTCGGCGAGCCGGCGCCGGCCGATCAGCCAGAGCAGCAGGCAGGCGCCCGTCCAGCGCGCGCAGGTCAGCAGCATCGGCGAGACGTGGCCGACCGCCAGCTTGCCGGCAACCGCGTTGCCGCCCCAGAACAGCGTGGTCAGCAGCAGCAGGACATAGGCGTTGCGGTACATGCGGATATGCTGATCCTCGACAAAGCGGGTCGTTCCGGGTTAGGCGCAGCGCCGGGGTGCGTAAACAGCCGTAGCCGTGGAAAGCGTTGGGCCTGCGCGGCGTCGCGCAGCGATCCGAGGTCGCCCTGGCGGGTGCGAACGGGTATAGAGCGCATCCGCAGGGACAGGCTTTGGCGCGCCGCAGGGTGACGCCGCAAGGAAGGTGACATGGCCAACGTCGTGGTGATCGGCTCCCAGTGGGGCGATGAGGGCAAGGGCAAGATCGTCGACTGGCTGTCGGAGCGGGCCGACGTCGTGGTGCGCTTCCAGGGCGGTCACAATGCCGGCCATACGCTGGTGGTCGACGGCAAGGTCTACAAGCTGTCGCTGCTGCCCTCCGGGATCGTGCGCGAGGGCAAGCTGTCGATCATCGGCAACGGCGTGGTGTTCGACCCGCATGCCTTCGTCGCCGAGGTGGGCAAGCTGCGCGCCGCAGGCGTCGCCATCACGCCGGATTGCCTGAAAATTGCCGAAAACACGGCGCTTATCCTGTCCGTGCACAGGGAGCTCGACGGTTTTCGCGAAGACGCGGCTTCCAACTCGGGCACGAAGATTGGCACGACGCGCAGGGGTATCGGACCGGCCTACGAGGACAAGGTCGGACGCCGCGCCGTGCGGGTAATGGATCTGGCGGATTTGGAGACGCTACCGATCAAGGTCGACAGGCTGCTGACGCATCACAATGCGGTTCGGCGCGGCCTCGGCCACCCGGAAGTCGCCCATGAGACGATCATGGACGAGCTGACCTCGGTCGCCGGCGAGATTCTGCCCTATATGGACCGGGTCTGGAAGATCCTCGACGACAAGCGCCGCGGCGGGGCGCGCATCCTGTTCGAGGGCGCCCAGGGCACGCTGCTCGACATCGACCACGGCACCTACCCGTTCGTCACCTCGTCGAACACGGTGGCGGGACAGGCGGCGCCGGGCTCCGGCATCGGACCGAAGGCGATCGGCTACGTGCTCGGCATCACCAAGGCCTATACGACGCGCGTCGGCGAGGGGCCGTTCCCGACCGAGCAGGACAACGAGGTCGGCGAATTCCTCGGCACGCGCGGCCATGAATTCGGCACCGTCACCGGCCGCAAGCGGCGCTGCGGCTGGTTCGACGCGGTGCTGGTGCGGCAGGCGGTGGCGGTGAACGGCATCGACGGCATCGCGCTCACCAAGCTCGACGTGCTCGACGGGCTCGACGAGATCAAGGTCTGCACAGGCTACCGCCTCGACGGCGAGATCATCGACTACCTTCCCGCCAGCCAGGGCGCGCAGGCGCGGGTCGAGCCGATCTACGAGACGCTCGAGGGCTGGAAAGGCACCACCAAGGGTGCCCGAAGCTGGGCGCAACTGCCGGCGCAAGCGGTGAAGTATGTGCGCCATGTCGAGGAACTCATCGGCGCGCCGGTGGCGCTGCTCTCAACCAGCCCGGAACGGGAGGACACCATACTTGTGACCGACCCGTTTCAAGATTAACTTTGGCGATTCCCGGATTTCTGGCGCATTTACCGGCCGATATCGGGCGATCCAGACCACAGGTCGACAGTTAGATGGCAGATTTCGTAGCGGTTCTGAAGAAGACGCTGGACGGGCTGAGCGACGCCAGCCCGCAGATGCGCGAGAAGGTCTACGAGAAGGCCCGCCTGACGATCGCGAGCAAGCTCGCGGCGATGAACCCGCCGCCGCCGGCCGGCGTGATCGACCGCCAGAAGCGGGCGCTCGAGGACGCCATCGCGCAGATCGAGAAGGAGTTCGCGCCGGCAAAGCCGAAGCCGTCTGACCCGCTCGCCGAACTCGAGGACGTCTTCGCTTCCCTGAAGAATCCCGACCCGACCGCCATGCTGCGCGACAGCCAGCGCGCCCGCCCGGCGTCGTCCGCTCCGCCGCCCGCCGCGCCGGTCCAGGCGCGGCCGGCTCCGGCTCCGGCAAGCATCCCGGCGGCCAAGCCCGTGGTGCCGGCGCCTCGCCCGGCCCCGCCGGTCTCTCCGTCCGCCGCCGCGCCCCAGCCTGCCCGCCCGGCGGTTTCGGCGCCCGCCGCCGTTACCGCCGCGACCAGCGGTGCTGCGATGCCCGCCGCCAAGGCTCCGGCCGTGCCGCAGGACGCACCGCGGCCGAACCCGTCCGCCGCTTCGATGGACGAGCTGTTCACCGACGTTCCGGACGAGGACATGGCGGACACGGACTACCGTCAGGCCGGGCGCGACGAACGCCCGCGCCGCGGGGGTGCAGGTCGACTGGTGCTTGCCGCCGTCATCGTGGCGGCGCTGGCCGGCGGCGCCTATGGCGCATGGATCAACCGCGACACGCTGGAGACCCGCGCCGGCGATCTCTTGGCCTCGCTCGGCATCGGCGCTGCCACCCCGCCGGCCGAGGAACCGTCCGCCGCGCCGGAGGCGCCCGCATCGGATGTCGCCAGCGCGCCTGCCGAGCAGCCGGAAGGAGAGTCGGACCAGCCGACGGCCGAGGCGGCGACGCCCGAACAGCCGGCTGGCCCGGCCGCCGAAGAGCCGGCGACCGCGCCCGGCCTGCAGAAATACACGCAAAGGCTGAACGCCGACGGGACGGAGGTCGATGCCGGTCCGGCGGGCGGCGCACCGTCGATCGGCGAGGGGACCTCGCTGGCGGCGGTGACCGAGCCGCCGGTGGCCTCGATGGATGCGCCTTCGCTGGTGCCGCCTGCCGCCGACACATCCGGTCAGCCCGCGCCTGCCGCGCCGGCGCCTGCCGATCAGGCGGCGGCCGCGCCTGCCGATGCGCCTGCCGCGGCGGCCGACCCGTCGGCCGAGGCTCCGGCCGATGCCGTGCCGCCGGCCGATACGGCGACGGCCCCCGACGCCGCGCCAGCGGCCGATACCGCGCCGCTGGCAGATGCCGCCGCCGGCGAAGCCGCCCCGGCATCGCCGGCTCCTACCGCCGGCACCGCGCAGGCGCTGCCGGTCGGCCAGCGGGCGATCTTCTATGAGGAACGGACGAACGTCGCCGAGGCTTCGGCGGAGCCCGGCAACATCGTCTGGTCGATCGTGCAGGAATCGCCCGGCGGCGATCTGCCGCCCGAGCCGGCGATCCGCGCCGAGGCGACGATCCCCGGCAAGGACGTGCAACTGCGCATGACGATCCGGCGCAATGCCGACCGTTCGCTGCCAGCCAGCCACATCATCGAGATGATCTTCCTCACCCCGCAGGGTTTTGAGGGCGGCGGCATCGACAATGTGCTGCGTGTCTCGCTCAAGGGGTCCGAACAGGAGGCCGGCAGCCCGCTGCTCGGCATTCCGGCCAAGATCGCCGACGGGTTCTTCCTGATCGCGCTCAACGACGCTAAGCCGGATATCGCGGCGAACACCTCGCTGCTCGGCCGGCAGTCCTGGATCGACGTGCCGGTGCAGTACAAATCCGGACGCCGGGCGCTGTTCACCATGGAAAAGGGCATCCCCGGCACGAAGGTGTTCGACGAGGCGCTGAAGGCCTGGCAGGCGGCAAGCAGCGGCTGACGCGGCCCGCCGCACTGGTAATCGCCGCGCATTTCCGCCATATAGCGCCCAGCGACAGCGAGGACACCGGAGCGATGGCGCGCGAAGCCCCCTTCGCCAAGATGAACGGGCTCGGTAACGAGATCATCGTCGCCGACATGCGCGGCCGTGCCGATCGCGTGAGCGCCGCCGCGGCGATCGCGCTGAACGCCGATCCGGCAACGCGGTTCGACCAGATCATGGCGATCCACGATGCCCGCACGCCCGGCACAGGCTGGTTCGTCGACATCCTGAATTCCGACGGCTCGAAGGCCCAGGCCTGCGGCAACGGCATGCGCTGCGTCGTGCAGGCGCTGGCCGCCGAAACGGGCCAGAAGGTCTTCACCTTCGAGACGGTGGCCGGCATCCTCAATGCCGAGGAACATGCGGACGGCCTGATCTCCGTCGACCTCGGCCGGCCGCGCTTCGGCTGGAAGGATATCCCGCTCGCCGAGGAATTCCGCGATACGCGCGCCATCGAGTTGCAGATCGGCCCGATCGACGCGCCGGTCCTGCACTCGCCGTCGGTCGTGTCGATGGGCAACCCGCATGCCATCTTCTGGGTCGACGCCGACGTGTGGAGCTACGCGCTCGACCGGTTCGGGCCGATGCTGGAAAACCACCCGGTGTTCCCCGAGCGGGCGAACATCACCATCGCGCAAGCGACCGGTCGCGACGAGCTGACGATCCGGACCTGGGAGCGCGGCGCCGGCCTCACCCGGGCCTGCGGCTCGGCCGCCTGCGCGTCGGCCGTCGCGGCGGCACGGACCGGACGGACCGGACGGACGGTGACGATCCATGCACCGGGTGGGAAGCTTTCGGTCGACTGGCGCAAGGACGACCATGTCGTCCTGACCGGGCCGGCGGAATGGGAGTTCTCCGGCCGCTTCGATCCGGCCAGCGGCGGCTGGTCGCGCGAGACGGAAAGCGCGGCGTGAAATTGGACAGCATGACGCCCCCTCCACCACGCTTCGCGTGGTCCCCCTCCCCCGCTTCGCGGGTGAGGATCCGCAGCGGCCACGCTTGCGCGACCCCGATCCTCCCCCGTTTACGGGGGAGGGGGACCACGCGAAGCGTGGTGGAGGGGGCGTTCACCGCTATTCTGGTCTGTGCCGATGGCGGTTGACATCGTCACCTTCGGCTGCCGGCTCAACACCTACGAATCGGAAGTCATGCGGCGCGAGGCCGAAGCTGCCGGGCTCGGCGCGCTCGCCGGCGGCGCGGTCATCATCAACACCTGCGCGGTGACCGGCGAGGCGGTCCGGCAAGCGCGGCAGGCGATCCGCAAGGCGCGGCGCGCCCAGCCGCAGGCGCGCATCATCGTCACCGGCTGCGCGGCGCAGACCGATACCGACAGCTTCGCCGCCATGGACGAGGTCGATCTCGTGCTCGGCAACGAGGAGAAGCTGAAGGCGCACAATTACCGTGCACTGCCGGATTTCGGCGTCAACGACTTCGAGAAGGCGCGCGTCAACGACATCTTCTCGGTGCGCGAAACGGCCGGCCATCTGGTCGATGCGATCGAGGGGCGGGCGCGCGCCTTCGTGCAGGTGCAGAACGGCTGCGACCATCGCTGCACCTTCTGCATCATCCCCTACGGCCGCGGCAATTCGCGCTCCGTGCCGATGGGCTCGGTGATCGAGCAGATCCGCAGGCTGGTCGGCAACGGCTATGCCGAGGTCGTGCTGTCGGGCGTCGACCTGACCAGCTACGGCGCCGACCTTCCGGGCGCGCCGCGGCTCGGCCGGCTGGTGAGCACCATCCTGCGCCAGGTGCCGGATCTGAAGCGGCTGCGCCTGTCGTCGATCGATTCGATCGAGGCCGATCCGGAACTGCTCGAGACGATCGGCGGCGACTTGCGGCTGATGCCGCATCTGCACCTGTCGCTGCAGTCCGGCGACGACATGATCCTCAAGCGCATGAAACGTCGGCATCTGCGCGGCGATTCGATCCGCTTCTGCGCCGAGGTCCGCGCCCTGCGGCCCGACATCGTGTTCGGCGCCGACCTGATCGCCGGGTTCCCGACCGAGACCGAGGCGATGTTCGAAAACTCGCTGAAGATCGTCGAGGAATGCGGGCTGACGCATCTGCACGTCTTTCCCTACAGCCCGCGCAAGGGCACGCCGGCGGCGCGGATGCCGCAGGTCGGCGGCGCCACGATCCGGGGGCGCGCCGCGCGGTTGCGCGCGGCGGGGGACGCCGCGCATGCCCGCCATCTGGCGGCTCTCGTCGGCACGACGCAGCGCGTCCTGGTGGAACGCGACGGCCTCGGCCGCACCGAAGGCTTCGCGCTGGTCGCCATCGATCGCGGCCGGCCCGGCGAGATCGTCGAGACGGCGATCGCCGGCCATGACGGCCAGCGTCTTGTCACCGCAACGCCTGCCTCCCAGGCCGCCTGAGGATCAAGAATGGCGCTGGGTTTCATCAAGAAGGTCTTTTCCTTCGGCCGCAAGCCGGCCGAGGAGGCGCCGCCGCCGGAGGACGCACCGCTCGCGCCGCTCAATCTCGATGCGCTGAAGCGTTTTGTCGCCGAGGCCGAGCCGAAGCCGGCAGCGTCCGACCCCGTAGAGGCCATGCCTCCGGCCGCAGCGCAAACCGAACCCGAAGTGCCTGCTCCGCCGGTCGAGCCGGAACCCGCTCCGCTGGTCGAATCGATCAAACCGGCATTCGAGGCTGGGTCAGAGGCTGAGGCCGTGACGCCCTCATCCCCGCTCGAGTGGGAGGTGCCCGAACACAGAGCGGAGGGTGTCGTCGACGAAGTACACGCCGTTCCGTCTCTCGTTGAGTTTGTAGACGAAGCTGCGTCGGCGCAGGCGCTCGGACATTTCGTCGAACTTCAGCCCGGCTCTGCGGCGTCGTCGTTCGAGCCGAGGCCCGACGCCACGATGGCGCCTGAGGTCGCGCCGGAACCGGCTGCTCAGGAAGAGCATCAGGACTCTCCGGCGCCGCCGATTCCGCCAAATTCGCGAAACGCCCCTCATCCCCTGCCGGACCTTCTCCCCGTGAAGGACGGGGAGAAGGGGACTGGCGGTGCCGCTGATGCCTCCCTCTCCCCGCCCTTGCGGGCAGAGGGTAAGGGTGAGGGGCTCCTGCCGCCGGCTGCCACAGCGGCCTTGCCTGCAGGCTCTCCTGCTCAAGGCAAGGTCACCGTCTCCAGAGCGGTCGAGGCCAAGCGCGAGACTGCGCCGGTCCCGTCGCCCCCCGAGCCGCGCAAGAGCTGGTTCCAGCGCCTGCGTGACGGGCTTTCGAGGTCGTCGCGCGAACTGACCGGCTCGATCTCCGGTATCTTCACCAAGCGCAAGCTCGACGAGGAGACGCTGGAGGAGCTGGAAGACGTGCTGATCCGCGCCGATCTGGGGGTCGAGACGGCGCTGCGCGTCACCGACACGCTCGCTTCCTCGCGCTACGGCAAGGATGTCTCCGACGCCGAGGTTCGCGCCATCATGGCGCAGGAGGTCGAGAAGGTACTGACGCCGGTCGCCCTGCCGCTGGAACTCGATCTCAGCCACAAGCCGCACGTCATCCTCGTGGTCGGCGTCAACGGCACGGGCAAGACCACCACCATCGGCAAGCTCGCCGCCAAGCTGACCGCGGGCGGCCTTTCGGTGATGCTGGCGGCGGGCGACACGTTCCGCGCGGCGGCGATCGAGCAGCTTAAGATCTGGGGCGAGCGCACGAAGTCGCCGGTCGTCTCCTCGAAGCTCGGCGCGGATGCCGCCGGGCTCGCCTGGGACGCCTTCGAGAAGGCCAAGGCGGCGGGATCCGACGTGCTGATCATCGACACGGCGGGCCGCCTGCAGAACAAGGCGGAGCTGATGGCCGAACTGGAGAAGATCGTCCGGGTGCTGGGCAAGCACGATCCGGAGGCGCCGCACACCGTGCTGCAGACGGTCGACGCGACGACCGGCCAGAACGCGCTGAATCAGGTCGAGATCTTCCGCAATGTGGCGGGCGTCAACGGCCTGGTGATGACCAAGCTCGACGGCACGGCGCGCGGCGGCATCCTCGTCGCCATCGCCGCCAAGCACAGGCTGCCGGTCTACTTCATCGGCGTCGGCGAGCAGGTCGATGATCTGGAGCCGTTCTCGGCCGGCGATTTCGCCAAGGCGATCGCGGGGGTGGGGTAGTTGCATGTCTTTCTTGTCGGCGCCTTGCGACACCCCCCTCTGGCCTGCCGCCTGGATTTCGCCAAACGGCGAGTTTGCAGACCGGGCGGAAAAACCGACGCTGCTGATCTCCCCCCTTGAGGGGGAGATGGCCGGCAGGCCAGAGGGGGGTGTCGCGAGGCAGGTGCCGTCCCGCTGCACTGACCCCCACAGTTGAACTAGACAGAGCAAGCCATGAGCAAGCCCATCCTCGAACGCGATCCGGCAGATCCGCACAAGCCCGAGGTCAACCCGGCGCTGAAGCTGGCGCTGGAGCTCGGGCCGCTGATGGTGTTCTTCTTCGCCAATTTGCGCGGCGCCTGGCTGATCGAGCGCTTTCCGGCGCTCGGCCACGTCGGCCAGCCGATCTTCGTGGCGACGGCGCTGTTCATGGTGGCGACGGGCGTGGCGCTCGCGGCATCGTGGCTGCTGACCCGCACCATCCCGATCATGCCGCTGGTGTCGGCCGTCGTGGTCTTCGTCTTCGGCGGATTGACGCTCTGGCTCAACGACGATCTGTTCATCAAGATGAAGCCGACCATTGTCAACGCGCTGTTCGGCTTCACGCTGCTCGGCGGCCTGGCGTTCGGCAAGTCGCTGCTAGGCTACGTGTTCGAGGCCGCCTTCAGGCTCGACGCCGAGGGCTGGCGCAAGCTGACGCTGCGCTGGGGCCTGTTCTTCCTGTTCCTGGCCGTCGTCAACGAGGTCGTCTGGCGGCATTTCTCGACGGATACCTGGGTGGCGTTCAAGGTCTGGGGCATCATGCCGATCACGCTGGTGTTCACGCTGCTGCAGATGCCGCTGATCATGCGGCATACGGTCGACGAAACGATACCGAAATAGGAGGAGGCCCATGGACTACATCTCGACGCGGGAAGAGTTGCGCACCCACTACAAGGCCGTGCATGACCTCGCGGTGCGCAAGGAGATGCGGGTGTTCGACCCGCATGCGCGCAATTTCATCGCCCGCAGCCCGTTCGTGCTGGTCGGTTCGTCGGACGGCAAGGGCAATTCCGACGTGACGCCGCGCGGCGACAAGCCCGGCTTCGTGGCGCTGCTGGACGACGTCACGCTGGCCATTCCGGACCGGCCCGGCAACAATCGCCTCGATACGCTGGAGAACATCGTCGCCAATCCGTCGGTCGGCCTGCTGTTCCTCATCCCGGGCATGGACGAGACGCTACGCGTCAACGGCCAGGCGCGCGTCACTGTCGACGACGGGCTGCGCGAGCAGCTTTCGGTCGAAGGCCGGGCACCGCAGAGCGTGGTCGTCGTCAAGGCGACCGCCATCTACATGCATTGCGCCAAGGCGTTCATGCGCTCAGATCTGTGGAAGCCCGATAGCTGGCGTCCGCGCGACGAGATGCCGACCCTCGGGCGCATCCTCAAGGATCAGCTCGCGCTCGCCGATTCGGTCGAACAGTCCGACCGCCGGCTGGCGGAGTCCTACAAGGCCACCATGTGGTGAGCTGAGCTGGAGTGCGCGGCCTGCAAGCCTTTGTTAAGCCGTTATGCGCTTCATGCACTGCTGCGTTGCAGCATTCCATGTTGCAACGCACGCCGATCGTGCCAATCTATGCATCGTGAGGGAGGAACAACCCGGCCGCCGCAAGACGGCCAAGCAAAGGGAACCTCGCAATGTTTTCGACCCTGATCAACGGCACCCGTGACCGCGTCGCCAAGCGCCGCCGCTACAACCAGCTCGTGAACGAAATCATGGGCATGACGTCCCGCGACCTGGCGGACATCAACGGCAACCGCACGGACATGCTGCACAACGCCTACCGCGAAGTCTACGGCCGCTGAGGGCCGGTCCGGGTGAGGCCGACGGCCTTGCCCGGCGCTCCCCAGGCCGGACGGATCGCGTCCGCATCGGGCGGCAGCGGAAGCTGCCGCCCTTTTGCTTTTGGCGCGGGCTTTCGGGAAACGCGTCAGGTGTCGGCCGCTACTCGGCAGCGGCGAGCGCCTTCTCGATCTCCGGCATCAGGACGGCTTCGGCGGAATCCGGCGTGAGCGGCCCGACATGCTTGTAGAGGATGCGTCCGTCGCGTCCGATCACGAAGCTTTCCGGAACTCCATAGACGCCCCAGTCGATCGCGGCGCGACCGTTCGGGTCGCTGCCGACCGAGGCGAAAGGGTTTCCGAGGCCCCCGAGGAAGCGGACGGCATTCTCCGGCTTGTCCTTGTAGTTCAGTCCGACCATCGCGAAACGCTTGTCCTGGGCGAGAGCCATCAGCACCGGGTGCTCGTCGCGACAGGGCGCGCACCACGACGCCCAGACGTTGACCAGCGTCACCTTGCCCTTGAAGCCGGCCGGATCGAAGCCCGGGACGCCGAGGCCCTCGACGGCCGGCAAGGCGGTCAGCGGGGCCTGCGCGCCGATCAGCGCCGATGGAATGGTCGCCGCATTCCTGCCGGACACGAGCTGCATCAGGAAGACACCGGCGAGCCCAAGGAAGACGACGAGGGGGATGAGGGTGACGGCCAGCCGGGAGCGGCGCGGCGGGGTGTTCTCCACGCTCACTGCCGGGCACCTCCCCGGTCGGAGCGGCGCCTGACGCCCGCGGCCTCCAGATCGGCGAGTTCGCGGCGGCGGGCGCGGCGGTCGAGCAGGATCCAGCCGATCAGCCCGGCCAGTGCGATCGCCGAAGCGGCATAGGCCGCGGTGACATAGAGCGCGTGCGCCGACATCATCTTCCTTCGGATCGGGCGGCTGTCGCCCGGCCCCAAACACCTAGTCGTTGAAGGCCTCGACCGCAATCGGCGCAGGGTGCGGCGGTTTTGCGGCCGTCACTCGGCGTTGCGCAGGGCCAGCGCGGCGGCGACGGGCCCGACAACCGCCATGAACAAGGTGAGCGCGCACAGGACGAGGAAGGGCTGCAAGAAAGGATCTGGATCGGCGACGGCGCCATAGGTCGCCGAGACGCCGAAGATCAGCACGGGAATGCAGAGCGGCAGGACCAGGATCGAGATCATCAGCCCGCCGCGCGGCAGTGCCACCGCGACGGCGGCGCCGGCCGCGCCGATGAAGGTGATCGCCGGGGTGCCGGCCAGCAGCGTCAGGGCGGCGGCGCCGAGACCGGCCGGCTCGACATTCATGAACAGGCCGAGCAGCGGCGAGGCGGCCACCAGCGGCAGGACGCTGGCCGTCCAGTGCGCGAGGCACTTGACCAGGACCGTCAGCGCGAGCAGGTGCCGGTCGCTCGACATCAGGAGGATATCGAGCGAGCCGTCCTCGCGGTCGGCCTGGAAGAGCCGGTCGAGGCCGAGCAGCGAGGCCAGCAGGGCGCCGATCCACAGGATCGCCGGGCCGATGCGCGCCAGCAGGTTCAAATCCGGGCCGACGGCGAACGGCACGATGGCGACCAGGGTGAGGAAGAAGACGATGCCGGTCAGCGCCCCGCCGCCGGCGCGGATGCCGAGCCGCAGGTCGCGCAGGTAGAGGGCTAGCATGGGAGTTCACCGTCAGGCCGGCGGTATGGCCAGGCTGGTCGCTTGCCCCCTCCACCACTTCGTGGTCCCCCTCCCCCGCTCAGCAGGGGAGGATTGAAAGCCGCGGCCGGCCGTAGCGCTGATCTTCCCCCGTTTGCGGGGGAGGGGAACCGCCGAAGGCGGTGGAGAGAGCGGACAGCGCTCACGCTCATGCCCACATCCGCAATTCCTGCGCGCCGTCCAGCCCGAGCGGAAGATGGGTCGCGGCGACGATCATGCCGCCCGACGCCCGATGCGCGGCCATGAGCTCGGCGAGGCGGGTCTCCGAAGCCGTGTCCAAACCGGAGGTCGGCTCGTCGAGAAGCCAGAGGGGTCGGTAGGAGACGAGCAGCCGGGCGATCGCGGCGCGGCGCTTCTGGCCGGTGGAGAGGATGGCGAAGGGCAGGTGCCCGAGCCCGCCCAGGCCAACGGCGTCCAGTGCCTCCTCGACGCCGCGCAGCGGATTGCCGAGGAAGGCGCGCCAGAAATCGAGGTTTTCGGCGAGCGACAGCGCCGATTTCATGGCATTGCCCGTGCCGAGCCAGTGCGAGGCCGCCGCGACGGTCGGAAAATCTTCGCCACCCTCCTCGAACGACACACGTCCGCCGGCCGCGGGAAGCAGGCCCGCCAGAATGCGCAGCAGCGTGGTCTTGCCGGCGCCGTTGGGGCCGGTGACGACAAGCGCGCCACCCGCGTCGAGCACGAGGGATACGCCCTCGAAAAGCGTCTCGGCGTGCCGCTCGCCGGAAAGGGCTTCGGCGATCAGCCGCATCGCGTCTCAACCTCCGAAAGTCGCATGCCAAATGCTTCGCAGTGCAGCAAAATTGCCCGTACACGCTCTAGAACTATCCCGGGAAATTCTCTATAGGCAGAACCATCATGCCAGCGGTCGGCATGACCACAAAATTTTGCGCCGAACCGGCACCAGGGCCGTCCGAAACGACGGTCTGGGCGCCCGGGAGCGGACAGCGGAAATGGCCGTACCCGCACCTTTGCGCGTGATTCATGCCTGAGGCGTCTGTTCCCGTTCGGCAGAACTGATAGCCAGGGATCAACCCGTGCCAAAATCACTCGACAGCTTCAATTGCCGCAGGACCCTCAGCGTCGGGGGCGCGGATTATGTCTATTACAATCTCGTCGAGGCGGAAAAGAACGGCCTGACCGGCATCGCGCAACTGCCCTATTCGATGAAGGTGCTGCTGGAGAACCTCCTGCGCAACGAGGACGGACGCTCCGTTACCAAGGAGAGCATCGAGGCGGTTGCCGGGTGGCTGACCGACAGGGGTACGGCCGGGGTCGAGATCGCCTACCGGCCGGCGCGGGTCCTCATGCAGGACTTTACCGGCGTTCCGGCGGTCGTCGACCTCGCGGCGATGCGCGACGGCATCGCCGCCCTCGGCGGCGACCCGCAGAAAATCAACCCGCTGGTGCCGGTCGACCTCGTCATCGACCATTCGGTGATCGTCGACGAGTTCGGCTCGCCGCTCGCCTTCGCCCGCAACGTCGAACTGGAATATGAGCGCAACCAGGAGCGCTACAAGTTCCTGAAATGGGGTCAGCAGGCGTTCCGCAATTTCCGCGTCGTGCCGCCCGGCACCGGCATCTGCCACCAGGTCAACCTCGAATATCTCGGCCAGGTGGTGTGGACCAATTCGGACGACGGCGAGACGGTCGCCTATCCCGACACCTGCGTCGGCACCGATTCGCACACGACCATGATCAACGGCCTCGGCGTGCTCGGCTGGGGCGTCGGCGGCATCGAGGCGGAAGCCGCGATGCTCGGCCAGCCGGTGTCGATGCTGCTGCCGGAAGTCATCGGCTTCCGCCTGACCGGCAAGGTCAAGGAAGGCGTCACCGCGACCGACCTGGTGCTGACCGTCACCCAGATGCTGCGCAAGAAGGGCGTCGTCGGCAAATTCGTCGAGTTCTTCGGCCCCGGCCTCTCCAACATGACGCTGGCCGACCGCGCCACCATCGGCAACATGGCGCCGGAATATGGCGCGACCTGCGGCTTCTTCCCGGTCGATGCGGAGACCATCCGCTATCTCGACATGTCCGGCCGCTCGGAAGCGCGCATCGCACTGGTCGAGGCCTATTCGCGGGCACAGGGCATGTGGCGCGATGCCGACTCCGTCGATCCGGTGTTCACCGATCTCTTGGAACTCGACCTCGCCACCGTCGTGCCGTCGATGGCCGGACCGAAGCGCCCGGAGGGCCGCGTCGCGCTCGAAGACATCGCCGCGGGCTTTGAGACGGCGATGGAGAAGGAATACAAGCGCGCCGCCGACCTGCACACGCGCTATGCGGTCGAGGGCGAAGGCTACGACATCGGCCATGGCGACGTGGTGATCGCCGCCATCACCTCATGCACCAACACCTCCAACCCGAGCGTGCTGATCGGCGCCGGCCTGCTGGCGCGCAACGCCAACCGGCTCGGCCTGAAGCAGAAGCCGTGGGTCAAGACCTCGCTCGCCCCCGGCAGCCAGGTGGTGGCCGAATATCTGGAAAGCTCCGGCCTGCAGAAGGAGCTCGACCAGATCGGCTTCAACCTGGTCGGCTTCGGCTGCACCACCTGCATCGGCAATTCCGGGCCGCTGCCGGCACCGATCTCCAAGACGATCAACGAGAAGGGGCTGATCGCCGCCGCGGTGCTTTCGGGCAACCGCAATTTCGAGGGCCGCGTCTCGCCCGACGTGCAGGCCAACTATCTCGCCTCGCCGCCGCTGGTCGTGGCGCATGCGCTGGCCGGCACGGTCACCAGGGACCTGACCACGGAGCCGCTCGGCGAGGCGAGCGACGGCAAGCCGGTCTATCTCAAGGACATCTGGCCGACCTCCGCCGAGATCCAGGAGTTCATCGAGAAGAACGTGACGCGTGCCGTGTTCGCCCGCAAATATGCCGACGTGTTCAAGGGCGACGCGTTCTGGCAGGCGGTGCAGGCGCCGGAGGGCCAGACCTATGCCTGGGACGACGGCTCGACCTATGTGCAGAACCCGCCCTATTTCGCCGGCATGAAGAAGCAGTTCGGCCGTGTCTCCGACATCAAGGGCGCGCGCATCCTCGGACTGTTCGGCGACAAGATCACCACCGACCACATCTCGCCGGCCGGTTCGATCAAGGCGGCCTCGCCCGCCGGCAAATACCTGACCGACAATGGCGTCGGCGTCGCCGACTTCAACCAGTACGGCACGCGGCGCGGCAATCACGAGGTGATGATGCGCGGCACCTTCGCCAATATCCGCATCCGCAACCACATGCTGGGCGAGAACGGCCGCGAGGGCGGCTACACGATCCACTATCCCTCCAAGGAGGAGATGTCGATCTACGACGCGGCCATGGAGTACAAGGATCAGGGCGTGCCGCTGGTGATCTTCGCCGGCGTCGAATACGGCAACGGTTCGTCGCGCGACTGGGCGGCCAAGGGCACCAACCTGCTCGGCGTGCGCGCCGTCATCGCCCAGTCGTTCGAGCGCATCCACCGTTCGAACCTGGTCGGCATGGGGGTCATTCCCTTCGTGTTCGAGGACGGCACGAGCTGGCATACGCTCGGCCTGAAGGGCGACGAGGCCGTGACGATCGATGGGCTGGAGACGATTCGCCCGCGCCAGAAGATGGTGGCCAGGATCAGCTATGCCGACGGCACGGTGAAGGATGTCCCGATCCTCTGCCGCATCGATACGGTCGACGAACTCGACTACTTCAAGAACGGCGGCATCCTGCAATACGTGCTGCGCGACCTCGCAGCCTGAAAGGCGCCATGAATCAACGGTCGCCGGTTCCGGAACCGGATCGGCGGCCGTTCCGGTTTCAGGCCGCGGGCCTGCCGTAGCGGGCGATCGCAGTGAGCACGACGGCCAGCATCAGGCCGTTGAGGCTGTGCCAGAGGAAATGCGTGCCGATGGGCACGTACTGGCATGCCCAGAGATCGAGCATCCGCCCCGTCGCCGCCAATGCGAAGATGAGCGAGGCGGCGATGAGGTAGCGTCCGGCCGGGCTGCCGCGCACCAGGCACAGCGCGCCGATGGCGTTGATCGCCAGGAAGGCCGGCAGATAGCCGGATGTGCCGTTGGTGGCGACATGGACGCTCGATGGAAGCGTCAGCGTGATGGCGCCGGCAACGAGGTAGAAGCCGACGAAACAGACCGTCGCGCGCGGCCAGGACAGCCGGGCGAAGCGGCGCAGGGCGAACATCGATGCGGCCAGGGTGAAGGTGGCGATCGGCACGATGTCCGCCCAGATCGTCAGGTAATTGGCGAAGGTGTGGAACAGCCAGGAGCCGATGCCGATGGCGATGACCCACCAGCACATGGCTATCGCGGCCGTGCCGGTCCGGTTCCGGCGGACCTGGTAGAGCCCCCAGATGCCGGCTGCGACAAAGGCGAGGTTGGTCAGGGCGTTGACCGGCTCCGCCCAGAATTCGGGGCCGTGACGCTCGCAATAGAGATCTATGGGGGCGAAAAGTGCAGAGTTCATTCCACCCTCCTGTCTCACCGCAACGTGACTTCCCGTTGACGATGCCATCTGACAATTGTTCGGTGAAGATTTGGCAAATGCCGGAGCCGCCGGCTGCCGTGGCGAGACCGCTATGATGCTCCAAAGATCGACCTGGCTGGCGGCGCTCGCGCTGACGGTCGCGGCTGCGGTCTGGCCGTTGCCGGCTCGGGCCGCCGAGGATGTGCGCCCGAGGGGCGTCGTCGAGCTGTTCACCAGCCAGGGCTGCAATTCCTGTCCGCCGGCGGATGCGTTCTTCCGTGAGCTGTCGGCGCGCCGCGACCTGGTGACGCTGGCCTATCACGTCGATTACTGGGACTATCTCGGCTGGCGCGACACGCTGGCCAAGCCGGAGAACACGCAGCGCCAGCACGACTACGGCAAGGCGTTCGGAGTGCGCTCGGTCTATACCCCGCAGGCGGTGATCAATGGCCGCAGCCACGTCAACGGATCGAAGCGCTCCAAGGTGCTCGGCACGATCGATTCGCTGGAGCGCTCGGGCAAGGGCCTGTCGGTGGAACTCTCGGTCAAGCGCGAGGGCGAGAGCATCGTCATCGAGGCGGGGCCGGGTCCGGCGCGGGGCAAGGCGCATCTGGTGCTGGTCTATTTCGACGCGCCGCAGCCGGTGGCGATCGATCGCGGCGAGAACGACGGCACGACGGTGATCTACGCCAACGCGGTCAACGACATCCAGACGGCCGGCATGTGGCACGGCAAGCCGGCGCGCTTCGAACTTCCGGCCTCGGAACTCGAGCGCAAGGGCGGCTGCGCCGCGCTGCTGCAGTCGGTGGACTCCAAGGGCCTGCCGGGGGCCATCCTCGGTGCGACCATCGTGCGCCAGCCCGATCCGCTGCCTCCCCCGGAGGAGCAGCCCGCTCAGCCCTGACCGACCGGCGGCGGGGGTTTGAATCCCCGTCGGTTTCCTGTACATCGCGGCATCATCGAAATCGGAATGGCGTTCCGTCCATGGACAAGTTCACCAAGCTCACCGGCGTCGCAGCCCCGCTGCCGATCGTCAACGTCGACACCGACATGATCATTCCGAAGGACTATCTGAAGACGATCAAGCGGACCGGTCTCGCCGCCGGCCTGTTCGCCGAGATGCGGCTCAACGAGGACGGCAGCGAGAATCCGGACTTCGTGCTCAACAAGCCGGCCTACCGCCACGCGCAGATCCTGGTGGCCGGCGACAATTTCGGCTGCGGCTCGAGCCGCGAGCATGCGCCCTGGGCGCTGCTGGACTTCGGCATCCGCTGCGTGATTTCCACGTCCTTCGCCGACATCTTCTACAACAACTGCTTCAAGAACGGCATCCTGCCGGTCACCGTGTCGCCGGAGGACCTGGAAAAGCTGCTCGACGATGCGTCGCGCGGCTCCAACGCGACGCTGACGGTCGATCTGGAGGCCAAGGAGATCCGCGGCCCGGACGGCGGCGTGGTGAAATTCGACCTCGACGATTTCAAGCGCCATTGCCTGCTGAACGGGCTCGACGACATCGGCCTGACCATGGAGAAGGCCGCGTCGATCGACGCCTTCGAGACGCGCACGGCCGCCAGCCGTCCCTGGGCGTGACGAAGACCGGCGCGATGTCGCGTGGTCTCATCTCCACCGGATCGCCCTTCGAGCAGACCGCCGGCTACAGCCGCGCCGTCGTGCAGGGCGACTGGTGCTTCGTCGCCGGCACCACCGGCTACGACTACGCCACCATGACGATGCCGGACAGCGTCGAGCAGCAGGCCCGCAACTGCCTCGCCACGATCGCCAAGGCGCTCGCCGAAGGCGGTTTCGCCATGGCCGACGTGGTGCGGGCCCGCTACTACGTCACCGACCGCGCATTCGTGGCGCGCGTCTTCCCGATCCTGGGCGAGGCTTTCGGCGACATCCGCCCGGCCGCGACGATGGTCATCTGCACGCTCAACGAGCCGGAGATGAAGATCGAGATCGAGGTGACGGCGCTGCGGCGCACGGCCTGAGCGGGCCGCGCGCCTGATGACCGGCGGCATCCACCACGTCACGCTGATCACCCGCAAGGTCCAGCAGAACGTCGATTTCTATGCCGGCTTCCTCGGGCTGAGGCTGGTCAAGCGGACCGCCGGCTACGAGGATGCGCGCCAGTTGCATCTGTTCTACGGCGACGCGGCCGGCAGCCCCGGCACGCTGGTGACCTTTCTCGTCTGGGAGGACGGGTCGCCGGGTCGCGTCGGCATCGGCCAGATCGGCGAGGTGGCGCTCGCCATCCCGCGCGCCAGCATCGGCTTCTGGCTGACCCGGGCGATCCGTGCCGGGATCGCGGCGCAGGGGCCGGCCGACGAGTTCGGCGAGCCGGTGCTGCGGCTGAAGGATCCGGACGGCATCATCGTCAAGCTGGTCGGCTCGGACGCAATGGCATCGCCGGTGCCGTGGCAGGCCGTGGGCATCCAGGCCGGTGACGCGATCGGGGGCATTCGCGCCGTGACGCTTTTCGCCGAGGATGTCGAGCTGACGCGCGGCTTCCTGCTGCGCCATTTCGACTATCGCCCAGCAGGGAAGGCGGGAACCGTGTCGCGGCTGGTCTCGGCATCGGGCGACGCGCTCGACCTGCGCGATGCGGCCGGCTTCTGGACCAGCGCGCCGGGCACCGGCACCGTCGATCATGTCGCCCTGCGCGCGCCTGACCGGCAGGCCGTAGAGCATGTGCATGAGGCATTGGCATCATCCAACGCCTCGGCGACGAACGTCCACGACCGCAACTATTTCTATTCGCTCTATGTGCGCGAGCCGGGCGGGGTGCTGATCGAACTCGCCACCGACGGTCCCGGCATGACGATAGACGAACCGGTCGAGACGCTAGGCTCCAAGCTGTTCTTCCCGCCCGGCATCGCCGAAAGCGAAGCGGATCTGACGGCGGTGCTGCCGCAATTCGGCCTGCCCGGCGAACCCCGGACCGTCTATCGCGACCTGCCCTTCGTGCATCGCCTGGTGGTGCCCGAGCATCCTGACGGTTCGTGGCTCGTCCTGCTGCACGGCTCCGGCGGCAACGAGACCAGCCTTCTGCCACTGGCGGCGCGGGCGGCGCCGGATGCGACGCTGCTCGCTCTGCGCGGCAGGAGTTTCGAGGAGGGGGTGCCGCGCTGGTTCCGCCGGACCGCCGGCGGCTTCGACCAGGCCGACATCCGCGCCGAGGCCGAGGCCTTTCGGGCCTTCGTCGACGGGGCGGTCGCCGCTTATGATCTTGACCTCGACCGAACGACGTTCGTCGGCCATTCGAACGGCGCCAATTTCCTCGCCGCCTTCCTGATGCTTCATCCCGGCGTGGCTCGGCGCGCGGCCCTGCTGCGCCCGATGCAGGTGCTCGACGAGGCCGAAGCCGACCTCCGGGAGACGGATGTGCTGGTGGTCGCCGGCGCCGAAGACGCGTTCCGCCCCGACGGCGAGCGGCTTGCGACCTTCCTCGGGGAGACCGGTGCGCGCGTCGAAACCGTGACGATCGCCGCCGGCCACGACCTCGCCGATGCCGATGTCGGCGCGTTGAGGCTCTGGCGCACGGCGCCGGGGTTTTGATGCTTGCGCCTGCGTCACGCTGCGTCTAGCAAGGCGCCGGATCGATCAGACGAAAGGTTTGGCCCATGGCGGCGCGCAATCTCCTCCTCCTGCCGGGCGACGGCATCGGCCCTGAAGCCATGGCGGAAGTCGAAAAGCTGATCGGCGTGATGAATGCCGAGTTCGGCGCCGGCTTCGAGATCGACAAGGGCCTGGTCGGCGGCTCGGCCTATGACGCGCACGGCAAGGCCGTGTCCGAGGACGACATGGGCAAGGCGCTTGCCGCCGACGCCGTGCTGTTCGGCGCCGTCGGCGGGCCGAAGTGGGATGCCGTGCCTTATGAGGTGCGGCCCGAAGCCGGCCTGCTGCGCCTGCGCAAGGATCTGGCGCTGTTCGCCAACCTGCGCCCCGCCATCTGCTATCCGGCGCTTGCGGCTTCCTCCTCGCTGAAGCCCGAGGTGGTCGAGGGCCTCGACATCCTGATCGTGCGCGAACTGACCGGCGGCGTCTATTTCGGCGAGCCGAAGGAGATCGTCGACCTCGGCAACGGCCAGAAGCGCGGCATCGACACGCAGGTCTACGACACGTTCGAGATCGAGCGCATCTCGGGCGTCGCCTTCGAGCTGGCGCGCACCCGCCGCAACGAGGTGTGCTCGATGGAAAAGCGCAACGTCATGAAGTCGGGCGTGCTGTGGAACGAGGTGGTCACGGCCACCCACAAGGCGAAATACTCCGACGTGAAGCTCTCGCACATGCTGGCCGACGCGGGCGGCATGCAGCTTGTGCGCTGGCCCAAGCAGTTCGACGTCATCGTCACCGACAATCTGTTCGGCGACATGCTGTCGGACATCGCCGCGATGCTGACCGGCTCGATCGGCATGCTGCCGTCGGCCTCGCTCGGCGCGCCCGATACCAAGACGGGCAAGCGCAAGGCGCTGTACGAGCCGGTGCACGGCTCGGCGCCGGACATCGCCGGCAAGGGCATTGCCAATCCGATCGCCATGATCGCCTCCTTCGCCATGTGCCTGCGCTATTCCTTCGGCATGGTGGCGGAGGCCGACCGGCTGGAAGCCGCGATCTCGGCGGTGCTCGACCGCGGGCTGCGCACCAGGGACATTTTCTCCGCCGGGACGACCGAGGTCGGCACCCAGGAGATGGGCGACGCGATCATCGAGGCGTTCCGGTCGGCCGCCTGAACGCTGTCTTTTCGGAGGCAAGTGTCGGAACCTTCTGCGCCGGATCGTCCTTGGGGCGATCAGCACAGGAGGTTGCCATGCCCTATGTCGACGGATTCGTACTGGCGGTCCCGAAGGCCAACGTCGAGGCCTACAAGAAGATGGCCGGCGCGGCCGGCCCGGTCTGGATGGAATACGGCGCGCTTTCCTATGTCGAGTGCATCGGCGACGACGTGCCGTATGGCGAGCTGACGTCGTTCCCCCGCGCCGTGCAGGCCAGGGACGACGAGGTCGTGGTGTTTTCCTGGATCACCTACGAATCGCGCGCCGCCCGCGACGAGATCAACGGCAAGGTGATGAAGGATCCTCGCCTCGACCATTGGGAAATGCCGTTCGACGGCAAGCGGATGATCTTCGGCGGTTTCGCCAGCTTCATGAGCCTGTGACGGCGGCGGGCGAGCGCGTGGCATGCGTGCTTGCCCCTTTCATCAATCGGCAGCGTCCAATTGCCAAATCGCATTCACGGGTATATACCCGCGAAATGTCCCAGTGCTACTGTATCCTGCTGCGCAAGGCGTCGCGCAAGCTTTCCGCCTACTATGACGAGGCGATGGCGCCGGTCGGCGTCAACATCGCCCAGTTCTCCATGCTGCGAGCGATCGACCGCGCGGCGCCGATCTCGCTGACCGACCTTGCCCGCCGTCTCGAGCTGGATCGCTCGACCGTCGGCCGCAACGTCAAGGTGCTGCAGAAGATGGGCATGGTGGAGCCAGCCGCGAGCGAGGACGGCCGCGAGGCGGCGTTCGCGGTCGCGGCCGCCGGCGGCGTCGTGCTCAGGGACGGCGCGGCGCTCTGGGACGAGGCGCAGGCGGCCATCGAGGCAAGGCTCGGAGCGGAGGCGACGGCGCTGCTCAAATCCCTGCCTGCCTCGCTATAGCATTTCCCTGATCCGATGCGGGTACCTACCCGATTCAACGATTGCCCGAAGGGGTTCGACATATGATCTCCACGCTTCTCGCCGCCTGGCTCTCCGCCCGCAACATCCACTACGGCTGGATCGTCGCCGGCGTCACCTTCCTCACCATGCTGGCGACGGCCGGCGCGATGGGTTCGGCCGGCGTTCTGATCGAACCGCTGCAGAGCGAATTCGGCTGGGACAATGCCGACATATCGTTCGCGCTGGCGATCCGGCTGGTGCTGTTCGGACTGTTCGGGCCGTTTGCCGCCGCCTTCATGAACCAGTTCGGCATAGGGCGCGTCGTCACGGTGGCGCTGGTGATGATCGGCGCCGGCATCATCGGCTCGATGGTGATGAGCGAACTCTGGCAACTCGTGCTGCTGTGGGGCGTCGTGGTCGGTATCGGAACCGGGATGACGGCGCTGGTGCTCGGCGCCACCGTCGCCACCCGTTGGTTCGTGAAGCGGCGCGGCCTGGTGGTCGGGCTGATGACGGCCAGCAACGCCACCGGCCAGCTTGTGTTCCTGCCATTGCTGGCGCAACTGACGGAGGTCGTCGGCTGGCGTTCGGCGCTCACCCTCGTGGTCGCCGTCCTTGCAGGCGCGCTCCTGCTGGTGCTGATCTTCATGCGCGACCGTCCCGCGGATCTTGGTCTTCCTCCCTATGGAGGAACGATGCAGGACGCCGCCCCGCCACGCGCCATGCCGTTCGGCAGGATGCTCGTCTCGCCGCTGGTGGCGCTCCGGGAGGCCTCCGGCAGCGGCGTGTTCTGGATCCTGTTCGGCACGTTCTTCGTCTGTGGGCTCAGCACCAACGGCCTGATCCAGATGCACTGGATCTCGCTCTGCGGCGACTTCGGCGTGGCGCCGGTCGGCGCGGCGGGCATCCTCGCGGTGATCGGCCTGTTCGACCTGATCGGTACCATCCTGTCCGGCTGGCTGTCCGACCGCTTCGACAATCGCTGGCTGCTGTTCTGGTTCTACGGGCTGCGTGGACTGTCGCTGATTTATCTGCCGTTCACCGGGTTCGGGTTCTACGAACTCTCGCTGTTCGCCGTCTTCTACGGGCTCGACTGGGTGGCGACCGTGCCGCCTACCGTCAAGCTCGCGGCGGAACGTTTCGGGCCCGAGAAGGCCGGTATGGTTTTCGGGTGGGTGTTTACCGGCCACCAGCTCGGCGCCGCGACCGCCGCTTTCGGCGCAGGTGCTTTCCGCAGCGGCCTGCAGAGCTACATGCCGGCGCTCTACATCGCCGGGCTGGCCTGCCTGATGGCAGCCGTGGCGGTCATGATGATCAGCCGTCCGGCGCGGCCGAAGCTCGCGGCCCGGCCGGCCTGAGCGTCACGCCTTCGGCGCCGGCTGGTAGGGCGGCGGGACGGCGATCCCCTCCGGCACGGCACCCCATTTGTTCTCGTGCATCTGCGAGGGGATCAGCGTGAAGACGAAGATGATCAGCCCGCCGACATAGGGCAGCAGCATCAGCAGATAGAACCAGCCGGACAGGCCGATGTCGTGCTGGCGCCTGATGGTCACAGCAAGGCCGGGCAGGAAGGTGGCGAGGATCCACAGAGCCGGGATGATGATCACCACGATCGGTCCGTCGCTGTTGGGCTGAAGCCGGCCGAGCGCGGCGTCGACGGCGAAGCCTGCCACGCACAGGACGATCGCGGCGATTGTCCAGAACAGGACGAAGCCCCAATATTCCTTGCGGCGGGCGCGGTCGCGGAAGTTCACGTAATTGGCGGTCATGCCGCGGGTGAAGTAGCTCCACAGGCCGAGCGCCGGCGCGGCGCTGTGGGCAGGCACCGCGTTGCGGCCGAAATGCGCAGGCGGCGCGGCGGCCGGCCCCGAGGGTTCGGCGGCCTGCTGGCCCGTCTGGGCGCGGATGGCGAAAACCGACCTTGCCTGTCCGCCGCTCGGCTGGAACTCGACCGGCGTGCCGCGGCCGATCGGCGAATCGCGCCGCAGATCTTCGCGGGCGAAGCTGTAGCGGGCGCCGTCGGCGCCGGTGATGAAGCCGAAACCCTGCTCCAGATCGTAGTGGAGTACCTCGCCGCGCATGCCATTCCCCGCCCTTGCCCCGGCTTCCCTTCCGGACTCTGCCGACCCTGTTCAGGCATGCCCGCCTTGTCAACCGTCGGATGGCTCAGCGGCGTACCGTGAGAACCGAGCGCGGCGACAGAAACGGCAGCAGCCGCAGCATGTCGGCGCGCGAAATCGCCACGCATCCTTCAGTCGGCGTATACCCCGGCCGTGCGAGGTGGAAGAAGATCGCGCTGCCGCGTCCGCGCCGGCGCGGCGTGATGTTCCAGTCGAGCACGATGCAGACGTCGTAGAGCCGGTCCCGGCGCCGCATCGTCTCGTGACTGACCGGATAGGGCAGGCGCACCGGCCGGTTGTAGTTGCGGTCGTCCGGCACCTCGCACCAGCCGAGATCCGCACGGATCGGAACCAGGGAAAGCGCGCTGCGGCCGGGCGCCACGTGGTCGCCGCGGAAATAGCCGGCAAGCAGGCGCATGCGGCCGAGCGGCGTGCCGCCGTCGCCTTCGCGCTTGTCGGCGGTGATGCCGCCGCGCCCCAGCGCGCAGGGAAGGACGGCCTGGCCGGCCCGCAGCAGACCCTGCGTCGGCACGCCGGGCCTCGGCCGGACGACCAGATGCCGCAGCTCGCCGCGGGACCTGCCATTTGACGGCTTGCGCCCTAGCTTTTTCGAGTAAGATCGCATCAGCTACCAAATCAGCGGAAGGGCCATCGCGGCGGGGAGGTTGGGCATAAATCCCGCACGGTCAATCGAAAACAATCAAGCATCACGGATAGAGACATGACACTGCGTACCATCCTGATCGTGGATGACGACGATGATCTTCGCGGCACGCTGGTCGAGCAGCTCGCGCTCCATGAGGAGTTCGAGGTGCTGGACGAAGCGACCGCCGCCAAGGGCATGGCCGTGGCGCGGGCCGGCATGGTCGATCTGCTCATCATGGATGTCGGTCTGCCGGACATGGACGGGCGCGAGGCGGTCAAGCTGCTGCGCAAGGGCGGCTACAAGGCGCCGATCATCATGCTGACCGGCCATGACACCGATTCGGACACCATCCTTGGCCTTGAAGCGGGCGCCAACGACTACGTCACCAAGCCGTTCCGGTTTGCCGTGCTGCTCGCACGCATCCGGGCGCAGTTGCGCCAGCATGAGCAGAGCGAGGACGCCACCTTCTCGGTCGGCGGCTACACCTTCAAGCCGAGCCAGAAGCTTCTGATAGACCAGCGCGGCGGCAAGGTACGGCTTACCGAAAAGGAAGCCTCGATCATCAAATATCTCTACCGCGCCGAACAGAAGGTGGTAACGCGCGATATTCTGCTCGAGGAAGTTTGGGGATACAATTCGGGCGTGACCACCCACACCCTGGAAACGCATGTCTATCGCTTGCGGCAGAAGATTGAACGCGATCCTTCCAACGCGGAAATTCTTGTGACGGAAAGCGGCGGCTACAAGCTTGTTCCTTAAGCAATTTGGCGTTTATTGACCAAGTGCGATTCGGGGCGGTGTCGCGCTAGAGCGGTTTCGATTTCGTCGAAATCGGTGAAACCGCTCTATCTCTTTGTTTTAGTCGCACTTCCGGCCGCAAAACCGCTTCACACTTTTGCTGGAAATGCTCTAGTAGGGGAAGCGACCTGTCGGTACGGGGACATAGCTGATGGCGCTGGATGACGATATTCGCATCCTATCTGCCGTAGAACTGTTTGCGGATTTCACGCAGGAGCAGTTGCGCCTGCTTGCCTTTGGCGCAGAGACCACCGTTCTTCACGCCGAGCGCAAGCTTTACCTCGAAGAAGACGAAGCCGATTGCGCCTACATCGTCGTCAGCGGCAGCATCGTGCTTTACCGGGAGGCAGATGAAAACCGCGTTCCCATCACCAATGCCGGCCCCGGTGCAATCCTTGGAGAACTGGCGCTGATCGCCGACACCAAGCGCCTGACCAGCGCCTCGGCAGCCACGGATTCCGAAGTGCTGCGCCTCAGCCGCAAGATGTTCCGGCGCATCCTCGAGGAATATCCAGACCTCGCCGCGCACCTGCACCAGCGCATCCTGGAGCAGTTCCAGGCGCTCATCGAGCGCATCGAACAGGTCGCACCGCGCTTCTCGGCCTGAGCTGATGGCTTGCACACACTTATTCATCGCCACGCCCGCTTTCGCGTCTGGCCATTGTCAAAGAACTGACCTCGCTTAAGAGGTCGGGAGGACGGGCGGCCGTTCGGTCGCTCGTTTAGTAAGTTAGTGCGGCCTTGCGGCCGCCCGTCCGGTGGTCTTGCCTCACCGGGGGCAGCACTCACGCCGAAGGCCCCGATCAAGGCCCGGACTTGGGGGCTCATCACCCAGCCGCACACCGTCATGCGACCAATCCGGCACCGACGCCCTTCCCTGATACCCGGTG
>JAHBYY010000006.1 GCA_019635715.1 Rhizobiaceae bacterium | reverse complement strand
GTCGCGGGTGTCCAAACTGCGTCAAGGCTTCGCGCCGCCGTGTTCATGGCCTGGGCGCAATTCCACAGGCAGTCGCCGGCGCGGCGGTGCCGATGCGGTTATGAGCTTGCCTGCCGTTGGCGGCATTGGCTAACAGCGTGCCGAGGCAACAGCGAGAGTGACGGTATGTCTGTATTGAACGGTAGGGTCGCCTGGGTCACAGGCGCGAGCAGCGGGATCGGTCAGGCGGCGGCGTTCGCGCTTGCCGGGGCGGGGGCGACGGTCGTTGCCACCGGGCGGCGGGCCGATGCGCTGCGGGATACGGTCGAGCGGATCGAAGCGGCGGGCGGCACGGCGCTCGCCATTGCCGGAGACCTCGCCGAAGCGGCGACGGCGGGACGCATCGTCGGCGAGGTCGACAGGCGGTTCGGCCGCCTCGACGTGCTGGTCAACAATGCCGGCGGCAACATCGCGGCGCGGTCGTGGGAGAAGTTGACCACGGAGGGCATCGATACGCTGATCAACGGCAATCTGTCGGCGGCGTTCTATTGCGCGGCGGCCGCCATGCATCCGATGCGCCGGGCCGGACAGGGGCTGCTGATCCATACCGCCTCTTGGGCGGCGAAGTTCATCCACCCGGTCAGCGGACCCGCCTACACGGCGGCCAAGCATGCTGTGGTGGCGATGAGCCAGAGCATCAACATGGAGGAATACCGCAACGGCATCCGCTCGACGGTGATTCTTCCCGCCGAAGTGTCGACGCCGATCCTCGAGAAGCGGCCGGTTCCGCCGACGCCGCAGCAGCGTGCCGAGATGCTGCAGCCAAACGACCTCGCCGAGCTGATTCTCTTCGTCGCGAGCCGGCCCGATTCGGTCTGCCTCAACGAGATCGTCATCAGTGCCCGGCTGAACAAGTTCTACGAATACTGAGTCCTGCCGCCGGCTATCGGCTATCGGCCGCGATCAGACTTGCGGCGCGATGGCCGATCATCATGCAGGTCGGCGCGATGTTGACGCTGACCATGGTCGGCATGATCGAGGCGTCGGCGACCCGCAGCCCGGAGATGCCGATGATGTTCAGCGCCGGGTCGACGACAGACGTCGGGTCGCCGACGGATCCCATGCGGCATGTTCCGGCGGGATGATAGCCCGTCGTCGCTGTCTCGCGGATGAAGTCCTCGATGCGCTCGTCCGTCTCGCAGTCGGATCCCGGTGCCAGCTCGGCGCCGACCCAGCCCGCCATGGCGGGCGTCGCGAACAGGCGGCGCGCCCGGCGCACGCCGCCGACCATGATGCGCATGTCGTAGCCGTCCGGATCGGTGAAATAGGCTGGATCGACGGCCAGGTCGGCGCGATGGTCGGGCGAGGCGAGGGCAAGACGTCCCTCGCTGCGGGCGCGGTTGACGGTGAAATAGGCCGCGAAGCCGAAGGGTGAGCCGGGGTAGCCGGCCGGGCCGGTCTGCTGCTCGAACAGTTCCGGACCGAGCTGGATCTCGATGTCCGGCCAGGCCGCGTCCGGCTCGACGCGGGCGAACAGCACGCCGGCATAGTTCCAGACGTCGTCGCGGGCCAGCGGTCCGCGCGCCGCGACGTTCACGCAGGCGGCCGGATGGTCGAGGAGGTGGCGGCCGACGCCCGGCAGGTCCCGCCGGACGGGAATCGCGAAGCGCCTCAATTCGTCGGCCGGACCGATGCCGGACAGCATCAGCAGCTTGGGTGTTTCGAGCGCCCCGGCGCACAGGATGATCTCGCGCCGCGCACCGATCGTGCCGCGGTTGGTCGCCACCGCGCCGGCGCGTCCGTCCGGCGAGATGAGCACGCGTTCGACCGCGGTGCCGGTGAGGATGGCGAGGTTCTTCGGAAGGCTGTCGTCGGGCCGCAGGAAGGCGACGGAGCTCGACTGCCTGAGGTGGCCGGACTTGCTCATCCGGTATCGTCCGATGCCTTCGTCGAAGGGCGCGGAGAACTCGATTCGCTTGAAACCGGCGTCGCGCGCGGCGTCGAACAGGATGCGGTGCGAATCGAGGTCCGACGCTTCGGTCTCGACATGGATCCGCTTCTCGAGCGCGTCGAAATGCGGACTGATCTCTTCCGGTCCCCATCCTTTGGCGCCGGCGGCCTGCCAATCGGCGAAGTCGCTCGCCGGCGGGCGAAACCAGATGCAGGTGTTCTGCGAGGTCGAGCCGCCCAGCACGCGGCTGATCGGATAGCTGAAGCGGCCGTTGCCGCGCGGCGGCTGGACGATCGGGATGCGCCGGCCGAGCTCGCCGGCCGGCACCTCGCGATAGCGGCGGAAGTCGAGCACCTCGTCGCGTCCGGCGTCGCTCGGGCCGATTTCCAGCAGGGCGACGGTGCCGCCGACCTGCTCGGTCAAAGCGCGCGCCAGCACGGCGCCGGCCCCGCCGCCGCCGACGACACAATAGTCGAACTCAAGGGTCTCCATAGGGCCTATCCGACCGCCTGCCCGCGGCGCCGGGCGAGTTCGGCGCGGCGGACCTCGCCGAAATCGGTCGGCTGGGCGGTGCTGGCGGTGAGGCCGCCATCGGCGACCAGCGATGCCCCGGTGACGAACGACGCCTGGTCGGAGGCGAGGAAGAGGATCGCCTCCGCCAGCTCCTCCGCGCGCCCCATCCGGCCGAGCGCGCAGGCTTCGTCATATTTGGCGAAGGCCTCCGGCGGAAGGGTGGCCAGCATGCGCTGCGAGGCGACCGGGCCGGGGCAGATGGCGTTGACGCGGATGCCGTTCAGTCCCTCTTCCCAGGCGAGCGACTGGGTCAGCGAGATGATGGCCGCCTTGGCCGAATTGTAGGCGGCCCAGCCCGGATCGCCGCGCAGCCCGGAAATCGACGCCATGTTGACGATGCTGCCGCTGCCCCGCAGCCGCATCGCCGGGATCGCTTCCTGGCAGGCGATGAGCGTGCTGCGGACGTTCAGTTCGTAGAGCCGGTCCCAGACGCCGAGATCGATGTCGGCGATCATGCCGGCGGCGCTGCCGCCCGCCACGTTGATCAGCACGTCGACCCGGCTCTCCGCCCTGACTGCGGCGCGCAGGGCGGATCGGAACTGAGCCTCATCGAGGACATCCGCCTGGAGCGCGGTGACGCGGGCGCCGGCGGCTGACAGCTCGTCCGCCAGTTCGCAGGCCGTGTCGAACTTGACATCCAGCGCATAGACGGTGGCGCCTTCGGCGGCGAGCCGGCGCACGCAGGCCGCGCCCATGCCGTCGGCCCCGCCGGAGACGATGGCGATCTTGTCCTGGAAACGGGTCATCGAACTATGTTCCCTCTGATCGAAACAGGCTGCGCGGCGCCACCGCGCGTGCCACGACGGTCGTGCAGAAGAATCCAGATTATTCCGAATAGTGCAACTCTCTTCCAGTAGGTGGCACAATCGGCCGCGATGCGCGAGCCGCGGACGGTCAGCGGTCGGCCATGAGCACGGCGGCGGCGGCCCTTCCCAGGGCCTCCGAGCGTTGTGGCGACCAGACATCCTCATCGCCACGGGCATTCCGGTAGAGGCCGATCGGCAGTTCGAGCGTCAGAGCGGCCACGCCGAAGCGTCGCTCGATCGCCGGAGCGCACATGCCGGCGAGAAGCTCGGGGCGCGGCGCGGTCTGCCAGGGGTAGCGGCGGCCATAGGCAAGGTCGGTGGACGCTGTCGAAAGGCCGCGCTCGAACCGCTCGCGGACGGCGACCAGAGGGGAGGGCGTAGCCATCCACGCATCCAGCACATCGAGATAGACGCAGCCCATCTCGAAGTCGGTATGCACGTCGAGCAGCAGGTCGATGCCTCCGCCGGTCATCGCGTCGACCAGGGTGCCGACCTCACGGCAGGTCCCGGGCCGGTCCCAGAGGCGGTTCGGGTCCTGTCCGGCGGCATTGGCGCGCAAATGGCCGGCGGCCCAGCCGGTCGGGTTGGCGAGCGGGACGACGTGGAACCGCACCCCGTCCGGCAGCACCGGCCGCGCGAGCAGGCCTTCGACGAAACCCTCGGCGAACCAGAGCGCCGGATGTTCGTTGCCGTGCTGGCCGCAGACGATCCATATCTGACGGGCGGACGGGCTGCCGTCGCCGAGAACCAGCCGCGGCGCGCCGCCGCGTGCCGGATCGGCGGCAATGGCGGCTGCGCCCGGCCGGCCGGCGACGCGCCGCGCCAGCGCCGCGAGGCGATGCGCCGGGTAGGGCGGAAACAGCGCATAGGATGTCGCTCCGCCCGGTTCCGGGTGGTTCCACTGTACCATTGCGTCTTCAAATCGCGGCCGCAGGGCGCGCCACTTCCGCGCCGCGGACCGCCACCAGACGAGACTGGACGGCCAGCCGCTCGGATAGGTTGATGCGTCCGCGTTGACGATACGGACGCGAGTTCCCGCCGGAGCCTCGACCGCGAAATGGAACCACTGGGAGGCGCCGCTGCCCGGATCCGGCTCGATCTCGACGTCGATGCCATCGGCGAGCGCGACCATGCGACCGTTCGCGCAGGCTTCGGGACGGAGTAACGGGGTCGGCGAGCTTGCTTGCTCCGTCATCGGGCTGAAATCCACCTGCCGGGGCGGCCGGCGGCCGGCCTGCCGCCAAGCTCTAGGACGGTCGCGCTGCGATGTCCATTTGCCGTCCGCCGAGCGAGGTGGAGCCGGCGCGGTGGCTTTTGCCACGCGCGGGGCGAAACGGAGTGTTTCCGTTGCCGATCGCGGCTGCGATGAGGATCGATTGGCTTAACAACCGGGGTGCAGACGCGCGATTTTCGCAGGATGCGGCCCTCCGGCGGTCGCATCCATCACGGAAAACCGAGGCGGTCTGGAGAGGTCGAGATTGCGCGTCAGTATCAGCATAATAAACAGTATTCCAAATAGTGAGATTTTGCGCTAGCCTTCCGATCTCGGGAGTAGGCGCAGCCGGCACCGTTGGCGAAGGTGATCGCGCCATCGGTCGAGCCAAGTGGGATCACGACAGAAGATGGCATGATGCCGTCAGCTCAGGGGGTTGCATGTACGGGAAAGACATATTGAGAATTTCGCGCCGGGCGCTGCTCGCCACGACGGGTGCCGCGCTGGCGGCCGGACCGCTGGCGACGGCCCTGCATGTGCCGAAGGCGTTTGCCCAGCCGAAGACGCTGCGCATCGCCGCCGGCGAAGCGGACGGCGCGACCGGCACGCTCGACCCGGCGCTGAGCACCGCCGATCCGGATGCGGCGCGCATCAATCTGGTGTTCGAGCGCCTCGTCGTGCTCGACGACACCTTCTCGGCCGCGCCGCAGCTCGCGACATCCTGGGAGAGCAACGCGACCGGCGACGAGTGGACCTTCAAGCTGCAGGAGGGCGTGAAGTTCCACGACGGCGAGCCGTTCAGCGCCAAGCATGTCGTCTACACGTTCAAGCGCCTGCTCGATCCGAAGACCGCATCGCCGGGCGCGTCGTCGATGGCGGCCATCGATCCGGCGGCGATCACCGCGGTCGACGACCTGACAGTCAGGTTCAAGCTCAAGGCCGCCACCGTCGAGTTCCCGGCGCTGATCGCCAACCGCTTCACCTACATCCTGCGCGAGGGCCAACCCGAGTCCGAACTGCGCACGTCCGGCATCGGCACCGGACCGTTCAAGGTGCAGAAATTCGTGCCCGGCGACGACGTGAGCACCTATGTGAAGAACGAGAGCTACTGGCGCGCCGGCCTGCCGAAGGTCGACGTCGTCGAGCTCCGCGCGATTCCGGAGGAATCCGCCCGTATCGCCGCCATCCAGTCCGGCCAGATCGATCTCTGCTGGGATCTTGGCCGCGCCGGCGTCGAGGAGTTGCAGAAGAACCCCGACGTCAAGGTCGTGACGACGCGCGCGCCCTTCGTACTGACGCTTTCGTGCTGGGCCGACACGCCGCCGTTCGACGACGTCCGCGTCCGGCAGGCGATGAAATATGTGGTCGATCGCGAGCAGATGCTGCAGCTCGTGCTGCGCGGCCTCGGCAATATCGGCGACGACAATCCGGTGGCGCCATGGGTGCAGTATGCGTTGAAGACGGAGCCGCGGGCCCGCGACGTCGAAAAGGCGAAGGCGCTGCTGGCGGAGGCCGGCCATCCCGACGGCATCGACGTCGAGCTGTTCACCTCGGAGACGACGCCCGGCTTCATCGAGATGGCGACGCTCTACCAGGCCATGGCCTCCGAGGCGGGCATCCGCGTCAAGCTGACCAAGGCGCCGTCGAGCGACTACTGGAGCGCGGTGTGGCTGAAGCAGCCGTTCGTCTGCTCCTCCTGGTCCGGCCGTGGTGCCGACGACGCGCTCGCGGCGCCGTATCTGTCGACGTCCGACTGGAACGAGACGCACTGGAAGCGGCCCGAGTTCGACGCCTTCATCACCGAGGCGCGCGCGACGACCGACGTCGCCAAGCGCACCGAGCTCTACCAGAAGGCGCAGCAACTGCTGCGCGACGATGGCGGCGCGATCATCTCGGTGTTCCCGGATGCGCTCGGCGCCGTGCGGGCCAACGTCTCGGGTTGGAAGCTGCATCCGCAGCAGTCGACCAAGGACTTCTCCGAAGTCTCGATCGGCTGACCGCGCAATCATGTCGAAGATGGTTCTGACACGGCTCGGGATGGCGTTGATCAGCCTCCTTGCCGTGTCGGCCATCATCTTCTGGTGCGTCGAATTCCTGCCGGGCGACGCGGCCGAGCGGATCCTCGGCCGCAACGCGACGCCCGAATCGCTGGCGCTGCTGCGCGAAAAGCTCCATCTCAACCTTTCCGCCGGCGAGCGGTATCTCCACTGGCTGACATCGCTGCTGTCGGGCGATTTCGGCACGTCGCTGGTCGCCGACCGGCCCGTGCTGGACTACATCGCCTCGCGCATCGCCAACACGGCGCTGCTGTCGGGCTTCGCGCTCATCCTCTACATCCCGATCTCGATCGGCTTCGGCATCCTCACCGCTATCTATCGCGGACGTTTCACCGACCATGCGATCTCGGTGATCGTGCTGATCTTCATGTGCCTGCCCGAATTCGTGATCGGCATCCTGCTGATCTCGATCTTCGCCATCAAGCTCGCCTGGCTGCCGCCGCTGGCGCTGATCGGCTCGGCGCAGAGCTTCGGACAGCTCGTCGAACTGATGGCGCTGCCGACCATCACCATCGTCGCCGCGATGTCCGCCTATGCGGTGCGCATGATGCGCGAAAGCCTGATCGAGGTGCTGGATTCGAGCTATGTGCTGATGGCACGGCTGAAGGGCCTGCCGAAATGGCGCGTGCTGCTGTTCCATGCCCTGCCGAACGCGCTCGGCCCGGCGATCAACATCACGGCGCTCAACGTCGCCTGGATGATCGGCGGCGTGGTCGTCGTCGAGGCGGTCTTCGAGTTTCCCGGCATAGGTCGGCTGATGGTCGATTCGATCAGCCATAAGGACGTTCCGGTCATCCTCGCGATCAGCATCGTGATGACCGGCGCCTATATCGTGACCAACCTGGTCGCGGACCTGCTCGTCATCCTGCTCAACCCGAAGCTGCGCTGACATGAGCGTCGCGGAAATCGACCCGGTTGCATCCAGCACGCGGGCCCGCATCGGCCTGTCGGCGAGCGGCTGGGTCGGGGCCGCCATCATCCTGCTCTATGTGTTCGTCGCCGTGACCGGGCCCTGGTGGGCTCCCTACGGGGCGACGAAGATCCTGACCGGCAGCCCGTTCGAGGGGGCCTCGCTGCAGCATCCGTTCGGCACCGACAATCTGGGGCGCGACGTGTTCAGCCGCGTCGTCTTCGGCACACGCTCGGTGCTCACCATGACGTTTGCCGCGACCATTCTCGCCGTGCTGGCGGGCGGAATGATCGGCGTGGTGCTCGGCTATCTGCGCAACTGGGTCGACGAGATCGGCATGCGCATCGTCGACATCCTGATCAGCATCCCGACGCTGGTGCTGGCCCTGCTGATCATCAGCGCGGTCGGCAACAGCCTGTGGCTGGTCGTGGTCACCGTCGCCTTCCTGTTCACGCCGCGCGTCGCCCGCGTGGCGCGCGCCGCGACCCTCAACGTCGTCACCAACGACTATGTCGCGGCGGCGCTGGCGCGCGGCGAGTCGACGATGAGCATCTGCCTGCGGGAGATCCTGCCGAACATCATGGGCGTCATGCTGGTCGAGTTCGCGATCCGCTCGGCCTTCGCCATCATCTTCATCGGTTCGCTCGGCTTTCTCGGCTTCGGCGCGCCGCCGCCGACACCGGAATGGGGCCTGATGATCAACGAGGCCCGCGCCAACGCCACCAACTCGCTGTGGCCGGTGCTGGCGCCCGCCGCGGCGATGGCCGTGCTGGTGATCGCCATCAACCTTCTGGCCGACAGCCTGTCGCGGCTGATCGACCAGCAGGGCGTGTCCCCTGCGAAGGGGGACAAGTGAGCGGACCGCAGCCTGTCGCGAAACTCGAGGGCCTGTGCGTCGATTATCGCGGCGCCGACGGCTGGTCGCGCGCCGTCGACGGCGTCTCGTTCGAGATCGCCCCGGGCGAGGCGCTGGGGCTGGCGGGCGAATCGGGCAGCGGCAAGACGACCGTCGCCTACAGCCTGATGGGCGAGCAGCGCGGCGCGAGCCGCATCGGCGGCGGACGCGTGCTGTTCCAAGGGCGCGACATTTTCTCGCTGCCGGAGAAGGACCTGCTGGCGCTGCGCGGCCGCTCGATCGGCTTCGTGCCGCAGAACCCGATGGCGAGCCTGACGCCGTCGATGAAGGTCGGGCGGCAGATCGGCGAGATGCTGCGCTTCCATGCCGTGCCGGCGCCGCAAGGCGTGCCGGCACGTGTCGTCGAGCTTCTCGAATCCGTCGGCATCCCGAACCCTGCCGCGGCGGCGCGGCGCTATCCGCACGAGCTGTCCGGCGGGCAGCAGCAGCGCGTCGCCATCGCCATGGCGCTGGCCTGCAAGCCCGACCTGGTGATTCTCGACGAGCCGACCACCGGCCTCGACGTGACGACGCAGAAGCGCATCCTGGACCTGCTCGCCGGCCTCAAGCGCGAGACCGGCGTGTCCATGCTCTATGTCAGCCACGACCTCGCCTCGCTGGCGCAGATCTGCGAACGCGTCGCCGTCATGCAGAAGGGGCGACTGGTCGAAGCGGCCCCGACGCGTAGCCTGTTCGAACGGCCGCGGCACGCCTACACGCGCAGCCTGATCGCCGCGCTGCCGCGTATCGACGTGCCGCCGGAAGGCCGGCTGGAGCCTCTGGCGGCGCCGGCGCAGGATGCGCTGCTCGAGGTCGACGATCTGCGCATCAGCTACGCGCGCGGGGGCTTCCTGGGGCTCGGCAGGCCGTCAAGCGGATCGGACACCGTCAAGGGCGTCAGCTTCACGGTTTCCCGAGGCAAGACTTTCGCGCTGATCGGCGAGAGCGGCAGCGGCAAGTCGAGCATCGCGCGCGCCGTGGCGGGGCTGACGGCACCGCGCGACGGCACGATCCGCTTCAACGGGCAGCCGCTGCCGGCCCTGGCGCGGCAGCGGCCGATGCATCTCCGGCAGAAGATCCAGATCATCTTCCAGAACCCCGACAGTTCGCTGAACCCGCGCAAGTCCGTCCGCAGCATCCTGGCGCGGCCGCTGCGGATGTTCGGTACGCTCGACGCGGCGGGGCGCGAGAAGCGGGTGATCGAGCTCCTGGAATCGGTGCGGCTGCCGGCTTCCTATGCCGGCCGCCGGCCGCACCAGCTTTCGGGCGGCGAACGGCAGCGCGTGGCGATCGCCCGTGCGCTGGCCGCCGAGCCGGAGCTGATCGTCTGTGACGAGATCCTGTCGGCGCTGGACGTGTCGGTGCAGGCCAGCGTGCTGCAGCTTCTCGAGACGCTGCAGCGCGAGCGCGGGCTGACCTATCTGTTCATCTCGCACGATCTGGCGGTGGTGCGCTGGTTCGCGCGGCATATCGGCGTGCTCAGCGACGGCGCCTTCTGCGAGATCGGCGACACCGAGACGACGCTCAGCGCGCCGACCAGCCCCTATACGGTCCAGTTGCTCGAAGCGGTTCCCCGCATCGATGCCAGTCCCCAAATCGTGACATAGCCGGCCTGACGGAGATTTTTTGATGGACGTGAAGAGAAGCGCTCCCTTCGCGCGCACGGAGTTCGCCAGCGTGACCGGCGTGCCGCCCTATGCGCGCACCGGCATGCGCTCGCGCTCGGGACTGAAGCGGACGGCGTTCTACCCGACGATCGGGGCGGTCGCGACCGACTTCAAGCTGCACAACACCTATCTCAAGCCCGACTATTTCACCGACCCGGTCGAGGAATACTGGGCCTGCCGCAGAATTGCCGGCCTGTGGGACGTGACCGGCGAGGAGGTGATCGAGATCACCGGGCCCGATGCGCTGCCGCTGCTCGACAGCCTCGTGCCGCGCGACCTGACCAGGATGAAGGACGGCCAGTGCTACTACGCCATCATGTGCTACGACCATGGCGGCATCGTCGAGGATGCGGTGCTGATCCGCTTTTCGGCGGAAAAATTCTGGTGGGTCGGCGGCCCCGGGCAGTCGGAGCTGTGGCTGTACACCAACGCAGTCGGCCGGCGCGTCACCATCAGGAGCCATCTCGATACCATCCACGTCGCGTCGATCCAGGGCCCCAAGTCGCGCGAGATCCTGCAGGCCGTGTGCAGCGCCGATCTCTCGCAGGTTCCGTACTACTGGTCCGTCGAGGCTCAAGTCTGCGGCGCGCCGGTGGTCATCTCGCGGACCGGCTACACCGCCGAACTGGGCTACGACATCTATGTGCCGATCGAGCACGGCGCCAGGATGTTCGCCGACCTGTGGGACCATTCGCGCCCGTCCGGAGTGAAGCTTTCCGGCAGCAAGGCGCTCAACCTGCGACGCATGGAGGCCTCGATCCTGAACTTCGGCCAGGATTTCGACTGGCAGCACAATCCGGTCGAGATCGGCCTCGGCTGGATGGTCAACGAGACCAAGGGCGACTACCGGGCGAAGGATCTGCTCGTCGCCGCCAAGAAGGCGGAGCCGGAGATGCAGTTGGCGGGGCTCAAGGTCGTCGGCACGGAGGCCCCCGTCGACGGCGACCGGATCGTCATCGAGGGCCGCGACGTCGGCTACATCACCTCGGCGACGCTGTCGCCGCAGTTCGGCCATGCGCTGGCGATCGCCTTCCTGCGGACGCCGGCAACGCCGCACGGCACCACCGTCGAAATCCTCGCGGGCGAGCGCAGGCTGTCGGCGACCGTCTCGCCGATGCCGTTCTTCGACCCGGAGCGCAAGCTCTCCAAGGCCTGACGGGGCGCGGCGCGAGGGGGCGAGGTCGCCGCGTGCCGTGCCCCCAGCGCGAATGCCAGCGGCCTTCCCAAATGGCGCGGATCAGCCGAATTTCACGAGGTTCAGCGCCGGGAGCGGCCCTCCGGGGAACTGGACGAGGTGTCCGCCAACCGAGATGGGGCCGAGGTCGATGCCGAAGAAGCCGAGCCGGTCGATGAGTACGCCGACCTTCGCCTTCGATGTGGCGTCATCACCGGAATAGAACAGCACGCGCCGGCCACCCTCGGCACGGGGATCGCCCGAGAGCAGATGCGGTTGCAGGTGATTGAAGGCTTTGACGACCCGTGCGCCGGGCACGAGGCCCGCGAAGACTTCGCTGGAAAGCCGGCCATTCAGCTCGGCGGGCTTGAAAAGCGGCGCTTCGATCGGGTTGTTGGCATCGACGACGATGCGGCCGCCGAAGTCCGGCAGGCCGGCGAGCGCCGCGGGCAGCTTCGACCAGTTGACCGCGACGAGCACGATGTCCTTCGATGCCGCTTCCTCACGGGTGCCGGCCTCGATGGTCGGGCCGATGGCGGCCACCACATCCCTCAGGCTGTCCGCGCCGCGGCTGTTGGACAGCGTGGCGCGGATGCTGTTGTTGGCGAGAGCAGTGGCGAAGGCGCGGCCGATATTGCCGGCGCCGATGATGCCGATGCTGGTCATCCCAGGGTCCTTTCAAGGTTCGGTATTGATGAGGATCAGGCGGTCAGGCCGCCATCGGCGACGATGTCCGCGCCGGTGACGAATGCCGCATCGGGGCTGGCGAGGAAGGCAACGACGCTGGCGATCTCTGATGGCTGGCCGTAGCGTCCGATTGCCATGCCAGGGCCGACGATTGCGGCCACCGGGCCGTCCGCCGGGTTCATGTCGGTATCCGTCGGGCCGGGATGAACCGTGTTGACGGTGATGCCCTTGGGGCCGAGGTCGCGCACGAGACTGCGGTTGAAGCCGGTGATCGCGCCTTTGGTCAGCGTGTAGACCGAAGCGGTCGGGAAGGCTGCATAGCGCGTCATCGACGAGCCGATATGGATGATGCGCCCGCCAGGCTTCATATGCCGCGCGGCTTCCTGTGTCGCGACGAAGACGCCGGTCACATTGACCGCCAGCATGCGTTCGTAGTCCTCGAACTTGTAGTCGTCGAGGGGCGCGTTGATCGCCACGCCGGCATTGTTGACGAGGATGTCGATGCCGCCGAAGGCGTCGATGGTCTTCGTCACGGCGGCCCGTACTGCCTCCGGGTCGCCGGCGTCGGCCTCGATGGCGAGAGCCTTGCCGCCTGCGGCCTCGATGTCGGCGACGGTCTGGGCGGCCCTGTCGGGCGAGGCGCTATACGTGATCGTCACCGCCGCGCCATCGGCGGCGAGTTTCCTGGCGATGGCCGCGCCGATCGAGCGCGAGCCGCCGGTGACGAGAGCGACCTTGCCGGCCAGGGGATGGGTGCGATTGGTCATGGTCTTCACTCCGATTGCGTTTCGATGGAGCGAAGATGGCCTGTTTATTTCCTCTCGATTAGTCAGTAATCTCTTGATCTGATTTCAAGCGATCGTTGAAAGAAACATGGAGACGCTGGCCAACCTCGAAAGCTTCGTCAAAAGCGCGGAAACCTCCAGCTTCTCGGAGGCGGCGCGGCGCATGGCGCTGACCCCAGCCGCCGTCAGCCGCAACGTGGCGATGCTGGAGCGGAACCTCGGCGTTCGCCTGTTCCAACGCTCCACCCGCAAGCTCATGCTGACCGAGGCGGGCGAACGCTTCCTTCAGTCGATCGGCGGCAATCTGGACGCCCTGCAGGCTGCTATCGCCGATGCGTCTTCGGCTGCGGCCGAGCCAGCGGGCGTGCTCAAGGTCAGCCTCAGCCCCACCTTCGGCATTACCCATATCCTGCCTTTGCTGCCGGAATTCCGGCGCAGATACCCGCTGATCCGGCCTGAATGGCACTTCGAGAACCGACCCGTCGATCTCGTTGCCGAAGGCTATGACGTGGCGATCGGCGGGGGCTTCGATCTGGCGCCCGGCATCGTGGCCCGCCCACTGGCGCCCGCCCATATCATCGCCGTCGCATCACCCGCCTACATGGCGGAGCGTCTGCCACCGACCGATCCTTCCGGGCTCTCGCGGTTCGACGGCATCGTCATGCGCTCGCTCAGGACCGGCCGCATCCGTCATTGGGCGATGCGCGATGCGGCCGGAACCGAGATGATTGCGACATTGTCCGAAACCATCGTCGTCAACGACCCGGCGGCGATGCGCGAAGCGGCAAGGCTCGGCCTCGGCGTGGCGATGCTCGCCGTGCCCGACGTCCTGCCGGAGCTTGAGAGCGGCAGCCTCATTCGCCTTGTTCCGCACTGGTATTCCGACGCGGGGGCTATTTCGCTCTATTACGCCTCGCGCACCCTCCTGCCGGCCAAGACACGCGCCTTTGTGGATCTGGTGACGGAGAGGTTCAAGCGAGAGCGTCTCGCAGAGCGATTCGCGGGAAGCCTGGGAACAGCAATTGTTGGGATGGCTGAACGACGTAAGTCTTCCTCAATGCATGAGTAGGCCGCTCCTCCTGGTTTCTCCACGTCGTCTTGCAAAGGCGTCGCGATCACCTGCGGCTTACTCGGCCGCCTGGCGCCGCGGCTTGCCGGCGGCCTTGCGGCGCGCCGGCGTCTCTTCTTCCGCCGCCGCCGGCGTGTGGAAACCGAGGTCGGTTTCGATCCGGCGCCCCGCCGACAGCACGGCCTCGATCGTTGTCGAGAGGTCGCGGGCGCGCATGCGTTCTTCCGGACCGGCGACGCCGATGGCGCCGATCACCTCGCCCGACGGGCTGCGGATCGCCGTGGAATAGCCGAGCACGCCGGCCCGGTATTCGCCGCGGGTCTCGGAATAGCCGCGCTGGCGCGTGAGTTCGAGATCGGCCCGCAACTCTGCCAGCGATCGCACGGTGTTTTCGGTGAACCGCTTGAGATTGCCTGCGGCGCGCCTGACGGTTTCGTCGGGCAGGTAGGCCAGCATCGCCTTGCCGGTCGAGGAGCAGTAGGCGGGCGCCCGGTCGCCGATGTTCACATAGGTGCGCACGGCATGGATGCCGTCGACCTTGTCGAGGTAGAGCACTCCCTCGCCGTCGAACACCGAGAGATGCGTCGTCTCCTCGGTGACCAGGGCGAGCTCCTTCAGGTATGGCTTGGCATAGGAGCGAAGGTCGAAGCGCGAGAAGATGCTGACGCCGAGCTCCCACAGGCGCAGCGTCGCCTTGTAGGTGCGCGAATCGGGGTTGCGGCGAACGTAGCCGCACTCCTCCAGGGTGCGCAGCAGCCGGTGGACGTTGCTCTTGCTCATTCCGCATTCCGCGGCAAGGTCGGTCAGGGTGCGATCGCCGGGGCTGCGCGCCAGCGCCTCCAGCACCCTCAGACCCTTGACGACCGTCGTTTCCATGCCTGCTCCCCGAACGGCCCATGCCGGGCGGGATGGTGCCCAAGGCGAAGGGCTGCGCTACAGCACCTGATCGCTAGGCTGTAGCGCGCCGCGCGGAAAATTCCAATATTTGAAACTTGCTTGCGCCCGGCAATACCCAGGGACTTGCGGTCAGGGGGTGCCGCGGCCGAGTGCCCGCAGCACGACCAGCGCCGCATTGTAGCCGGGAATGCCGGTCACGCCGCCGCCGGGATGGTTCGACGCGCTGCACAGATAGAGGTCGCGCACGGGCGTGCGATGATCCGCGTAGCCGGCAACGGGACGGCGGAAGAAGAGCTGGCTGAGCGACAGGTCGGCGTGATGCGGATTGCCGCCCGGCAAGCCGAACTGCTGCTCGTAGTCGGACGACAGCATGACGTGGCGATGCAGGTAGGCCCCGGACCAGGTCGGTGCGAACAGCTTGATCGTCTCGATCACCCGGTCGGTGACCGCCTGCTTGGTGCCCTCGCCATGGTCGGCACCGGGACCGGACGGAATGTGGCCGCCATAGATCGACATCAGGTGGCGGCCTTGCGGCGCCAGCGTCGGATCGACCACCGAAGGGATCTGAACGGTCAGATAGGGGCGTCGCGACGGCGTTCCGGCCTGAAGATCGCCATAGGCCTGCTCCAGCCAGGCGACGCTCGGCGCGATGGTGATCTGCGAGGGCTGCCCGTCTCCGAAGCCCGAGGCTTCGATGCCGTCGAGCCGCGGCAGGTCCTCGACGGCGAGATGTACCTTGAAGGCGGTCGCATGGCCGCCAAAGGCGGAAAGCCGCGAGCGGAATTCGGACGAAACCGCCGCGTCGTCGACGAGCGATGTGAAGGTGTGGCGCGCCGAGGCATTCGAGATCACCAGATCGGCGCGGACCTCGTCGCCGTTCGACAGGGCGACGCCGACGGCCTTGCCGCTCTCGACCAGGATGCGCGCCACTTCGGCATCGACGCGCGTCTCCATGCCGAAGCGGGCGCCGGACTTGCGGATGGCATCCGCCACCGTGCCCATGCCGCCGCGAACGAGGCCCGTCCCGCCGGCCGGCGTGGTGCTGTCGCGCAACTGGCCGCGCAGCAGGAAATAGGCCGTGCCTTCGGTATGGTAGCCGACGCTCTGGCCCGAGCCGCCGGCCGGGTAGTAGCCCATGATCGCCATGGCCGCGTCGGACTCGAACCAGCGGCCGAGATAGTCGTAGGCGCTCATGGTCAGCAGGTCGGTGACGTCGTGGAAGCGGCCGACGAAGCCGCGGTTGCGCCAGGCGAACATCGCCATGTCGCGAAGGTTGCGCAGGCTCATCACGGCCGGATCGAAGGGGATCTCCCACATCAGCCGGCGGAAGATCGGTCCCATTTTCGCGAGATGGTCGACATAGCGCGGATAGGCAGCCGCGTCCTTTGCCGAGAAGCGCGCCAGTTGCGCGGCAAGCCGGTCGGTCTCGCGCCAGAGGACGATCGGGCCGGCGCCGTCGATCGGCTGGACGATGGGCGGCGTCGACAGCACCTCGTAGCCGAATTTCTGGAGCTCCAGATCGAGGATGACGCGTGGCTGCAGCAGGCCGAGCATATGCGCCGCCGTGCTGACCTTGTAGCCAGGCCAGACCTCCTCGGTCGCGCAGGCGCCGCCGACAAGCGGGCGCCGCTCCAGCACGCAGACCTTCAGGCCCGCCTTCGCGAGGTAGGCGCCGCAGACCAGCCCGTTGTGGCCGGCCCCGACGATGACGACATCATATTTCATGCGGCTCTGAATTCTATCCATGCCTGCCGCCGAAACCCTTTGCGGGAGCTTCCAAGTCTCGATGACGACGGAGATTTGTTCCTAATAATGATACTCTTTTGTGTATGTTGACACTTCTGTCGAGCGGATGCTAGCTCTTTCTCCCGCGGTCCGGTCGTCTTTGCCGGCATTTCGGCCGATCCGGACACGCTCTTGCGCGGCGGCGAGACGCAGCGCGACGGCTGGCGCAGGAGCTCGGCCAAGGAAGGAACATCCATGAGCGGCCACGACAGACGCAATCGTCCCCAGGGCCTGTCCACCAGGGCGATCCATCTCGGATACGATCCGGCGGACCATGAAGGCGCGCTGACGCCGCCGATCTTCATGACGTCGACCTTCGCCTTCGAGACTGCCGAGGCCGGCGCGGAGATGTTCCGCGGCGAGCGGGCCGGCTACATCTACGGACGTACCAAGAACCCGACGCAGACCATCCTCGAGGAGCGGATGGCGAGCCTCGAGGGGGGCGAGGCGGCGATGGCCACCGCCTCGGGCATGGGCGCGATCTCCAGCGTGATGCTCTCCCTGCTCAATCCCGGCGACGAGGCGCTGATCGACCACACCGTCTACGGCAACACCTTCGCCTATTTCACCCAGGCGCTGACCCGCTTCGGCATCGTCGTGAAGCTCGCGGACTTCACCCGGCCCGAGACCGTCGCCGAGCAGATCGGCGAGAAGACGAAGGTGGTGTTCTTCGAGACGCCGGCAAACCCGAACCTGCGCGTCATCGACATCGCCGGCATCGCCCATATCGCGGCGAAGGTCGGTGCGCTCGTCGTCGTTGACAACACCTTCGCCACGCCGGTCCTGCAGCGGCCGCTGGAACTCGGCGCCGACGTCGTCATCCATTCGGGCACGAAATATCTCGGCGGCCATGGCGACCTGCTGTCGGGCATCGTGGTCGGAACCGCCGACATCGTGAAGCAGGCGCGCCAGACCGGCCTGCGCTGGATGACCGGCGCGACGCTGTCGCCCTTCAACTGCTTCCTGCTGTTGCGCGGCCTGAAGACGCTGGAGATCAGGCTGGAGCGGCATTCGGCTTCCGGCCTGGCGGTCGCGCGGATGCTGGAAAAACATCCGAAGATCGCGACGATCTCCTATCCGGGCCTCGCCACGTTCCCGCAGCACGACCTTGCCAAGCGCCAGATGTCGGCCTTCGGCGGCCTGATCGCCTTCGAGCTCGACGGCGGCATCGACATGAGCATGGCGCTGATGAACCGCCTCAAGCTGGTGACGCGGGCCGTCAGCCTCGGCGACACCGAGACGCTGATCCAGCACCCGGCCTCGATGACGCACGCGATCTATGGCGCCGAGGAACGCGCCAGGCACGGCATCAGTGACGGGCTGCTGCGTCTTTCCGTAGGGCTGGAGAATGTCGACGACATTCTAGACGATCTGGAGCAGGCGCTCGACGCACTGTGAGCGCTTGAAGCGGCCCGCGTCTCGAGCGATCCGTGAGTAGCTGTTTTCTGGAGTTGGCGCTGCCCCTCATCGCCCTGCCGGGCACTTCTCCCCGTCAAAAACGGGGAGAAGACCGTCGTCATGTCCGTCCTGGCCAATCGTCCACGTCGGAGATTGGCGAAACTGCTGCGGCAGGCGATCTTCTCCCCGCCTTTTCGCGGGGAGAAGTGCCCGGCAGGGCGATGAGGGGCAGCGTGATGGCCGAAGGCTGGCATCGCACGACCGGCGGCATGTCCTGAAGTGTGGCGCACAGGTAGGTGTGGACGCGAAGCGCCCAGAGCCTTTCATGGCTACACGGAATCATTCTGTTTCCCGTTTGGCGACCGCCCACTGCGTCAGGTCGTTCGGCCGATGAACCACATCGACCTTCGCGACCTTCCTTGTGGATCGGCTCGCCAAACGGGAAACAGAATGATTCCGTGTAGCCATGAAAGGCTCTAGCCGCCGACGAGAGCGATCGCGGTGGCGCCGGTCGCGATCCATTCGGTGCCGGTGGCGCCGGACCGTGTCAGAGCCAGCGAGATCATACCTTCCTCCGCGTTCGGCCGCTCGATCACGTCAAGCCAGTGCGGGCCCACCGCGTAGCGTAAGCTGCGAAGACAGTCGTGCAACGGCGGGGCGGCGGGCATGGCCGGCCCGAACAGCGCTTCGAAACCCGGCCGCAGGACTTCCAGGTCTCGCACCGACGTTGAAACACCGGCCGTCCCGGTGACGCCATTGGCGTGACGGCGACCCGCCGTCGGAATGCGGAGATCGCGGCCGGCGATATCTTCGATGACGAAGGGCAGGGCGGGGTGGCCCGCGCCGATGCCGGGCAGGATGAGCCTGACGCCCCAGGGCTCGCCCGAGGCGAGCCGTCTTTCGTGGTCGAGCGGTCCCCGGAGGGGCAGGGAAGCGTGCTGGAGACGCGCCGCAATCGACGCCAGGTCGTCGGTGTGGACCGACGTATCGGCCCAGCCGTCGCCCCTGTCCAGCAGAGACGCAAATCGATGGCGCCGGCGTGCCGCCGCGTCACGGATGGCAAGGATCTCGATGTAGGAGCCGTCGGCGAAGCAGATCAGGTTCTGGGCGGTGGCCGCGGTTTGCCGGTCCGCGTCGTCGCGCTCGGTGATGGTGAAGCCCAACGCTGCGAACCGCTGCGCGGCTGCGTCGAGCCCGTCCGACTCGGTGACGAGATAGATGGCGTGGTCGAATCCGAGGATCATGCTGCCGTCCTTCCCCCCGCGGCCGACCGGGCAAAGCGGTCGAGGCGGAACCCGCCCGCGTCGACGCACGGCCTGTCGCCGGCGATCATCTCGGCGGCCAGCCGGCCGGCTCCAGGCCCGATGCCGAAGCCGTGGCCGGAAAAGCCGGTGGCCAGGAACAGGCCCGGCACGGCGCGGACCGGACCGATCACCGGCAGCGCATCCGGCATGACGTCGATGAGGCCACCCCAGCGTCCGGCGATCTTCATGCCGGCGAACACCGGATAGGCCTCGGACACCTTGCTTGCAGCCTGCTCCAGAACCCGGCCGGCCGGCTCGGGCTCGGCGATGCGAACCGTTTCAAACGGCGTCACCTCGTCGGCGCGCCAGCGGCGCGCCAGCCGCGCTTCCTCGATGAACTGCCGACCGATGCGCAACCGCAGCGTCTTCAGGCCGGTCGAGAAGGCGGGCCGGAAGTCGCGCAGCAGGCGAAAGCTGTCGGGGACGATGTCGAAGATCGTCGCGTCGGCCTGGGAGACGATGTAGCCGCCGTCCTGGCGCCTGCGCCAGCCGAAGCGGCGGCCTGCTACCGACACGTCGGGTCCGGCCGGTAGCGGATGGGTTCTCATCACCGAGCCCATCACCTTGAGCTGCGGCAGATCGAGGCCGAGATTGCCGGCGAACAGTCGCGACCAGACACCGGCGGCCAGTAGCACGGTGCCGCAGCCGATGCGCCCATGCTCGGTGACGACGCCAGACACCTTGCCCGCCTGCATCTCGACGGCGCGCACCGCGCAGCCGCCATGGATCGTCGCACCGAGGCTTCTCGCGGCCTCGGCGATCGCCGCAGTGGCCTTCTCGGGCTCGGCGCCGCCGTCGGAGGCGGTGAACAGGCCGCCTTGTGTCGGTGCGGCGCCGCCCGGAACGAGCCGCGCGGCTTCCGAGGCCGTGACCATGCGGCTGTCGAGCCCGAAGCCGTCGACGCTACGCAGCCAGGCTTCGTAGGCCGCCTCGTCCCCGGCGTTGCGTCCGGTGAAATAGAGGATGCCGGAGGTGCGGAACCCCGTATCGAGCCTGCCGAACACGGCGCCGTCGCGCCAGTCGCGCATGCTCTGGCGCATGAGAGGGATTTCGGCCGGATGGCGCAGGGTATTCCTGCACCAGCCCCAGTTCCGGCCGGATTGCTCGCCGGCAATCACCCCCTTCTCGCAAAGCGCCACGGCAAGCCCGCGCTTCGCCAGATGCCAGGCCGCCACGGCTCCGACGATGCCGGCACCGATGACGATCACGTCGACGGATTTCGGCAGGGCCGGGTCGGAGCGGACCGCGCGCAGTTGCAGCGCTGCCGAGCCGGTCGCCGCTCCGCCTGCTGCCGTCATGTTGCCTTGACGCGTTTCGGCGTGTCGGCGCGCTGGCCCCATTCGTGCCATGAGCCGTCGTACAGTTTCCAATCCGGGTTGCCGGCTCGTTCGATCATGAAACCGAGGATCGCGGCGGTGACGCCGGAGCCGCAGGTGGTGATCACCGGACCGCCGATGTCGGCGCCCGACTCGGCGAAGACCTGCGCGGCCGTATCGGCGTCGACGAAGGCGTAGTCACGGGCCGGGTCGAAGAATTTGGCCCAGGGCGTGTTGATGGCGTGGGGCATGTGGCCGCTGGCGACGCCGGGATAGCCGGAGCCTTCCGTTCCGTCGAAGCGGGCGGCGGTGCGGGCGTCGACCACGGCCGTCGCCGTGCCCAGCGCGGCTCGAACCTCGTCGGTGGTCGCCACCTTACCGGGGGCGAGGCTCGCATCGAACTTCGCGGCCCGCGGGGTCGCAGCATCGCCGCTCTCGGTCGGACGCTTCTCGGCGAGCCATTTGCGCAAGCCGCCATCGAGGATGCGCACCTTGTCATGGCCGAAGACGCGGAACATCCACCACAGCCGCGCCGAGACGTAGCCGGCGTCATAGACGATGACGAGCGTATCGTTGTCGATGCCGAGCTTTCCGATCTCGGCCGACCACAGCCCGGCCGACGGCAGCATGTTGACATAGGGCGAGCCGGGATCGGACACGACGCCGAGATCGATGAAGCGTGCGCCGGGAATATGGCGCTGGCGGAAGTCGTCGACGGCGAGCTTTCCGGCCTCCGGCAGATACCAGGAGCAGTCGAGCACGACGAGTTTCGGTTCGTCGAGATGCTCCGCCAGCCATTCGGTCGTCACCAGCCATTCGCTCATCGCCGTTCTCCCGTTCTCATGTCCCAATGGGCGCGTCAGGCCGGCTTCGCGCCGCGCCGGCCCGGCTTGCGGATCGCTGCCAGGATCGCGGGCACATCCGCGGCATCCACCGCCTGCCCGTCATCGAGGCGCCGGTCGATCTCGGCGTAGAGTGCCCGATAGGAGGTCTGGCGCTGCACGCGCGGCATGTCCTGCGTGACCGCACTGACGGCGTCGTGCAGGGAAGCCGGCCATTTGGCGTGATAGGCGTCGCGCACCGGGCCGAAGTCGAATTCCTTCAGGGGGCCACGCGACGCGCGCATCTCCCTGCGAAGGCTCTCTGTCGCGGCCTTGTCCAGCCCACCCTCCAGCGTGCCGACGACGCCATATCTGGCGTGCGCGGTTTCGAGCGAAACGTATTCGTCGAGGACGTCCTCCCAGACGGCCGCCGCCGGGCGCTCCAGAGGGTCGCCATAGCCGCCGCCGCCCTGCGTGCCGAGACGCAGCACGTCGCCGGCATTCATCTCCAGGATATCGATCTTGCCGATGTCGACCGGATCGTCGCTGTCGGGATTGAGCGTCGTATAGCCGGTCGTGCCGGGCGTGCCGCCCTTGCGGCCGGCCGGCGGGAAAATATAGCGCTCCATGTTGCGTGCGGTGATGGTGGTGTAGGGCACGTTGGTCTCGAACTCGACGATCGAGCCGGTGCCGCCGCGATAGCGGCCGGCGCCGCCCGAATCCTCGCGCAGCGCGTAGCGGCGGATCAACAGGTTCGGCATCTCGTGTTCGAGCAGCTCGGTCGGCACATTCTTCAAGAAGTTGAGGATCACCATCGTGCCGTCGACGCCGTCGTCGACCGGCCGGCCGCCCGAACCGCCGACCAGCGGCTGGATGACGCTGACGCGCGTCTCGCCGCTGGCCGTGTCCGGGACGGACACCAGCAGGATCGAGCCCTGGCCGGAATCGGTGGCCGGAAGCTGGTCGGGCACCGCCTGCGACAGCGCGCCGATGATCACGTCGCAGACCTTGTGCGAGGTCGAATAGCGTCCGCCATAGGCCGCGCCGGCCTCCGGGTTGATGATCGTGCCCTTGGGGATGCGGATCTTCATCGGGCGCACCAGGCCGGCATTGTAGGCGATGGTCGGCTCGCGGGTGCACAGCCAGTTGACGACGCCGGTGATCAGCATCCAGTGGCCGGTTTTCGAGAAGCTCGGCAGGTTCAGCGCGGCGCGCACCTGCGGCGCGGTGCCGGTGAAGTCCATGTGCATCTCGCCGCCGGCGATCGTCAGCGTCAGGTTCACCCGCAGCAGGCCCTGGCCGACCATGTCGGCCTCGATGAAGTCGCTGAACTTGTAGACGCCGTCCGGCACCGTCGAGATGACGCGCCGCGCCTGCGTCTCGGCATAGTCCAGCACGTCGCCGATGCCCTGGCTGATCCGCTCGGGACCGAAGCGGTTGAGCAGTTCCTTCATGCGCCGCTCGGCCGTCGTCAGGCCGGCGATGCAGGCCTTCATGTCGCCCCAGTTCTGGTCGCCGGTGCGGGTGTTGATCAGGAACATCTTGAGGAAGGTCTCGTCGAGGACACCCTCCCGGAACAGCTTCTGCGGCGGAACGCGGATGCCCTCCTGGTAGATCTCGTAGCTCGACGGCGCGATCGATCCGGAGACGCGGCCGCCGACGTCCGACATGTGGACGAAGGTCCATGCGTAGCAGATCAGCCTGCCCTCGTGGAAAATCGGCTTCCACAGGAACACGTCGTTCAGATGCGTGCACATGCCCCCGGTCGCCTCGGGGTCGTTGGTGATGAAGATGTCGCCTTCGCGAATGTCGTCGCCGATCGCCTTGACGGCGTCGTCCATCGGCATGCCGACCATCATCAGCACGCCGTAGCGGCGGGACGCCGCGAACACCTCGCCGCCGGGGCTCACCAGCACCGCGCCGTAGTCCTGCGTCTCCTTGATGAACACCGTGTGGGCCGTGCGGAACAGCGCCTGGGCCATCTCGTCGACGATCGCCTGGAAGCGGTTGCCGAGGATTTCGAGGCCGATCTTGTCGTCGATCATTTCAGGCGCTCCCCGACGAGATTGAACCAGGCGTCCACGCTGACCTCGAAGCCTTCGGGAACATAGACCGTCGTATCGTACTGCTCGACCACGGCAGGCCCGCGGAAACGGTCGCCAGGCTTCAGCGACGAGCGCTGGATGACGGCGCCGTCGACTGCCTTGCCCTGCTCGTAGATCGGCCGCGACGACCTCGGCCTGTCGCTGACGGTGGCGAAGGGGCGCAGGTCGTCGAAATTCGGCTTGCGTGTGACGCCGACGATCTGGACGCGCGCCTCGAGGATGCGGATCGGGTTGCTGCGGTCGGCGAAGCCGTAGACCAGCTCGTACTGGTCGTGGAACCAGCGGCGCAGCGCCTCCACCGACAGCGGCTCGTCCGGGAAGACGACGTTGAGCTCGAAGGACTGGCCGACATAGCAGATGTCCGCCGAGCGGATCAGATAGGTCTTGGTGACCTCGACCTGCTGCCTGTCCAGCCAGCCGCGCGCATCGGCTTCGAGTGCCGCGTAGGTGTCGACCAGGGTCGAGTCGGACAGGTCGCGGGCGTCCTGCCACAGGCTGCGGACGAAATCGGCGCGCAGGTCGGCGACCAGGCAGCCGAGCGCGCACAGCAGCCCCGGGGTCGGCGGCACGAGCACGCGGCGCATGTTCAATTCGCGCGCCAGCATGAACACATGGGTCGGCCCCGCCGCTCCGTAGGCGAGCAGCGAAAATTCCTGCGCGTCGACGCCGCGGCGCGCCAGTTGCGGGATGAGCTCCGCATAGATGTTGGCGGTCGCCACCTGCAGGATCGCGTCGGCCGTCTGTTCCGGCGTCATGCCGAGACGGTCGCCGATCGTCGCCAGCGCCGTGCGGGCCTTGTCGATGTCGAGCTTCATCTCGCCGCCGAGCAGTCCGCTCGGCGCCATGATGCCGAGCATGGCATAGGCATCGGTGACGGTGGGTTCGGTGCCGCCGCGTCCGTAGCAGGCGGGGCCGGGCCGGGCGCCGGCGCTGCGCGGGCCGACCTTCAGCACCCCCTCCGCATCGAGCCAGGCGACCGAGCCGCCGCCGGCGCCGATCGCCGAGACGTCGACCGCCGGCAGCAGGACGGGGAAGTCGCCGACCGTGTTCTCGTTGGAATAGGGGATCTCGCCGTTGACCACCGCGATGTCGACGCTGGTGCCGCCCATGTCGAGCGTGATCAGCTTCTCGTCGCCGATCATGCGGCCGATGAAGGCGGCGCCGATGACGCCGGAGGCCGGGCCGGACAGCAGCGTCTCGACCGGCCGCTCGCCCGCCGCTTCCAGGCCCATCACGCCGCCGTTCGACTTGGTGGAGAAGATGCGGCAGGTCATGCCCGCCGCCTCGGTCTTGGTTTCCAGCGTGTCGAAATAGGTGCGCATGCGCGCGCCGATATAGCCGTTGATGACGCTGACCAGGCAGCGCTCATATTCGCGCTGCTGCGGCCACAGCTCCGACGAGCAGATGACGTAGAGATCCGGATGTTCCTCCAGGATCCACGCCTTCGCCTGCCGCTCATGGTCCGGATAGCGGTAGGAATGGAGGAAGCAGATGGCGATGTTGGTCGCGCCGCGCGCGATGAGATGGCGGGCCTGGGCCAAGACGTCGCCGCGCTCGACCGGCGTGACGATCTCGCCGTCCTGCGCGACGCGTTCGTCGACCTCAGCGACGCGGCGGCGCGGCGCCAGCGCCCGCGGGCGCGGCTGGAAGAGGTCGTTCGCCCTCGGCAGCCTCAGGCGGCGCAGTTCCAGGATGTCGCGGAAGCCCTTGGTGGTGAGCAGCCCGACCTCGGCGCCGTCGCGCTCGAGCAGCGTGTTCACCCCGAGCGTGGTGCCGTGCGAAAAATAGGCGATGTCGGCGGTCGCGATGCCGTGCCGGCTGTCCAACTGCGCGAGACCGTCGATGATGGCGTCTTCCGGGTTCTGCCGGTTGGACGGAACCTTCAGCGCCACCAGCCCGCCGCTGTTCTCCTCCATCAGCAGCACGTCGGTGAAGGTGCCGCCGATGTCGACGCCGAGGCGGTACCGCATGGACTTCTGGCTCATGGCCGAAAACGCTCCTTCAGGCCGGACGGCGGATGGTCGGCACCTGCCGACCGACGCCCCGCCGCGCGCCGACGCCTGCCGCGGGGCGCGCCCGCCGCTGCGCCGGCATGCGCAATTGCGACGGCGACATTATCCTTCCTGCCGGAGAATGGAAGGCAATTTGTATCGCATACCGGATCATTGTTGTGGTATTTGGAACTTTGTGCGGAGCAAGGGGCCAGTCGGGCCGGATCGGGAACGATGAAAGACAGCTACAGCTATGTGGTCCTCGGTCTCGGCGGGCTCGGCAGCGCCGCCTGCTACTGGCTTTCCAGGCGGTTCGGCGCGGAGGTGCTCGGCATCGAGCAGTTCGAGATGGGGCATGTGCGGGGCGAGTCCCAGGACCATTCCCGCATCATCCGGCTCACCTATCACACGGTACCCTATGTGCGCTTCGCACAGCAGGCCTACCAGGCCTGGAGCGAGGTCGAGGCCGAGTCCGGCGAGCAGGTCGTGGTGAAGACCGGCGAGCTCAATTTCTGGCCGCGACAGACGACGCTGGACGAGGCTGCCTACAATGACAGCATGGCGGCCTGCGGCGTTCCGTTCGAAATCCTCGAAGCGTCGGAGATCCGGCGCCGCTTCCCCGAATTCCGCTTCGACGACGATATCCATGCCGTCTACCAGCCGGACGGGGGGCTGGTCGGTGCCATCAAGGCGAACGAAGTGCATCGCCGGCTGGCGCGGCGCAACGGCGCGACGTTGGTCGACAACATGCCGGTGACGAAAATCCGCCAGGTCAATGGCGGCTACGAGATCACCGCCGGCGGCCGGACGATCGGTGCCGAGAAGATCGTCGTGGCGGGCGGCCCCTGGACGAACCGGCTGCTCGCCCATTTCGGCGTCGAGATCCCGCTGCTGGTGACGCACGAGCAGGTGACCTATGTCGACAGCCCGAACCTGCCGCACTTCACGCCGGAGCGCTTTCCGGTGTGGATCTGGATGATTCACGACAATTACTACGGGTTCCCGGTCTACGGGGCGCCGGGCGTCAAGATCGCCAAGGATCGCTTCAAGCCGACCGACCCGGACAGCCGTGGCTTCGAACCGCATGCCGGCAACGAACACGACGTGCTGCGCTTCCTGGAGGACCACATTCCCCGCGCTGCGGGTCCGGTGCTCTACACCAAGACCTGCCTGCTGACGCATACGCCGGATGCCGATTTCGTGCTCGACCGGATACCCGGCCACCCGAACTGCGTCTGCACGGTCGGCGCGACCCATGCGTTCAAGTTCGCCTCCGTGATCGGCCGCACGCTGAGCGAGCTGGTCGCCGACGGCTCGACGCCGGCCGACATCTCGGCCTTCCGCTTCGACCGTCCGGGACTGAAGATGCCGGCCGTCTGGGATCTGCCCGAAGGCTGAAGAGGATCAGGCGGCGCTGGCCTCTGTGGCCTCTGCGGCTTCGCGGGCCGGCAGCAGGTCGTCGTCGATCGGGATGCCGAGCGTCGTGTTGAGCCGGTTGGTGGCGAGCATCGCCGAACCGTAGGAGACGACGGCCACGACGGTCTCGGGGCCATACTTCGCTTCGAGCAGCTTGAGGGCCTTGGGCGGCGGGGCGCGATGCGCGGCGGGCTCGCCGGCAATGCGGTGGGCGATCTCGATCAGCGCCGCCTCGTCCTCGGTCGGCACATAGTCGTTGGGGTCGACGCCGTGTGCGGCGAGGGCCCGGCGGAAATACAGCGAGCAGAGCAGGCAGTGCGAATCTTCCGAGATCGCGAGCGAGAAGACATCGACGGCGCGTGCGCCGAAGGTGGTGCGCAGGCTCTCCTTGAGCGGCAGCACGGCGGAGAACAGATGGAAGGCCGGGACCGAATGGAGAAGCACGCCCTTCATGTTGGTGACGCGGCCGGCCCGCTGATATTCGGCGGCGGCAAGCTCGGCCGTCTGCGCGGCCGCTTCGGCCGATCGCCAGTCGTAGGAAGAAATCGACATCTGACGCTGTCCCTGCATTGAACCCGAAGTCGGGCCGGACAAGCAGGCCCCGTAGCGCGCCTCCCATAGGCCAGTTGGCCTGGGATGTGAAGGATTTGTGTCATCGTCGGTGCCGCCGGACGCAGCATGGCGTTCCACGGCGCGCGCCGGGCCCGCCGCGCCGGACCGGGCAAGAGCCGTGAATTCTTCTGCTTTACGTACCTCAGAAATTTCGCTAGGAGGAGCCCAGGGAGAGAAGCCTTGCGACCCACCGTCCACGACGTAGCGCAGGAGGCAGGCGTCAGCCTGGCCACCGTCGACCGCGTGCTGAACAAGCGCTCGGGCGTTCGCGGCATCACCGTCGCGCGCGTCGAGGCCGCGGTGGCCAAGCTCGGCTTCGTGCGCGACATCGCAGCGGCAAACCTCGCCAAGCAGCGCCTGTACCGGCTGGCCTTCGTTATCCCCGAGGGGCCGAACAGTTTCATGCGCGGCCTCGAAGGCGAACTCGAACGGGTGCGCTCAAGCTCGGCGCTGGAGCGCACGCAGATCTCGATCGTCAAAGTTCCGGCCTTCGACGGCGCGGCACTCGCGGCCGCGCTCGACAGGCTCGACGTCGATGCGGTGTCGGGCGTGGCGCTGGTGGCCACCGAAGCGGCCGTGGTGCGCGACGCGCTGGCGAGGCTGTCGCGCGCCGGCATTCCGATCGTCACCATGGTGTCGGACATGCCGGCCTCGAAGCGCGACCATTATGTCGGCATCGACAATGTGGCGGCCGGGAGAACGGCGGCCAGCCTGATCGGCCGGTTCGCCGGCCGCAGGCCGGGCCGCATCGGTTTGCTGGCGGGCTCCATGCTGGTGCGCGATCATGTCGAGCGCCGCATGGGCTTCGATCAGGTGATCCGCGCCGAATTCCCCGATCTGGAATGCCTGCCCGTGCTCGAGGGCCGTGACGACGCGGCCGTGACGCGCGACGTGCTCGGCCGGTTCCTGGAGCGCGAAGCGGGCATCGTCGGCATCTACAGCATGGGCGCAGGCAATCGCGGCGTCATCGACGTGCTGTCGTCGCGGCCCGGTTATCGCGACATCGTCGTCGTCGCCCATGAACTCACCGATCATTCGCGCAAGGCCCTGCGCGACGGCCTGTTCGACGCGGTCATCAACCAGGACGCGGGACACGAGATCCGCAGCGCCGTGCGCCTCCTCAAGGCGCGTATCGACGGGACGCCGGTGATCGACGGGCAGGAGCAGATCCGCATCGAGATCTATCTGCGGGACAATCTGCCATGACCGGGGCGGCCATGGGCTTTGAGGTACGTAAATCCACCAAGGTGGCCGTCGATTTCGCAGCCACCATCATCGTCCATCCAGGAGAGGAGTGAAAACAATGAGCAGCGGCTTCTTCGGCGACATCAAGCCGGTCACCTACAAGGGCCCGGATTCCACCGATCCGTTGGCCTATCGCTTCTACAACAAGGACGAGATCGTCGCCGGCAAGCGCATGGAAGACCATCTGCGCTTCGCCGTCGCCTACTGGCATTCCTTCGCCTGGGAAGGCGGCGACCCGTTCGGCGGCCGGACTTTCGACCGGCCGTGGTTCGGCGACACGATGGACAAGGCCAGACTGAAGGCGGACGTCGCCTTCGAGATGTTCTCGCTGCTCGGCGTGCCCTTCTACTGCTTCCACGACGCCGACGTTCGGCCGGAGGGCGCAGACTTCGCCGAGAGCGCCGCGCGGCTCGACGAGATCGTCGAGATCTTCGCCGCCAAGCAGAAGGAGACCGGCGTCGGGCTGCTGTGGGGCACGGCCAACATGTTCTCCAGCCGCCGCTGGATGGCCGGTGCTGCCACTAATCCCGATCCGGATGTGTTCGCCTATGCCGCGGCCTCGGTGAAGAAGTGCCTCGACGTGACCAATACGCTGGGCGGCGCCAACTACGTGCTGTGGGGCGGCCGCGAAGGCTACGAGACGCTGCTCAACACGGATTTGCGGCGCGAGCGCCAGCAGGCCGGGCGCTTCCTGTCGATGGTCGTCGACTATGCGAAGAAGATCGGCTTCGAGGGAACGATCCTGATCGAGCCGAAGCCGCAGGAGCCGACCAAGCACCAGTACGACTACGACGTGGCGACGATCTACGGCTTCCTCAAGGATTTCGGCCTGGAGAAGGAGGTCAAGCTCAACATCGAACAGGGCCACGCGATCCTGGCCGGCCACTCCTTCGAGCACGAGCTGGCGCTGGCCGGCGCGCTCGACGTGTTCGGCTCGATCGACATGAACCGCAACGACTACCAGTCGGGCTGGGACACCGACCAGTTCCCGAACAACGTTCCGGAGATGGCGCTGGCCTATTACTACGTCCTGCAGGCCGGCGGCTTCACCACCGGCGGCACCAACTTCGACGCCAAGCTGCGCCGCCAGTCGCTCGATCCGGCCGATCTGCTGATCGGTCACATCGGCGCGATGGATTGCTGCGCGCGCGGCCTGAAGGCGGCGGCCAGGATGATCGACGACGGGGCGCTGTCGGCTCCTCTCGCCGAGCGCTATGCCGGCTGGGACTCCGCCGAGGGCAAGGCGATGCTGGCGGGCAAGCGCACGCTGGAGGAGGTCGCGGCGCGCGTCGTCAAGGACAAGGTCGAGCCGCAGCCGCGTTCGGGCCGCCAGGAGTACCTGGAGAACATCGTCAACCGCTACGTCTGACAGACCACCGCTCCGCACGGCCTGGAGGCGACCCCCCTTCTCCGTCTTTCCGGTGGGGCGGCGAGCTTTGTCCTGACGCCCCCACTCCTCGTTCTTCACGGGGAGAGGGGGCCGACCGCAACTGTTCGTTCCGTTCTTTAACTTGTGAAGCATCGGCCGTCGCCGATGGACGGCCGGCGCCGGCGGTGCCATCTTCTGCCCGCGTGCCCGGCAGCCGGTTCGCGCGTCAGGAGGAACGCGATGCCGACGATCGGCCGGACGTTGGACCAGCGATCGACCGAGACGGTCGCCAATTCGGCGGCGATGCGCGGCCTGGTGGCCGGGCTGCGGTCGCGCCACGAGGCGGTGACGCAGGGCGGCAGCGCCGAGGCCGTCGCCAGGCACCGAAGCCGCGGCAAGCTGCTTGCGCGCGAGCGGATCGATCTGCTCGTCGATGCCGGCACGCCGTTCCTCGAACTGTCGCCGCTGGCGGCGCACGGCCTCTACGGCGGCGGCGTGCCCTCGGCCTCCATCGTCACCGGCATCGGCATGGTCGCCGGCAGGCCCTGCATGATCGTCGCCAACGACGCGACGGTGAAGGGCGGCACCTACTATCCGATGACGGTGAAGAAGCACCTGCGCGCCCAGGACGTGGCACGCGAGAACGGCCTGCCCTGCATCTACATGGTGGATTCCGGCGGGGCATTCCTGCCGCAGCAGGACGAGATCTTTCCGGACGAACGGCATTTCGGCCGCATCTTCTACAACCAGGCGCAGCTCTCGGCGGCGGGCATCCCGCAGGTGGCCATCGTCATGGGCTCCTGCACCGCCGGGGGCGCCTACGTGCCGGCCATGTCGGATGAAAGCATCATCGTGAAGGGGCAGGGGACGATCTTCCTCGGCGGTCCGCCGCTGGTGAAGGCGGCGACCGGCGAGGATGTCAGCGCCGAGGATCTCGGCGGCGCGGAAGTGCATGCGCGCCAATCCGGCGTGGTCGACCACTATGCGACCGACGACGCCCACGCGATCGGCATCGCGCGGCGCATCATCGGCGGCGGCAAGAGGCCGGTCGCCCCGGCCCGGGGGGTGGCCGAGGCGCGTGAGCCGCTCTATCCGGCGGACGACATCCACGGCATCGTGCCGGCCGACCTGCGCAAGACCTATGACGTGCGCGAGGTCATCGCGCGGATCGTCGACGGCTCGGAATTCGACGAGTTCAAGGCGCTCTACGGCCAGACGCTGGTCTGCGGCTTCGCCGACATCTGGGGCCGGCGTGTCGGCATCCTCGCCAACAACGGCATCCTGTTCAGCGAGAGCGCGCTGAAGGGCGCGCACTTCATCGAGCTGTGCAGCCAGCGCGACATCCCGCTGGTCTTCCTGCAGAACATCACCGGCTTCATGGTCGGCCGCAAATACGAGGCGGGGGGCATCGCCAAGGACGGCGCCAAGCTGGTCACCGCCGTGGCGACCACCAGCGTGCCGAAATACACGGTGATCATCGGCGGCAGCTACGGGGCCGGCAATTACGGCATGTGTGGCCGCGCCTACGGCCCGCGCTTCCTATGGAGCTGGCCGAATTCGCGCATTTCGGTGATGGGCGGCGAGCAGGCGGCGACCGTGCTGTCCATGGTGCGGCGCGAAGCTCTTGAGGCGCGCGGCGAAGACTGGAGCCGGGAGGCCGAAGAGGCGTTCAAGGCGCCGATCCGCAAGCAATATGAGGAACAGGGCGATCCCTATTATGCGACGGCGCGGCTCTGGGACGACGGCGTGATCGATCCCGCCGATACGCGCCGCGTGCTCGGCCTTGCGCTGGCGGCGGATTGCGCTGCCTCGCAGCCGACACGCTTCGGCGTGTTCCGGATGTAGCCGCCATGCGCAGATCCTTTGAAACCGTACTGATCGCCAACCGCGGAGAGATCGCCTGCCGGATCGTCCGCACCGCCCGGCGCATGGGGCTGCGGACGGTGGCGGTGTTCTCCGAGGCCGATCGCGAGGCGCTGCATGTCGAGATGGCCGACGTCGCCGTGCATATCGGCCCGGCGCCGGCGGCCGAAAGCTATCTCGACGCGGCGCGGATCATCGCGGCGGCGGTCGAGACCGGCAGCGGCGCCGTGCATCCGGGCTACGGCTTCCTGTCGGAGAATGCCGACTTCGCCGAGGCCTGCGCCGCGGCGGGCCTCGTCTTCGTCGGCCCGACGCCGGCGGCGATCCGCGCGATGGGCTCGAAGGCGCAGGCCAAGGCGCTGATGGCCGCCTCCGGCGTGCCGCTGGTGCCCGGCTATCACGGCGCGGCCCAGGATGCCGCGACGCTTCGCGATGCCGCGTCGAGAGCCGGCTATCCGGTGCTGGTCAAGGCCTCGGCCGGCGGCGGCGGCAAGGGCATGCGGATCGCCCGCGGCGAGGCCGAGCTTGCCGAGGCGGTCGCGGCGGCGAAGCGCGAGGCGAAGGCAGCCTTCGGCGACGACCATCTGCTGATCGAGAAGCTGATCGAGCGGCCGCGCCACATCGAGGTGCAGATCTTCGGCGACAGCCACGGCAACGTCGTCTCGCTGTTCGAGCGCGAATGCACGCTGCAGCGCCGCCACCAGAAGGTGATCGAGGAGGCCCCGGCGGCACGGCTCGCCGAAGATCAGCGGCAGGCCATCTCGGCGGCGGCGCGCGCCGCCGGAGCGGCTGTCGGCTATGTCGGCGCGGGCACGGTCGAGTTCGTCGCCAATGACGAAGGCTTCCATTTCATCGAGATGAACACGCGGCTGCAGGTCGAGCATCCGGTGACCGAGATGATCACCGGGATCGACCTGGTCGAATGGCAGTTGCGGGTTGCCGCCGGCGAGCCGCTGCCGCTGCGGCAGGACGAAATCCGCCGCGTCGGACACGCCTTCGAGGCGCGCATCTATGCGGAGGATGCCGAGCGCGGCTTCCTGCCCTCGATCGGACGGATCGGGACCTGGCGGCAGCCGGCGACCGGCGAAGGAGTGAGGGTCGACACCGGGTTCCGCGAGGGCGACCAGGTGACGCCCTTCTACGACCCGATGCTGGCCAAGCTGATCGTCCACGGGGCGGATCGAGCCCAGGCGCTGGCCCGGCTGACCGGCGCGCTGGATCGATCGATCGTCATGGGGGTGAAGACGAATATCGGTTTCCTGCGGGCACTGGCTTCGCATCCGGACGTGGCGGCGGGAGCGATGGACACCGGCCTCATCGAGCGCGAGCTCGCGGCACTCACCGCGCCTTCGTCACCGGCGGGTCACGACGTGGCAGCCGCCGTGGCGGCCGTGCTGGCGCGCGAAGCGGCCGGGCGTCGCGATGGCGGACCGTGGGGGCAGGCGGACGGCTGGATGATCGCCGGCGAGCGCCGCCGCCGGGTGCGCTTCGAAGCCGACGGCGCTTCGCACGAGGCGACGCTGGTCTATCGCCGCCAGGGGCTGCTGCTCGAAGCGGCCGCCAAGGGAGGTGCCGCCTTCGCCATGTCGATACGCCCCGATGCGCGGCTCGACGTGTTCTACGACGGCTGCAAGGAGACGGTCGACTATGCCTGGTCCGGAGCCGATTTCGAGCTCGTCTCGCGGCGCGGCCGGTTCCGCCTGCACCTGGTGGACGTCCTGCGCGGGCAGGACGCCGACATTTCGGGCGGGAAGGGCATCACGGCGCCGATGCCGGGCTCGATCCGGCAGGTGCTGGCCGAGCCGGGCAACAGTCTGGAAAAGGGTGCGCCGGTGCTGGTCATGGAAGCGATGAAGATGGAGCACGTCCTGCGGGCGCCTTCCGCGGGCCGGCTCGTCGCCTTCCGCTGCGCGGTCGGCGATTTCGTCCAGGAAGGTGCCGAGCTGGCGGAGTTCGAGCCGTCGAAGGACTGACCGGCGGGCCTTCGTCCAGCGCTTGCCCTGCACCAGATTTGCCGGCGCCTCGGGCGGCTTGCGGACGGGGGCGTTGATGTGGTTCCTTGCGCGCGCCGCCTCACGCGCGGGGCGCCGACCAGGAGGGGGTATGGACGCTTTTCGTCGAATGGCCGCGATGCTGGCCGTCGTCATGTTCGGCTGGACCGCCGGGCCGCATCCGGCCTCGGCCGACGACGGCCGGCTCGAGCCGCAGGCGATGCTTGCCAACTGGTACTACCTGATGAACGAGCTGGTGCGGCACACGGCGACCTATTCGCCACCGGTCGCCAGCCGCTCCTTCGGCTATCTCGGCATCACGGCCTTCGAAGCGCGGGTCGGCGGCTCGGACAGGCTGGTGTCGCTGGTCGGCCAGCTCAACGACTTCAAGTCGGTCCCCGCGCGCCTGCCGGGCGCGGCCTATGACGAGACGATCATCATCGGCGCCGCGATGTCCGACGCCGTCGTCTACTATTTCGGCAATACGGGTCCGACCGGCCAGCGCGCCATCAAGGCGGCGCAGAGGAAGTGGCGGCAACTGGCGGTGGACGGCGTGCCGGAGGACGTGGTCGAGCGCAGCGAGGCCTTCGGCAAGGCGATGGCCGCGGCGATCCACCAGTGGTCTCTCGAAGACGGCGGCGCCGAGATCCTCAACATGGGCTTTCCCGAGAATTGGGAGCTGCCGAAAGGCGACGACAAATGGGTGCCGACCAACCCGATCCGCCAGCAGCAACTGCCGCTGCTCCCCGAATGGGGCACCAAGCGCACATTCGCCATTCCGTCGGGCGAGACCTGCCCGACGCCCGGCAATCCGGCCTTCAGCACCCAGCCGGACTCGCAATTCTACAAGGAAGCCAACGAGGTCTACGTGGCGGTCAATGACACCACGCCGGAGCGCACCGCCATCGCCCGCTTCTGGTCGGACGACCCGATGCTGTCGATGACGCCGCCGGGTCACTGGGTCTCGATCGCCCTGCAGGTGACCGACAAGGCGAAGCTGTCGGTCGACGACACCGTCGACCTTTTGGCGCGCATCGGCATCGCCATGTCCGACGCCTTCGTCGGCTGCTGGGATGCCAAGTTCAAATACAATCTCGTCCGGCCGATCACCTACATCCGGAAGAACATCGATCCGAAATGGGAGCCGCTGCTCAATACGCCGCCCTTCCCCGAATATCCGAGCGGTCACAGCACCGTTTCCGGTGCGATGGACGCGGTCATGACGGCGTTCTTCGGCGAGAACTACGCCTTCGAGGACAAGACCGGCTCGCCGGACGGACGCAATCCGCGCCACTATACGAGCTTCCACGAGGCGGCCGAGGAAGCCGGCATCTCGCGGCTCTATGGCGGCATCCATTTCCACTCCGCGATCGTCGACGGCCTGGATCAGGGCCGCTGCATCGGCGAATTCACCAACGCGCTCAAGACGAGGAAATAGCCATGCGCCACCTCCTCATCGGCGCGCTCGTCGCCGGCTGGCTCTGCGTTCCGGCCGCCGCGCAGGAGAGCGCTCCTGTCATCCCAAAATTCGCCGAGGAGACAAAGGCCGCCGGCCTCGATCATACCTTCGCCGGCGAATGGGAGTTCATGGTCGGCGGCGGCGCCGCGACCTTCGACTGCGACGACGACGGCTTTCCCGACCTGCTGATGTCCGGCGGCGTGAACAAGGCAAAATTCTACCGCAACGCCAGCCTGCGGGGCGGGGCGATCAAGTTCTCCGCACAAGAGAGCGGCCTGGAACTGGACATGGTCAGCGGGGCCTATCCGCTCGACGTGGACGGCGACGGCAAGACCGATCTGGTGCTGCTGCGGGTCGGCGAGAACGTCGTCATGCGCGGCCTCGGCGGCTGCCGGTTCGAGCGGGCCAACGAGGCCTGGGGCTTTGCGGGCGGCGACCTTTGGTGGACCTCGCTCGCGGCGACGTGGGAGCATGGCGCCGACTGGCCGACCATCGCGGTGGGCAGCTACATCGACCGCAAGGAAGAGATCTCGCCCTGGGGCTCGTGCACCGACAACTGGCTGCTGCGCCCCGCCGCCCGGGAGCGAAAGTTCGCTGCGCCGGTGGTCCTGAAGCCGAGCTTCTGTCCGCTGTCGATGCTGTTCACCGACTGGAACCGCTCCGGCACGCCGTCGCTGCGCGTGTCGAACGATCGCGAGTATTACGAGGGCGGCCAGGAGCAGATGTGGAAGGTCGAGCCGGGTAAGGAACCGTCGCTCTATAGCGCCGCCGAGGGCTGGCGCAACCTGCGCATCTGGGGCATGGGCATTGCCGGCTACGACCTGAACTTCGACGGCTATCCCGAATATTTCCTCACCAGCATGGCGGACAACAAGCTGCAGTCGCTGGCCGCCACCCCCGAGGACGGAAGCCAGCCGAAGCCCACCTATGCGGATATCGCCTTCGCCAAGGGGGTCACCGCGCACCGGCCTTACATGGGCGACGATTCCAAACCGAGCACGGCCTGGCACACCGAGTTCCAGGACGTGAACAATGACGGGCAGGTCGACCTGTTCGTCGTCAAGGGCAATGTCTGGGAGATGCCGGATTTCGCAGCCAAGGACCCCAACAACCTGCTGATACAGCGGGCCGACGGAAAATTCGTCGAGGCCGGCGACAAGGCCGGGGTGGCCAGCATCGCCCAGGGCCGCGGCGGCGCGGCCGTCGACCTGAACCTGGACGGGCTGATCGACCTCCTGGTCGTCAACCGCAACGAGCCGTCCGAACTCTGGCGCAACATAACCGCCGATGCCGGGCGCTGGCTGCAGCTCCGGCTGGCGCAGCCCGGCCCGAACCGCGACGCCGTCGGCGCCTGGATCGAGGTCAAGTGCGGCGAGCATGTGATGCGCCGCGAGGTGACCGTCGGTGGCGGCCATGCCGGCGGCCATGCCGGCTGGCACCATTTCGGCGTGGCCGACCTGGCGGCGACGGAACTGCGCGTCATCTGGCCGGACGGCACGGCGGCGGCGTGGCAGAAGGTGCCGACGGACGCCTTCTATCTCGTCGAAAGGGACAAGAGCCCGGCGGCCTGGACGCCGAACTGACGCCGGTCAGGCAGGCTCCACCGCCTCCGCCTGTGCCGGCACACCGGCCGCCAGCACCTCCTGGTCGATCTGCGTCAAGGCGCGCATCGCGCAGCCGAGCTCGATCAGCGGCATTTCGTCCGGTTCGGTGTCGAAGGTGATCGCATCGGCGTGCCGGCCGCCCGCCGTGCTGGCCAGGGCGGCGCGCATGGCCGGCTCGATCAGATCGAAGGCGGCGGCGCCGTCGCCGACGAGCGTCACCGGCGCGGGGTCGATCAGGGCGAACAGGCTGCCGAGCCCGTAGCCGAGCGCCGCGCCGGCGCGGCGGAACGCCTCGCGCTCCCGTCCTTCCGAACGACGCGCGACGTCGCCGATCGCCGCGATCTCGCGGATGTCCAGATCGTCGGCGGAAAGCTCGTCCTCCGACTGTCCGCGGGCGAAGCGGGCGATCGCATAATTGCCCGCATAGGCCTCGATGCAGCCGCGCTGCCCGCAGCGGCACAAGGCGCCGCCAGGAAGGTAGACCATGTGGCCGAACTCGCCGCCGGAGGTGTGCGTGCCGGTGAAGGGCCTGCCGTCGAGCACCAGCCCCATGCCGATGCCGTGCGACAAGAGCACGGCGATGAAGTCGTGGTGGCGGCGGGCGGTGGCCGTCGACTGCAGCGCCACCGCGATCATGTTGCAGTCGTTCTCGACGGTCACAGGCACGCCGAAGGCGGCTTCGATGCCGGTGGCCAGGTCGATATGGCCGTGCGGCGTGATCGGAGACCACAGCATGACGCGCCGCGCCGCATCGGTCGTGCCCTGGACCGCGAAGGTGATCCGGTCGATCCTGCGGCCGGCCACCGCCGGCTGCGCCAGCATCGCCTCCACCAGGCCGACGCAGCGGCAGACCAGGGCCTCCGGCGAAAGCTCGGCGGTGGTCAGCTTGCCGGCATTGCCTGCGATGGCCGTGCCGGCGAAGTCGACCACGCAACCGGCCAGGAGATTGTAGAGCAGGACGATGGTGACGACCGTCGCCGCCTCCGGATTGAGTTCTATCGCCACCTGCGGGCGGCCGCGCCGCGTCGCCGCCGGCTCTGCGTCCTTCGTCTCCTGGAGGATTCCCTCGCCGATCAGGTCGGCGGAGATCGACGAGATCGTGGAGTGGCTGAGGCCGGTCACAGCGGCGATCTCGGTGCGCGATGCCTGGCCGGCCCTGCGGACGGACGAAATCACCATTGCCCGATTGCGCTTCCTCAAATCGTCGTGGCGTATCGCGACGGGCATGCGTATGATCCTCCCTGCAACGCCGCGAGCCATTTTGAAGGTCGGCCTGTCGACGTCGCAAAGGGATGTTGACATAACAAGGACGATGCGTCATTCTTTTTTTCGAAGCTCGAAAAAATGAGCTTCATGGAGGAATTCCGAGGCTGCAATCGCGTCCGGAGGGGCGCCGGGAGGAACATTCATGAAGAAATTCGTAACCGCCATGCTGGCGGGTGCTGCGCTGTCACTTGCGTTCTCGGCCGCCGCCGAGGCCAAGGACAAGACAATCGCCGTATCCTGGAAGACCTTCCAGGAAGAGCGCTGGAAGACCGATGAGGCCGCGATCAAGGCCGTCGTCGAAGCCGCCGGCAACAAATATGTGTCGACCGACGCCCAGCTTTCGGCCGCCAAGCAGCTCACCGACATCGAGGGCCTGGTCACCCAGGGCGTCGACGTCATCCTGGTCGTCGCCTACGACAACAACGCCATCCTGCCGGCCTTCCAGGCCGCGGCTGACGCGGGCGTCAAGATGATCTCCTACGACGTGCTCGTCGAGGATCCGAACGCGCTCTACATCACCTTCGACAATGTCGGCGTCGGCCGACTGATGGCGAAGGAAATCCTGAAGGCGAAGCCGGAAGGCAACTACGCCTTCATCAAGGGCGACAAGGGCGACCCGAACGCGACCTTCCTGTTCAACGGCATCACCGAAGTGCTCAAGGAGTCGATCGATTCCGGCAAGATCAAGAACGTCTGCGAGACCTTCACGGACGGCTGGAAGCCGGATGCCGCGCAGAAGAACATGGAGCAGTGCCTGACCTCGGTCGACAACAAGGTCGACGCGGTGGTTTCGGAGAACGACGGCATGGCCGGCGGCGTCGTGGCGGCGCTGGAAGCCCAGGGCCTTTCCGGCACCGTGCCGGTCTCCGGCCAGGACGGCGACCTCGCGGCGATCAACCGCGTCGCGCTGGGCACGCAGACCGTGTCGATCTGGAAGGACTCCCGTGCGCTCGGCAAGGCCGCGGCGGAAGCCGCCAACCAGATCGCCGAGGGCGGCGCGCTGGCCGACATCCCGGGCGTCGGCAAGTTCAGCGACGGTCCGAACAAGGTCGAGGTGAACGCGGTGCTGCTGACCCCGACCCCGATCACCAAGGAGACGCTGAACCTGGTCATCGACGCCGGCTGGATCTCCAAGGAGAAGGCCTGCGCCGGCGTTGCGGCGGGCTCGGTCCCGGCCTGCGGCTGATCGGCTTGGCAAGACGTTCCGTTTGACACATCATGGCCGTCCCTCGTGAAGGGGGGCGGCCATGAGCCGATAAAGACCATGCTGAAGGCGACGCAAGATCGCCGGGTGCCCAGGGAGGACCAATTGGCCGCCGTCGACTCCACACCACAACCACAGGGCGCCGGGACGATCGAGGAAGGCGCGCTGACGCGCTTCCTGAGAGCGACCGAGATCGACGTGCGCATGCTCGGCATGCTGGCGGCGCTGATCATCATCTGGGTCGGTTTCCATCTGGTCGGCATCGCCCGAACCGGCACCGGCGTCTTCCTGACCCCGCGCAACCTGTCGCTCATCCTCATCCAGACGTCGTCGATCGCGGTGATGACCACGGGCATGGTGCTCGTCATCGTGATGCGCCACATCGATCTGTCCGTCGGCTCCATCCTCGGCTTCACCGCGGTCACGGTCGGCGTGCTGCAGGTGTTCTGGCTGGCGCCGGCCATGGGCATCGGCCATCCGATGATCTGGATCATCGCGCTGCTGTTCGCCATCGGGCTCGGAGCGGCGATCGGAGCCTTCCACGGCGCGCTGATCGCCTATGCCGGCATCCCGTCGTTCATCGTGACGCTCGGCGGCCTGATCGTCTGGCGCGGCGCGTCGTGGTGGGTCATCCGCGGCGAGACGGTCGCGCCGATGGACCGCAACTTCAAGCTGATCGGCGGCGGCATTTCCGGGACGACCGTCGGCGCGATCGGCGATACGGCGAGCTGGATCCTGGCGATCCTCATCTGCATCGCCATCGTTGCCGGGGTCTATTACGGCCGCGTGCAGCGCAGCCGCTTCACGTTCAAGCAGCGGCCGATGTGGGCGGAAATCTTCCTCGCGGCGGTCGGCTGCGGACTGGTGCTCGGCGTCACATGGCTGGTCAATTCCTATTACTGGCCGAAGGGCGTCGTCGACCGCTATGCGGCCGAGCACGGGATAACGGTGCCGCCGGAAGGGCTGCAGATCGCCTTCGGCTATTCCGTCCCGGTGTTGATTGCGCTCGCGGTCGGCGTCGGCATGACCTTCCTGGCCACCCGCACCGCCTTCGGCCGCTATGTCTACGCCATCGGCGGCAACCCGGAGGCGGCACTGCTGGCCGGCATCAACACCAAGCGCATCACCCTTATGGTGTTCTCGCTGATGGGAGCGCTGGCGGCGATCTCGGCCTGCATCTCGTCGGCCCGCCTCGATTCGGCGACCAATGCGCTCGGCCAGTTCGACGAACTCTACGTGATCGCCGCCGCGGTGATCGGCGGCACCTCGCTGGCCGGCGGCCTCGGCACGATCTACGGCGCCATGCTCGGCGCGCTGGTCATGCAGTCGCTGCAGTCGGGCATGACGCTGCTCAACTTCGAGTCGGCGGTCAAGGACATGGTGGTCGGTTCGGTGCTGGTCTTCGCCGTGTGGGTCGACCAGGTCTATCGCCGGCGGCTGAAATAGGGAGGCGACAATGACCCAGGCAACTCCACTCGTCGCCCTCAAGGACATGTCGATCGCCTTCGGCGGCATCAAGGCGGTCGACCATGCGAGCGTCGACCTCCACCCCGGCGAAGTTGTCGGCCTGCTCGGCCACAACGGCGCCGGCAAATCGACGCTGATCAAGATCCTGTCGGGCGCTTACAAGCGCGACGGCGGGCATATCTTCGTCAACGGCGAGGAGGCCCACATTTCCAACCCGCGCGATGCCAAGAAATACGGCATCGAGACAATCTACCAGACCCTCGCCTTGGCCGACAATGTCGACGCCGCGGCGAATCTGTTCCTCGGGCGTGAATTGAAGACGCGCTTCGGCACGCTGGACGACGTGGCGATGGAGGCCGAGGCGCGGCGGGTGATGGGCCGGCTCAATCCGCGGTTCCAGCGCTTCAAGGAGCCGGTGATCAAGCTGTCGGGCGGCCAGCGCCAGTCGGTGGCGATCGCCCGGGCCATCATGTTCAATGCCCGCATCCTGATCATGGACGAACCGACCGCCGCCCTCGGTCCGCAGGAGACCGCGCAGGTCGGCGAACTGATCAAGCAGCTCAAGGCGGACGGTATCGGCATCTTCCTTATCAGCCACGACATCCACGACGTGTTCGATCTGGCGGACCGGGTGTGCGTGATGAAGAACGGCCAGGTGGTGGGAACCGCCCGCACCGAGGACGTGACCAAGGACGAGGTGCTCGGCATGATCATTCTCGGCAAGTGCCCGCCCGGTGCCGAGCCCGGTCCCGGCGCGATGATGTAGGGCGGGGCGGCCGTCGCCGACGGCAAGGCCGAAACGGAAAAGGCCGCGTCCGGGTCCGGACGCGGCCTTCTTCTTTGTCGAGACGGGCCGGGGGTCAGCCGGCGCGGCAGCGCGCCTCGTAGAGCCGTCCGCGCGAGTCGCGGTACACGCACCAGCCCTTGCGGGCCGCCTGGCCGACGAGGACGGCACCCGCCGCGCCGATAACACCGCCGATTGCGGCGCCGCCGGCATCGCCGGACACCAGGCCGCCGATGACGGCACCTGCCACGCCGCCGGCGGCGGCATCCTTCTCAGCCGTCGTGCAGCCGGCCAGCGCGGCCACTGCCAAGAGCGCAACGATCGTCTTCCTCATTCACCAGACTCCCAGGTTCACTTGCCCTTCGATTCCAATTTAGCATGAGAAACGCGGTCTGTCCGCGCCAATCAATGGGTCTGGCCGAGCTCGTCGCCGCCATCGGCGCGGGCGACGACCGCGCTGCCTGCGGTCTCGACCGAGGCGACCAGCCTGCCGTCCGCGGCGATGTCCCAGAAGAGCTGTGCGTCCTGCTCTTCCATTGCCGGATCGACGGGGACACATGTGGCAAACACACGATCCTGCCGGAGACGCATCAAGGCCAGTGCCGGCTTCAGCTCGACCCGGCACTCTTCGTAAGTCTCGTAGATCGGGGTGGGCGCGGGAAGCTCGGTGCACCGCTCGAGGTCGCCGGAGCATCCGACGATGAGCAGAAGGGCTGCGATATGTTCCATGGCGAAAATCCTCTCGCCGAACAAACGGCGGAACGCGCCGTAAGGTTCCCAAACGCCCGCGCAGGGCGTTCAGCCGCTGGCGAAGTTCAGGTGCGGTATGGCGAGCCTGTAGGTCAGTCGCCCTGCCGAAAAGGCCAGGTCCGCGGTACCGCCAAGCGCTGCCGGCACGACGCGTTCGAGTGCCGTGCTGCCGAAGCGTTTCGGGCGCAATTCCACGTTCGATCCGGGGATGTTTTCCCACCATTCCAGCGTGAGGTCGCCCTCCGGCTGCGGAACTCTGTGGGCCAGGTTGATCGAGACGTGGCCCTCGGGGGCGGCCAGCGCCCCGAAGCTGACCGAGTTCACCGCAAGCTCATGGAAGGCAAGCCCGACATGCAGGGCCGCGTTCGGGTTGAGATACGGCCTTTCGCCGCTGAGCCTGATGCTGACCGAGGGGTCGGCGACGTATCTGCCGATCTGGCTGTGCGCCAGCTCGTGGATGTCGGCGCCCCTCCAGTTGGAGGAGGTCACAAGGTCCTGGGTCGAGGCCATGGACTGGATGCGCCCGCGGAAGCGGGTCAGGAAGCCGTCGACCGAATCGGCATGCCTGCCGGTCTGCGTCGCGATGCTCTGGATGATGGCCAGCAGATTCTTCGAACGGTGCGCCACCTCGCGCAGCAAGGTCCGCAGCGTCTGCTCGCGATGCTTGCGCTCGGTCACGTCCATTCCGGTGATCATGATGCCGGGCCCGTCCTCCCGCTCGGCGACATGCGTGTCGACCCACACCGTGTACCAGTCGATGCCGTCGGCGGCCGCAACGGGAATGTCGAGCTTGCAGGCTTCGCCGCTGGTGCGCACCAGCTCGACGGCCGCTTCGAGCGATTGCCCCGCATCTCCGTCGAGCAATTGCCGCGCCCCGCCGTCCGGCGATGCCTCGGATCGCCACGAGGCGGGAACGTTGACCGACCATTCGATGCGCGCGGAGCTGTCGAGCAGGACGACGAACACGCCGGTATGCGACAAGGCGCGCGACAGGCCGGGATCCGTACCGTGTCGTTCGAAACCTCGTTGCATGTGCGCTCCCCGGCCCGCGTCTGCGTGACGATGCTTCGCCGAACGCAACGCAGTCAGTATTTCAATGCTCCCGACGGGCGAGGCTCATGCGGAGAGCTCGATCTCGAATTCGGGTCCGCCGGATCGCCCGGCTTGCGCCAGAGCGATCCGACGGGGCTGGAGGCCGTTTGAGGGGGACAGTCTCCAGCTTCTCGGACCGTTGGACCGGCGCGATACGCCGGCCGCGGGCACGATCAGGCTCTCCGGATCATTCCGGCAACCAGCGAGATCACGAGGAATGCGAGGAAGATGAAGAACAGAATCTGCGCGATGCCCGCCGAGGTGCCGGCGATGCCGCCAAATCCGAGCGCGCCCGCGATGATGGCCACGACCAAGAAGACAAGGGCCCAGTATAGCATCACTCACTCCGTTGCCTTTTAAGATATCTCTGCTCACGAAACGCCGGTCCCCCGCCGGAGTTCCAGACGGGAAGGCAAAGATTTCAAAGGGAGGGCAGGCCGTTCGCGTGCCGACGCCAGGGGGGCCCGGCGGCCCGCGCCGCGACCCCGAACATTGCGGATGGGCCGGTCAGGCCGCTGCCCTGGCCTGCCGGTCGAAGAACAGCGCCTGGCTGATCAGTGCCTTGACCATTTCCGGGTTGAACGGCTTGGTGACCAGGAAGGCCGGTTCGGGGCGTTCGCCCGTGAGCAGCCTCTCGGGGAAGGCGGTGATGAAGATCACCGGCACCGAATCGAAGGTGAGGATCTCGTTCACGGCATCGATGCCGGACGTTCCGTCCGCGAGCTGGATGTCGGCGAGGATCATCTTCGGACGCGTCGACCTGAAGATCGCGGTCGCCTCGGCATGCGTGCGGGCGGTGCCGACGACCCGGTGGCCGAGGCTCTCGACCATTTCCTCGATGTCCATCGCGATCAGCGGTTCGTCCTCGATGATCAGGACGTCGGTCGCGACCTGGCGGGAGATCTCGGTGCTCGCCTGGGCGAGAAGGGCCGCGAAGTCATCGACATCGATGTCGAGAATCTCTGCCGCCTCGTCATCCGTGAAGCCTTCCACGGCGACCAGAAGGAAGGCCTGGCGCGGCCGGGGCGAAAGCGCCGAAAGGTTCGCCGAGGCGCTGCGTTCCCACGCCGTCTGCGCATGGTCGGCCGGCACCCGGATCGCCACCGAGGTGAAGAGCCTGGCAAAGATCTTGTAGAGCGCGACGCGATTGCTCGATGCCGCGGGGAAGATGCCGATATCCGCCACGATGGCCTCCAGCATCGCGGCCACCAGAGCATCGCCACTCTGCTGAGATCCGGACACCGCGCGCGAGAAGCGCCTCAGGTAGGGAAGGTGCGGTGCAATGCTAGCTGACAAGCTCATATGGCTCCCTCAAGAAAAAGTACGGGCTGCGGATGCCGCCACGCCGAACGCGAAATGCCGCGAACACGAAAAAGTTCCCGAAAAAACGCCAGGGCCGCGGAACCAATGTGGAGGGGCCGCATTTGAGGTCAACGCAGGTGCGGCACCTCGCCTCCGGGGTTTTGGCATGGCAGACGATCAAGGGGTCAGTGAGGCTTAAGGTGAAATCGATGAAGGAAAGTTTGGGCGGCGGCGACAAGCCGGACGCGCCGGCAAGCGAGCCGCTGGGAACTCATGGCGAGATCGGTCGCAAATTGAAGCAATATTATGACGGTCTCGTCTCCGAAGAGGTTCCGGACCGGTTCGCCGTTCTCCTTGCCCAGTTGGAGGCCGCAGAGGCCTCGCGCAAGCAGGACTGAAGTCCATGGCTGTCTCGGCTGAATTCAAGACCGAACTGCTTGCCACGATCCCCAGCTTGCGGGCCTTCGCCGTGTCCCTGTCGCAAAATGCCGACAAGGCGGACGATCTCGTCCAGGAAACCCTGGTCAAGGCCTGGGACAAGCATGCAAGCTTCCAGATGGGCACGAATCTGAAGGCCTGGCTGTTCACCATCCTGCGCAACGAATTCTACTCGCAGATGCGCAAGCGCGGCCGCGAGGTTCAGGATTCGGAGGGGATCATGACCGAGCGCCTGGCGGTTCATCCGAGCCAGGACGGCAAGCTCGATCTCGCCGATTTCCGCGAGGCCCTCGAAATGCTGCCGGAGGACCAGCGGGAAGCCATCATCCTGATCGGCGCGTCCGGCTTCTCCTACGAGGAGGCGGCGGCGATCTGCGAATGCGCGGTCGGAACGATCAAGAGCCGCGTGAGCCGGGCGAGGGCGCGGTTGCAGGACATATTGCAGGTTTCGGGAGAGGCGGACTACGGCCCCGATGCGATCTCGACGCAGGTGCTCGGTTCGAACGCCGCTTAGAAACGCATTTCCAAACAGAGAAGTCCCTTGGCGGTGGTCAGCGGCGGCGCGCCGCCGACAGCGCTTCGACCAGGTCGTCGCCGGCATATGGCTTCGAGACGATGGCGATGCCGGGGAAGGAGCTGTGCAGCTCTCCGGTGTCGGAATAGCCAGACGCGAAGATGAAGGGGATTCCACCCTGTCGCAGAGCGCGGGCAAAGTCGAAAGTCGGTTTGCCGTCGAGCATCAGGTCGACGATCGCCGCATCGAAGACGTGGCGCTCAAGCAGCGCATGCGCTTCTTCGAGGGTCGGAGCGATCAACACGTCGCGGGCGCCATGGTCGCGGCAGACCTGCTCGACATCGAAGGCGATCAGGAACTCATCCTCAAGAATCAGCACCAGCAATCCGTCAAGCAATCCCGCACCCTTGCACATTCGATGAAACAGGTGGTCTCAATGTCGCCTATACGGAATTCTGTCATTTAAAAAAGACATGTACGGGGCAACCGCTGACGGTGGCGGCCCCGTGCGACGGGCCGATGGACCGCAGGGGGCGGCGCGAGCATGGGAGACATCAAGGTGCATGAACTGCGGTACCCGTGCTCGAAATGCCCTTTGCGGGCGCTGTCGGTGTTTCGCGACCTCGACGATGGCGAACTGCAGTTTATCAGCAAGTTCAAGCGTGGCGAACTGGCCGTCGAGCGCGGCGCGACGGTGCTGGTCGAGGGCAATCACAGCGCCCATCTCTACACGCTCCTGTCGGGTCTGGCATTCCGCTACAAGCTGCTGCATGACGGTCGCCGTCAGATCCTCAACTATGCCATGCCGGGAGACCTTCTGGGCCTGCAGGCCGGCCTGTTGGGCGAGATGCAGCATTCCGTCGAGGCATTGTCGCCGCTTCTGCTCTGCGTGTTCGAGCGGGAGCGCGTCTTCGATCTGTTCAAGAACCATCCGGGCCTCTCCTACGACATCACCTGGATCGCGGCGCGCGAAGAGCAGATGCTCGACGAGAATCTGCTGAGCGTCGGGCGCCGTTCCGCCGTCGAGCGGGCCGCCTATCTGCTGTCGTTCCTCTACGCCCGGCTGCAGCGCACCAAGGCGGCCTTCGGAGCCTTCCGGGTTCTGCCGATCACCCAGCAGCATGTCGCCGACACGCTCGGTCTTTCGCTCGTCCACACCAACAAGACCTTGCGCAAACTGGCGCAGCGCGGCCTGCTGAGCTGGCGCGAGGGCGGCTGCGAGATCAAGGATGCCGAGGGTCTGCTCGCGACGGCGCGCTGGGCAGGCTTGGCGGAAACACGCCGCGCCCTGATCTGACGGCGCGGCGAGGCTTCGCCGCGTCAGGCCTATCGTGGCGGAACCGCTGGGCGCAACGTGCGTTCAGGATCATCTCAAGAGGAGTTTTCCATGGCTGCAGGCAAGGTCGACAAGATCGAAACGGAACGCACGGTATCGGATCTCGAAGCCGAGCTGAGGCAGTTGCGCGAGGACGTGGCGAAGCTGACCGAACAGTTGGCGCGCACCGGCCAGCACGGATACGGCGCGGCGCGGCGCGCGGCGAGCGAGGGGCTGGACCAGCTCCGCGCACAGGGCGAGGCGGCGGTCGAAGGCCTGAAGGGCAATGCCCGCGATATCGAGGACCAGATCGCCCTGAAGGTGCGGGAAAAGCCGATCACGTCGCTGGCCATCGCAGCCGGCATCGGCTACTTCTTTGCATTGATTTCAAGGCGTTGATCGGGGTCGCCCGCACATCATGCTCGCCTCGCTGATTGCCGGCCTGGCCACCGGTGAAACGATGGCCGCCCTGCGGCGCACGCGCAGCGCCGCCATCGCCTATCTGCTGGCCGCCGTGCTCCTGCTGCTGGGAGGCGGGTTCCTGCTGCTGGCGGCCTTCATCTATGCCGCCCGCGAACTCGGCCCCATCGGGGCAGCCCTGTGGTTCGGCGGCGGTTTCGTCCTGCTCGGCGTCGGAGTGATCGTCGGACACAGGATTGCCTCGGCCACCCGCCGGCGGGTGGCGCGACGGCAACGCAGCCGCGACTTCACCAAGGTGGCGGTGGCTGCCGGCGTCGCGCTGGCGCCGGCCTTGCTGCGCAGCCGGGCCGGCATCTTCGCACTGGCCGCGCCGGCGATCGCGGCGGTGGTCTACGCGATCTACAGGGAGAATTCGGACGGTCCGGATGGCCCTGCCGACGACGGGCAGTGATTGCGCGGAATTGCTCTATTCCGTCATTGGGAACGAGATGTCCGCCACGACGCCGGAGCCTCTGAACTCGTGCCGGATTTCGCTGTCCAGCACCTTTGCCAGGCTGCGCTGGATCAGGATGTTTCCGAAGCCGGTGCGTGAGGGCGGTTCGACGGGCGGCCCTCCATGCTCGCTCCAGCGCATCACGAGCCTTCGTTCGGCGCCTCGGCCGGCGCGTTGCCAGCCAAGCGCAACCGACCCGTCGGGAACCGACAGCGCGCCGTATTTCAGCGCATTGCTCGCAAGCTCGTGCAGCACGATGCCGAGGCCGAGGGCCTGATCGGGAGTCAGCGTGACATCCGGGCCCGAGATGGCGATCCGGGTCCGGCGCGGGTCGTCGAAAGGCTGCACTTCCGTCCTGGCCAGTTCGCGCAGCGAGATGTTGCGCCATTCGTGGTCGGATAGCAGGCCGTGCGCCGCGCCCAGCGCCTGAAGCCGCGCGCTGAACGCGCCAAGGAATTCGCGCGGATCTCTGGCGTGCCGCACCGTCTGCGTGGCCAGCGCCTGAACCGTGGCGAGCGTGTTCTTGACGCGATGATTGAGCTCGCGCAGCAGCAGCGTCTGCCGCTCCTCGTCGTCCTTGCGTCTGGTGATGTCGTAGTTGACCCCGAACACCAGCAGCGGGCGCCCGTCGGGTGCCCGTTCCACGACCCTGCCACGCGCCGCCAGCCATCGACTGGGCGTGGCGCCGCGCACACGGTACTCGCCGAAATAGTCGTCTCCGTCGGCGATCGCCCTGCGAAACGCGTCGTTGGTCCGGCGTGCGTCCCGCCGGTCGATGGCGCGGAAGAAGGCCGCACCCGCCATGGACCGCCGCGGCGGCAGGCCGAACAGCACGGTCAGGCTTTCGTCGCACTCGACCTGGCCCGTCTCGACATCCCAGATCCAACTGGACAGGGAGGCGGCCTCCAGGGCGATGGCTCGCCGCTTCTCCTCGTGGACCAGCGCGGCACTGGCGATGGCACCGCGATGGGCTCCCTCCTTGAGCGCGAAAAGGCTGGCGACGATGGCCGCCAGGGCCCGCAGCGTCGCGACCTGGGCGGCCGTCGGCGGTTCGCGCGCGACGCGGTCGATCACGCAGAGCGAGCCGACCCGCTGATCGTTCACGGTCAGGGGCACTCCGACATAGAAGCGGACGTTGTGCCGCCCGGTGACGAGCAGGTTGGTCGCGAAGCGCGCATCGGCGGTGGCATCGGGAACGACAAGCATGTCGTCCGCGGATTCGAGCGCGTGGGCGCAGAAGGACTGCTCGATCGGGGTCTCGGCGAGGTCCAGCCCCAGACCCGACTTGAACCACTGGCGATCGCGCCCGACCAGGCTGACCAAGGCGACCGGCGCGGCCAGCGTGGTCGCAGCCATCCCGGCGATGCGGTCGAAGTCGTTGTCGCGCTGCAGGCCGACGGCGAGCAGGGATTCGACCACCGCATTGCGCGCCGGGTCGGCCAGCCTTCCAGCCATGCGATGCGCAGGAATCGATGCCGCAACGTCCTCAGAGGTCAAGACGGGCACCCTCCAGGCGGCGACGTGGTCCGCCGGACAGATGTCGGTTGCGACGGCGGGAAGGAACCATGCCGCTTTCAGGACATTCCTCCGCCTGCTGATGCGCAAGGTTTGAAGGAGCCGACCGATGCCGAGAGTGGAGCCGGAGCGAGCGCGGCAAGGCAGGCTGGGAAGGCCGGTGCTGCTCGTGCTGATCGTCAGCGTGGCGTTGGCGCTGGTCGTGTGGGCCGGCGTGGAGATCTGGGCTGAGGCGAACGACCCTCCGTCCGAGCCCACGAGCCAACAAGGCGGGTGAAAAATCCGTCGTTACACTCATGCAAGCCATACAGATCACGCAGCCTCCGCCGCAGCCTCCTGCGACGGCACCAGCACGCCGAGCGCCCCGGGATGGATGCGGATGCGCGTCCGCTCGGCCAAGGGATAGAGCTCGCCGTCGATCACGCAGCGAAACTTCCGGGCGGACGACAGGAGCCTGATCTCGACATCACGGGTCTCGTGGATCTCGACCTGATCGTTGTCCTTCCACTTTCCGCGCGCCATGTTCAGTCCGAAGCGGATGATGTCCATGCGCCGGCGCGCCATCGTCACATAGACGCCGAGCACGCCGCCGTCCGGGTCGTCGGCGTAGGGCAGGTGGCCTTCGCCGAACATGTTGTTGGTGACGCCGATCCCGGAGGTGCGCGCCAGCAGCTCGGTTCCTCCGAGGTTCAGTTGCACCTTCATGGACGGCGGGTTCATCACCGTGGTGTAGACGGCCCTGGCGGAAGCACCGATCTTTCCGATCTTCGAGCCGAACTCCATCCTGTCGCGCAGATCGACCATCTTGGCGTGGAGGCCGATGGAGAACTGGTGGACGAAGGGCCGGTCGTCGGCGGTCGCCATGTCGACCTGCCGGACCTTGCCGCCGGCGAATGCCCTGACGGCCTCCTCCAGCTCGAGCGGTACGCCGAGACTGCGCGCAAACAGGTTCATCGTTCCGGCAGGCAGCACGGCGAGCGCCTTCTTGCTGTCCATCAGCACGCCGGCCGCCGTCGAGATCGTGCCATCGCCGCCGCCCGCGATGACCACGTCGACGCCGCGCCGCGCCGCCGCCTTCTTCAGGGCGCTCTCGATGTCCTTGCCGGGGACGGTCTCGACATCGACCGAGTGGCCGCCCTCTTCCAGTACCTCGGTCAGCGTCTTCCGGAACGCTGGCAGGTCGGTGGTCCGCAAGGTTCCACCATCTTCGTTCAACACCGCGGCAAACTTCATCCACCCCTCCGGCCGCCCGTGGCGGGCGCCTGATAGACGCAACGCGTCGGATCCGCGCGCTAACGCATCAGAGACGGGATGGTTCCGAGGGTGCCGGCCTTTTGCGAGCCGTTCGAAAACGCGCCTTCCGGCGCAAGCGGCCAGATCCTGGGGAACCGAAGCAGGGCCTTGGCGTTTGCCGATTGTGATGCCGCGCCCGGCATTCCCCTGCGACGGATCGGGCCGGGCGCGGCCAGCGCAATCAGATGCACGAGGAGAGACTAGCATGTTCTACAAACTTCTGACTACCACCGCCGTCGTGGCGCTGCTGGCCGGATCGGCCTACGCCCAGGAAACCACCGCTCCCGCTCCGGCGGAACCGGCGCCGATGACCGACGCCGCCCAGGCTCCGGTCGAGAAGGCCGACGGCTTCCTGGCCAGCAAGCTTATCGGTGAGACCGTCTACAACGGCACCGGCGAGGAGGCCGAAAACATCGGCAGCGTCAACGATGTGGTGATCGGGTCCAGCGGCCAGATCGAAGCCGTCGTCGTCGGCGTCGGCGGCTTCCTCGGATTGGGCCAAAAGAACGTGGCGCTGAATTTTGCCGACATTTCGTGGGCGGAGAAGGATGGCGACCGCTGGATCGTGGTGAACGCCACCAAGGATCAGTTGCAGGCCCTGGCCGAGTTCGACCGGCGCCCCTATGAGCCTGCCTTGGCGGCAGCCCCGGCGGCTCCGGCGGGCGACACGAATGCGATGGCACCCGCGCCGGCCGACGGCACGGCTGCCGCCCCGGCTCCGGCGGACCAGGCCGCCGAAGCCCCGGCTGCACCGGCCGACGACACGACCGCCACGGCTCCGGCCGACGATCCGGCCGCGGCACCCGACCAGACCCAGACGAGCGCCATCGACAAGTCCACCCTCAAGGAGATGCCGGCCGGAGACATCCGCTCCGAGGAGATCGTCGGCACGACGGTGTATGGCGCCGACGATGCGAATGTCGGCGAGATCGGCGACGTCATCCTGACGCAGGACGGCAAGGTCGACGCGGTGATCATCGATGTCGGCGGCTTCCTCGGGATCGGCGAGAAGGAAGTGGCGGTCGGCATGGACAGGCTGGCCTTCATGACCGACGGCAACGGCAAGACCTATCTCTACACGAACCTGACCAAGGAGCAGCTCGACGCCGCCGCCACCTACGACAAGTCGACCTGGGCGGAAAAGCGCGACGAGCAGCGCATCATGATCCCGTAAGGCCGTAGGGCCGTATCGCCTTCGACCTCGAAGGGTCGCGCCGGCCGGCGCGGCCCTTCTGCTTTGCGCTGTCCGTCACGCGGCAGGCCAGGCCGGACCGCGCGGGCCGGTCTCGGTCAGTTCGATGAACGCCAGCGTCTGGTCCAGATGGGCCGACCGCCAGGCCAGCATCTTTTCGGCAAGCGCCAGCCTCTCGAGCCGATAGGTGGGGTCGCCGGCGAGATTGCGCAGTTCGCCGGGATCCTGTGCCATGTCGAACAGGAGGGGCGGCAGACCGCCGCCGAAATGAACGTATTTGAAGGTGTCCGAGCGGATCACGGCAAGGCTGGAGTCGCGTGGCGAGAGGCCCAGCCGGCCTTCCGGCTTGCCGAGGGCGCGGAAGTCGAATTCCCAATGGGCGCAGTCGCGCCATCCTTCGACCGACCGCCCCAGCAGCGGCGCCAGCGAGCGGCCGTCCAGCCAGGCTGGAGGCGTGCCGCCCATCAGGTCGATGAGGGTCGGCTTGATGTCCACCGCCTCGGTGAAGGCATCGACCCTGCGGCTGCCGGTCGCGCCGGGGACGCGGATCACCAGCGGGACGTGATAGCTGCCGTCGAAATAGCCGCCCTTGCCGAGCATGAAATGATCGCCCATCATTTCGCCGTGGTCGGAGGTGAGCACGACGACGGTGTCCTCCCAGGCACCGCTGCGACGCAGCGTCGACCAGAGCTGCCCCAGCTTGTCGTCGATCTCCGAGATCATGCCGTAGTAGATAGCCCGGATGGTCCGGAACTCCTTCTCGGTCCAGCCGCGCAGCCGCCCTTTCGCGCCGGGGATGAATTTCGACCTCTTCTGCCGCTCCAGATGATCGGCAAGCCAGGGGTGGGTGGCGCATTCGTCCTGCCACCGGCCGGCCCGTCGGAAGTCCGGCCCGTCATCCGGGTCGTACATGGTGTTGAACGGCTCGGGTGCGATGTAGGGCGGGTGCGGCGAGATGAAGGAGAGGTGCGCGAACCAGGGGCGCGCCGCATCCTGTTCTCCGAGCCAGCGCGTGAACTCCGCCACCAGAAACGCCGCCGGCGTCTGCCGCCGCGTATAGATCGGCGGGGCTGACGAGACCTCCCCGGCGGAGCGGACCGGACGATGGACATCTGGAAACGGCGGCGCATGGACGCCCTGGGCGCGCAACCAGGACAGCCAGGGCTTCTGATGCTCCGGCAGCAACTGGCGGACGGTGAAGCCGGGCAGGACGCCTTCGTAGCTGGTCAGAACGGGATCGCCGGGGGCATGGGCGCGCGGGTCCGGCGAAACGTCGGTGTAGCCGAACAGCGTCGGGTCGTAGCCGAGGGCGCGCGCCGCCAGCGCGACGTTGCCGAAGCGCGCGTCGAGGGGCGAACCGTTGCGGCAGACCCGGTTCGTCATCTGGTAGCGTCCGGTGTAGATGCAGGCGCGGGCCGGCGAGCAGGGGGCCGCGCCGGCATAGTGCCGGGCGAACAGCGTGCCTTCGCGCGCCAGCGCGTCGGCGTTGGGGGTGCGGACCACGGGATGGCCGGCCGCCGACAGACAATCCCCCCGCCACTGGTCGCAGGTGATGAAGAGGACGTTCGGGCGCCGCGACATCGATTTTTGGTCTCTCTTTACGTTGAACGATCTGTTCAATTCGTCAATCGTGAGTGAACAATCCATTCTCTGTCTGCCGGCTTCCGGAGTGGCCATCCATCACCGACATTGTCGCCAACACGGCCGCAGGGAGTGGCCGTCGCAAACAAGGGAGCACGACAATGATCGACCAGATCAAGGGTCTCCATCACGTCACGTCGATGGCAAGCGATGCGCGCGCCAACAACCGGTTCTTCACCGACACGCTCGGACTGCGTCGCGTCAAGACCACCGTCAATTTCGACGCGCCGGATGTCTATCATCTCTATTACGGCGACGAGGTGGGCACGCCCGGCTCCGTCATGACCTATTTCCCGTTCCCCAATATCGGCCAGGGCCGGCCCGGCACCGGCGAAGTCGGGACGACGGTGTTCTCCGTGCCGCATGGCAGTCTGGGCTATTGGGAACGGCGTCTCGGCGAGCTGAAGGTCGGCGGCCTGTCCCGCGAAGCTCGTTTCGGCAGCGACGCCCTGCGGTTCGAGGGACCGGACAAGGACGGTTTCGCCCTGGTCGAAGATGCGGCGGACGGGCGGGCGCCGTGGACCGGCGGCGGCGTCGGCCCGGACGAGGCCATTCGCGGCTTCCATTCGGCGTCGTTGCGGCTGCGCGACGGCGGTGCCACCGAAGAGCTGTTGAAGTTCATGGGCTACGAAGTCGTCGACCGGGCGGGCGCATTGACGCGGCTGTCGATCGACAAGGGCAACGGCGCGCATGTGATCGACATCGAGACGGTCCCGGGCGCCCGGCCCGCCGATCTCGGCGCCGGTTCGGTGCACCACATCGCGTTCGCCGTGGAGAACCGGGCGAAGCAGCTCGAGGTCCGCAAGGCCCTGCTCGACACCGGCTACCATGTCACGCCGGTCATCGACCGCGACTATTTCTGGGCGATCTATTTCCGCACGCCGGGTGGCGTGCTGTTCGAGATCGCCACGAACGAGCCCGGCTTCGATCGCGACGAGGACACCGCGCATCTCGGGCAGGCGCTGAAGCTGCCGGCGCAGCACGCCCATCTGCGCCCCTATCTCGAAAAGCACCTGCAGCCGCTGGAAGGATGAGGAGACGAACGGTGAGCACGCAAGGCTACATCCACCAGCACCGGCCCGGACCGCCGGGCGGCCCGCTGGTCTTCGCCTTTCACGGCACGGGCGGCGACGAGCGCCAGTTGCTGGGGCTGGCCGGCGACCTCATGCCGGGCGCCGGCGTGGTCTCGCCGCGCGGCGACGTCTCGGAGGGCGGGGCCGCGCGCTTCTTCCGGCGAACCGGCGAGGGGGTCTACGACATGGCCGACCTCGCCCGGGCGACGGGCAAGATGGCGGAGTTCGTGGCGGCACACGTGGAAGCCGCCAAGCCGTCGCGGGTCGTCGGCCTCGGCTACTCCAACGGGGCCAACATCCTGGCTTCCGTGCTGTTTTCCCGGCCCTCGCTGTTCGACGCGGCGATCCTGATGCACCCGCTGATCCCGTTCAATCCCAAGATAGACGGCGGCGTGGCGGGACGCCGCGTGCTGATCACCGCGGGGCGGCGCGATCCGATCTGCCCTCCGGCCCTCACCGACCGGCTCGCCGACGGCTTGCGCGCCGCCGGGGCGGAGGTGATGCTGGAATGGCATGACGGCGGGCACGAGGCCCGGCCGAGCGAGATCGAGGCCATCCGCATGTTTCTCGAAACCATGAAGGCGGAGACGTCAAATGACTGAGACCAAAGACGACATCGTGTTCGAGGATTTCGGCTCCAAGGGTCGCTACGTCCACCGGGCGGGCGACGCCGAAGCCGAGATGACCTTCACCCGTGCCGGCGACCATCTGATCATCATCGATCATACATTGGTGCCCGACGCGTTCCGCGGCCAGGGTGTCGGCGTTCGCCTCGTTGCCCGCGCCGTCGAGGATGCGCGCGTCTCCGGCAAGAAGATCATGCCGCTCTGCCCGTTCGCCAACGCGCAGTTCCGCCGGCATCCCGAATGGGCCGACGTGCTCAAAGGTTAGGCCCTGTGGACGGTTAGCGATTGGGCGTGGCGCGTGCCGAATTTGCCCCCTGAGTTCGTTGAGCCGCCCTCATGGTGGGTAGACACCATCTCGGCCGGCTCGCCTCCCCAGCCGCCAAATTCGGCACGCGCCACGCCCAATCGCTGACCGTCCACAGGGCCTAGGCTCCGAGCGTCCTGGAACAAGCGGTCGGCGCGAAGTTTTCGTGCTGGCCGCTTGCACGATCGGGGCGCGCGCAGCGAGACTGCGCGGCGCCGGCTGGATCGGGAGGACGGGATGGACGAGTTCGATGGGGCGATCGAGACGGTCGAGATGCATACCGGCGGCGAGCCGGTGCGCATCGTCACGGCGGGCTACCCGCCGATCCCCGGTCGGACGATCCTCGACAAGCGGCGCCATGCGCGCGAGCATCTCGACCATCTGCGCAAGCTCATCATCTTCGAGCCGCGCGGCCACTACGACATGTATGGCGTGATCCCGGTCGCGCCGGATCTGCCCGGCGCCGACATGGCGGTGCTGTTCATCCACAACGAAGGCTATTCGACCATGTGCGGTCACGCCACCGTCGCGCTCGGGCGCTATGCGGTCGACCATGGCATCGTCGCGGCCGTCTCGCCCGTCACCGAGTTCGGATTGCAATGCCCCTGCGGGCTGGTGCGCGTGCGGGTCGAGGTCGACAGTGCCGGCGGCAGGCCGCGCACCGGCGCCGTCTCCTTCGAAAGCGTTCCTTCCTTCGCCTTCGCACGCGATGCCGTCGTCGACGTTGCGGGCCTCGGAGCGGTGCGGCTGGACATCGGCTACGGCGGCGCCTTCTATGCCGTGCTGCCGGCTTCGACCGTCGGCCTCGACCTGAAGGCCTCGCGGCTTGCCGACATCGTCGAGATCGCCGACCGGATCACCAAGGCGACCGCTGCCGCGATGCCGCTGGAGCATCCCGACGATCCCGACCTCGCCTTCCTCTATGGCACGATCCTGACGGACGGCGGGGACGGCTCGGATGTGCCCAGCCGCAATGTCTGCGTCTTCGCCGAGCGGGAGGTCGACCGCAGCCCGACCGGCAGCGGCGTGTCGGCGCGCATCGCGCTTCAGGTGGCGCGCGGCGAGGCCCGCATCGGCGAGGCGAGACGCTTCGAAAGCATCACCGGCGCTGTGTTCACCGCCCGGGCCGTCGCCGCGGAGCGCAGCGGCCGCTTCGATTGCGTGCGGGTCGAAGTCGGGGGCAGGGCATACTATTCGGGCGCCTCGCGTTTCACCGTCGAACAGGACGACGCATTGGGCCGCGGTTTCCTGCTGCGGTAGCTCGGACTGACCGGATGCGCCACGGCCGGCCGGGCTCTTGACAGGGCGCGGTGTGATCACGTTTCTGCTGCAAACGTCCCTCACCATTCAGGGCGCGGCAGGGCAGCTCAATCCTGATGAACCATCGGGCTCCTGCTCACGTCCGCACCGCCGCATCATCCCGACGCGCCCCCGACCGCGCCATATGGAGACAGGAACCGCTTGAAGAAGATCGCCGTACTGGGAGCAGGCGCCTGGGGAACCGCCCTGGCTTGCGTTTTCGCCCGCAAGGGACACGAGACACAGCTTTTCGGACGCAACGCCGCGTTGTGCGAGGAAATCAACGTCGCGCACACCAACGCCAAGTATCTGGGGGCGATTCCGCTGCCTCAGCAGCTCGTCGCGACGAATTCCATCGAGGAGGCGCTGGATGAGGCGGGCTTCGTCTTCCTCGTCGCCCCGACCCAGCAGGTCCACAACGTCGCCATGCGCATCGAGAAGCTGGTCGCCCCGGACGCCGTGCTGATCAACTGCGCCAAGGGCATCCACCGGGAGAGCGGACTGCTGCCGAGCCGGCTGCTGGCGGAGACGGTGCCCAACCATATTTGTGGCGTGCTCTCGGGCCCGAGCTTCGCCGTCGACGTCGCGGCCGGCAAGCCGACCGCCGTGACGCTGGCGATGCCCGAACTGCAGATGGCGATCGACGTGGCCGGCGAGCTTTCCGGACCGGAATTCCGCATCTACGCCTCCGACGACGTGACCGGCGTCGAGGTGGGCGGCGCACTCAAGAACATCATCGCGATCGCCGTCGGCATCTGCCGTGGCATGGACATGGGCACGAGCGCCGAGGCGGCGCTGATCGCGCGCGGCAATGCGGAGATCCTGCGCTTCGCCACGGTGTTCGGCGCAAAGCCGAAGACCATGCAGGGGCTGGCAGGGCTGGGCGACCTGTTTCTGACCTGCTCCAGCCTGAAGTCGCGCAACTTCTCCTATGGCGTCATGCTCGGGCAGCGCGAGACCCAGTCGCCGCACAAGCTGGCCGAGGGCGTGCATACGGTCGGCATCGCGGCGCAGATCGCGCGGGAGCGCGGCATCGAGGCGCCGATCATCGACGTCGTCTCGCAGATCATCGCCAACACCATCACGCTCGAGGAGGCGCGGATGTCGCTGCTCAGCCGGCCGGTGAAGGCGGAGGACTGATATCCGCGGCGCGCGAGCGCCGCTCCCGCTTGCGTTTTTCGGCGCCGCGGGAAACTGTGGGGCTGCACGCGGCCGGCGGTTCAGCAAGGAGCCGCCTCGCGGCGCCGCATCCGGCCTGCGCAACGGCCGCAACGCAGTCCTGCGGAAACCAGATGGAAAAGCCCACCTACATTTCCAAGAAATCCCTGGTCGATCCGGCCGCGGCTCTCGAGGTCCCGGTTCGCACCTATGGCCTGGTCGAGATAAAGGCGGGCGTCACGATCGGCCGCTTCACCATCATCAACGGCTATACGAAAATCCACGACGGCACCACGATCGGCCGCTACTGTTCGGTCGGAAAGTATTGCGAGATCGGCACTTTCGACCCGGTCGTCGACTACGTCGCCACCAGCTCGCTGATCCACAACGCCAAGGCCCATTTCCCCGACTATGCGGACAGCGTCGGCAAGGTGAAGATTTCGCGTGCCTCGGGCCCGGCCGTCGGCAACGACGTGTGGATCGGCAGCCACGTCTCGGTGCGGCGCGGCATCAGCATCGGCAACGGCGCCGTGGTGACGTCCGGCGCAGTGGTGACGCACGACGTTCCGCCCTACGCGATCGTCGGCGGCGTGCCGGCCCGCCTCATCCGCTACAGGTTCCCTGACGACGTCATCGCCCGCCTTGTCGCCAGCAAATGGTGGGACCTGCCCGTCTCCGCGCTGAAAACCGTCTCCTTCGACGATGTGGAGAAGGCGCTGGGCAAACTCGCCGGCAAACTCGACGCGCCGCAGTCGAAGCCTGCACCGAAGCCCGAGCGGGGGGGCAAGGTCGTTCCCCTGAAGCGACCCGCCGGCAAGCCGGCTTCCGGTTCGGCGAAGCCGGCGAAGACCGGCGATGCGCCCGCCGCCGGCGGAGGGAGCGGATTTTTCGAAATGCTCCGCCAGAAGCTGGAGGAGCGGGGCGTCGGAGGCGCCGTCGTGGAGCATGTCATGGCGAATCGCGCCCGGATTTTCTCCGGCTACGATCTCGGCAGCGTCCAAGACATCGTCATCCTGAACAACAAGGTCGATCACATCGCGACCTTGACGTCGGATCGGCCGGCGGACGACGGCGAGCCGGACGCCCGGACGCTGGCCGGCGTGCTGCAGATTCTGAAGTCCCGCCACTGACATGCAGGGATCCGCCTGGCATGGGTGATCGCATGTTGCTGACGATTGCAACGACGTGTTGTAGCGGCTAATCGTTTTTCGACTCGGGCTCGTCGCCTCGCGTCTTGCAAGTCGAGAGGAGATTAGATGGCTGCCGACAAGACCGCTGCGCCCGCCCCCGCCAAGAAGCCCGCAAAGCCGGCCGGCTCGGACATCGCAGGTCCCATCGGCGAACTGACGAAAGCAGTGCGTGCCCTTAAGGGCTCCATTGTCACCCTGGCGGCGAAGATCGAGGCCCTGGCGGGGGGCGCGTCCGGAAAGGACGGAGGCTCGGTGGACAAGCCGACCGACAAGGCTGCGCCTTCGCCGGCGAAGACGCCGGAGGCGGCAAAGCCCGCCGCCGCTGCGCCGGCCGCCAAGAAGCCCGCCGCGGCAAAACCTGGCGCCAAGAAGCCAGAGGGCGCCAAGCCCGCGGCGGCTCCGAAGGCGGCAAGAGCGGACGCGATCAGCGTCGCCATCGTCGGTGCGCGCAGCCATGGTGCCAAGCATATCGACAATTTCCTCGACCAGCCGGACTGCGTCATCTCGCATATTTGCGACGTCGACAGCCGAGTCGGCAGCGAGGCAGTGGAGAAGGTCTTCAAGGCAAAGGGCTACAAGCCCAAGTTCGTCCAGGATTTCCGCGAACTGATCAAGGATCCGGCCCTGCAGTGCGTGTCGATCGCCATGCCGCATCACTGGCATGCGCTGGCGACCGTCTGGGCGCTGCGCGCGGGCAAGCATGTCTATCTCGAAAAGCCGGTGACGCATTCCTTCTCGGAGGGACCGGTGATCATGGCCGCCGCCCGGAAATACGGGAAGGTCGTCCAGGCGGGGACGCAGCTCCGCTCCAACATGTCGCTGGCGGAAGCCGGGAAGTACATGCGGGACGGCAAGCTCGGCAAGATCGAGCTCGTCCACTGCATCACCTACAAGAACCGGCCGCCGCTGCCGCTGTCCAACGAGAACGTCGTGCCGGCCACGGTGGACTACGATCTGTGGTGCGGCCCGGCCGGCGCCGGCGAGCTCGGCCGCAGCAAGTTCCACTATCACTGGCACTGGTTCTGGCAGTACGGCAACGGTGCTTTAGGCAACAACGGCATCCATCGCATCGACGCGGCGCGCATAGCCCTCGACCTGAAGGGCTATGGCGACCTCGTCTTCACCTTCGGCGGACGCTTCGGCCCGTTCGACGGAGGCGAGACGCCGAACACGCAGTTCACGATCCACAAGTTCGGCGACGTCTGGCTGCTGCAGGACATCATGGGCATGCAGCCGACCGCATTTCGCGGCATCACCAACGGCGTCCTGTTCTACGGAACCGAGGGCACCATCGTCTACCAGAAGGGCTTTGCGACCCTGGTGGACAAGGATGGCAAGAACGTCATGCAGTTCGAAGGCAAGCAACTGAACCACTACCGCAACTTTCTCGATGCGGTGAAGTCGGACGGCAAGCGGGACGTCCGCGGCGATCTCGAGGAGTCGATCATCTCCAGCGATCTCTGCCATTTCGGCAACATCTCCTACAGGGTCGGCAAGAAGTCGACGGAGGACGACGTCACCGATCTGCTCAATGAGCTCGCGGTTCCCCGGATGGTACATGAGCGGTTCGCCGCCATGCAGGCCAACATGGATAAGAATGGCGTCAAGGAGAGCCTGACGTTGGGCGCCGTGCTGCGTCTGCGCGATACCGACGATCCGATCATCGACAACGCCAAGGCGAGCGCCTTGCTTCAGGGAAAGTATCGGGAGCCTTTCGTGCTGCCCGACGCGAACAACGTTTGATCGTGACGGTCGCCCCTTGGCGGAGCGCCGAAGGGCGGCAAGGCCGTGCTCTCGTGCGGTCTCGATGCTCTCACTGGTTGCATTTGACAACTTTTCCGGCGGCACATGGACCGGAAGCCGACAAATTTTTTCAGCCCAGGCGCTGAGCATGCACGTTTTACTTGTGATTGCTTCCCGCCTGGCGGCCGATATCGAACGGAGTTTCCGTTCTGAATTGCGAGACCTGGCGCAAATCTCGGAAATACGGTTGCAGACGTTCTCAAAATTGCCTGATTCTGTCCGCAGCACTGAGCGGGCCGGCGTCGCGTGGGGTTTCGTCGGCTATGGGTAATTTCCAGCATCAGGCAACATGCTGCAGCGTCTGGACCACTTCAGAGAATCAGACGGTTGGTCTGCCCCGCAAGGGGAGCACGCCGTCGAGGCGCCGGCGCTTCCGTCCGCTGTGGCGCATGCGGCGGCCAGACCCGGCTCCGACTTCCCGTTGACAGGCCAGAGCACGAGGAAGAGCCGGTTGCCGCGTCGTGTGAAAGCCCTGCTTGGGCGGCTGCTGTCTCCCTTCGTCCCGGTCCGGCCGGGACGCATCGTCCTGGTGACCCGCGACAAGGTGCCGATCGCCGGCAACATCCGAATCGTCGCCGATGCCTTGCTGGACGCCGGATATGACGACGTGGTGCTCTACAAGGACGGTCCGATCCGCGACGACGCACGGCGCGCGCTCGAGGCCAAGGGCGCGAAGGTGCTCAGCGGATTCTCGCTCTCCAACCTCCTGACGGTGCTTGGCGCGCAGACGGTGTTCCTCGGCCACAGCGCCCGCGACGCCCATATCTCGACGCGCAAGGCCGGCCGCAAGATCATCAATCTGTGGCATGGCGTGCCGCTGAAGCGCATCGAACTGCTGATGACGGAAACGCCGGGCCGGCAACTCGAAGCCGCGCGCCTGAAGCTGATGCAGCGCAATGCCGAACTCTACGACTACGGGGCGGCCAGCACGCCGGCGGACCGCGACGTGATTGCCCGCGCCCTGGGGATCCCCGCCGAACGCGTCTTCGTGCACGGGCTTCCGCGCTTCGACTATATGCGCCCGGATCATCCCTTCCCGGCGGATCTCGCGGGCATCGCGGCTTCCCTGGTCGACGAGGCGGCGGGACGGCGGATCGTCACCTATGCGCCGACCTTCCGCGAACTCTCCGCGTCGCCGCTGAGATTGCTGACCGACGAGACGATCGCCGAGATCCGGGCGGTGTGCCGGGAGTTTGGTCTCGTTTTCGCGCTGCGCCCGCATCCCTATGATCTGAAGCTGCTGCCGTCCGTGCTGCGGCGTGGCGGCGATGCCTTCATGGATGCCGGCCCGCAGCGGATTCCGGAGGCGGCGATCATCCTTCGCCATACGGATGTCCTGATCTCGGACTACTCCAGCGTCTGGGTCGATTTTCTCTATCTGAACCGCCCGGTTGTGGGACTGATGCCCGATTTCGACCAGTACGCCTTTGCCGAGCGTGGTTTTGTGCACGATTTGAAATCCGTATTTCCCGGGCCGATCCATCACAACTGGGCTGAGGCGCTCGGCAGCCTGCGGCTGCTGGCTTCGCGGGGGGCACGAAGGGAAGGTGACGCAGAGGAAATTATTGTGCGCCGCAAAAGAGCCGGCGAATTGTTTTTGCCGGAAGGTTCTGGTAACGGTGACAGGTCGGCGGTTAGCCGGCTCTTAACCAGTCTGTCATTCGAACGCTGATTTCTTCGCAACGGCTCCCAAGGTTAGAAGAAATTTTCGTTGTTCTACTGCAGGCAATTGGTATTCAAGGACGCGCGCTTGCGTGGAAAGTCCTTGCAACAAGGGGAATTACAGTAATGCGTCGGGTTCTTACCTATGGAACATTTGATCTCCTCCATATCGGCCATCTGAATATTCTGCGCCGCGCCCGTATGTATGGTGATCACCTTACGGTCGCGATCTCGACCGATGAGTTCAATCTGAACGCCAAGAGCAAGGTCTGCGTGATCCCTTACGCCGACCGGAAGGCCCTGGTCGAAAACCTGAAATGCGTGGATGTCGTCATTCCCGAGCGTGACTGGGAACAGAAGACGCGAGACGTGATCGAACGGAACATCGACGTTTTCGTCATGGGCGATGACTGGAAGGGCAAGTTCGACTTCCTGAAGCAGTATTGCGAAGTGGTGTATCTGCCGCGTACCGAGAATATCTCGTCGACCGACCTGAAGCATACGATCCGGAACCGTGGGACGCTCGTTCAGTCGGTTTCCGTCGCGCAGTAGACGCCGTTTTGATCCCGTCACTCCGGCGGACAGGTTGTCCGCCGGAGTTTAGCTTTGCGCAGGAACCGTGAATGTCGGCCTTTACGAAGTTTTTCCAGAACGCCATTCGGCAAAGCACCAAGAAACCGGCTCCAAAGGCCGACAAGAAGGCTTTGCCCGCCCCCGCCAAGCCGAAGCCGTCTGCCGCCGCCGCGCCGAAGCCGGCCGCAAAGGCTGTCGCGGTCGCCAAGCCTGCCGCCAAGGCCGTCGCGGCGAAGAAGCCTGCCGTGGCGAAGCCGGCGGCCGCCAAGCCCTCTCCCGCATTGGTCGAGCGTAAGACCGAGCGCCGGGGGTTCATCGAGGGCAAGCTGGCGCTGCTCAACGCCCTGCTCGGCGACGGCGAATATCTGGCGCTGCGCAATGCGTGGAACCATGCCTATTCGGAGGATCTCGACAATACCGAGGCGATCCAGTTTCTGAACATTCTTGCCGAGGCGCATTTCTCCGAGGCGAATCACGAAGAGGTCTTCGTGACGGCCCGAAGGATGGTCGAGCAGCACAACAATCCGCTCGGCTATTTCTACTCGGCGCGCAGCCACCAGGTGCTCGGCCAGTACAACAAGGCCCTCAACGACCTGACCAACCTGCTGCACGCCAAGCCTTATCACGCCGACGGCATCTACCTGCTGCGCGAGGTCTGCGGCATGCTCGGGCAGGAGGAACTGGCCTGGCAAGCGCTGGAGCGCCTCGCCGCCGTATCCAAGCGCAACAAGACGTGGCACGTCATGGCGACGCTGGTGCAGACCGAGACCGACCTATTCCGGCTGCTGTGGAACTGGGAGAAGTGGAAGAAGGACGGGATCGGACCTGCCTACAACAAGGACGTCAGCGAGTTCATCGCGCTCGCGGCGATGCGCGTCAACAACTACGAACTGGCGACGACGATCTGGCGCGACTCGCTGACCAGCGCGTCGCAGCGGAAGGGCGGCTTCGAGACGCTGGCGGCGCGCAAGCCGAACTATTCCAGCCGGCGCGCCGAACGCGCGCTCAGCGATACGCGCAAGGTGTTCGACGAGGCGGACATCGAGATGTTCCTGGTCAGCGGCACGCTGCTCGGCTGCGTGCGCGAGGGTCGGCTGCTCGGCCACGACAAGGACATCGACGTCGGCATCTGGAGTTCCGTCCCCGAAGAGCAGGTGATGCAGGTTGTGCAGCAATGCGGCAAATTTGTCGTGCTGAGCTCGCGTTCGGACGAGATCATCCGTCTGCGGCATGTCAACGGCATTGCGATCGACCTGTTCTACCATTACCGCGAGCCGGACGACTATTGGCATGGCGGCGTGAAGATGATCTGGCACAATACGCCGTTCAAGCTGGCGCGCCGTGAGTTCCTCGGCGAGAAATACCTGATCCCCAAGGACTACGATCTCTATCTGACCGAAAACTACGGCGACTGGCGAACCCCGAAGATTGACTTCGATTCAGGCTTCGACACGCCGAACGGCGAGTCCCGCCATGGTGGTGAGATGGCGATCCACACCTACAAGGGTCTTCTCGATGCGTGCATCGGTGGTTCCTGGGACAAGGCGGCGTTCTACCTCGCCAAGCTCAATGCCTACGGCGAGAAAGGCTTTGCCGAGAATTTCCGCCGTCAGTTGGCTTCGATGGAGATCCAACTGCCGGAGTATGTCGATCCCGGCGTCCAGGAGGTGGTGGCCAAGCCGAGGGAGGCCGACGCGGTGACGGAGGCTGTCGCGGACGACGCGGTGCCGTCCGCCGAGGAAGCCGTGGAGAGCAGCGAGCCGAAGCCCGTCGAGATTCCGAGCGCGGCGGCTTCCTGATCGAGGCGGGCCGCGGTCTCGCAGCTTCCGGCCGACAGAGCCCGGATTGTCAAGGCCGTCCGCACGCGGGCGGCCTTTCGCTTTGCGGGCGCTGGCCGATGCCGGCGCGGCGCGAATGCGCGACCGCTGTGCGGCCCTGGACCGGCCGGGACATCAGTTCGTCTCAATGTCGCGGCATTTCACCGGTGTCGCCGCCGGTGTATAGGTGTGGCCGACCTTGCCGGTCGTCGCGGGCCGGCGTCGGCCGGGCGGACGACGGCAGCACATAGGCGAGATTTGCGATGAGCGACGTATCAAGCCGATATTACAGCGCGACGCGCTTCATGGATCAGCTCGCGGTGACGGGCCGCGTGCTGACCGCCATGATGCTGCGCGAAACCAAGACGCGTTTCGGCCGCAGCAAGTTCGGCTATCTCTGGGCGCTGGTGGAGCCGGCCGCCTATGTCGCCATTTTCGTGGTCGTGCGCAACGTCAGCCAGGAGCACATCCCATTCGGCCAGGATCTCGCACTGTTCATCGTGTCGGGAATGCTGACCTTCCGCATGTTCTCGGCCATCACCACGCGCGGCCTTTCGGCCATCACCGCGAACAAGGCGCTGCTTGCCTATCCGCCGGTCAAGCCGCTGGACGTGATCGCGGCGCGCCTGCTGCTGGAAGTGCTCACCATGTATGTGATCTGGCTGATTTTCCTGTCGATCCTGTCGCTGACCGCCGAGAACAAGATCATCGTCGACTATGCCAGGTTCGTCGAGGCGATGGCCGGGATGACCTTCCTGTGCGTCGGGATCGGAACCTTCAATGGCGCGATATGCGTCATCTTTCCGTCGTGGGAGCGCGTCTGGTCCATCCTGCGGCTGCCGCTGCTGGTCATTTCCGGCATCTTCTACGTCCCCGTGCAGATGCCGCCCTTCATGCAGAGCATCATCTGGTGGAACCCGGTGCTGCATTGCGTCGAGTGGATCCGGACCGCGACCTACATGACCTACGAACCGATGCTCAGCATCCCCTATGTGCTGACCATCGGTTCGGTGGCCCTCTGCCTCGGGCTGATCCTCGAGCGCGCCTACCGCTACAAGTCGTTTGCGTAGCCGCGGCCGGGCGGGGCCGCACGGCGCCGCCTCACGCCGAGATCTCGACCGGGGTCAGCGGCTTCGAGCAGCAGGCGAGAATGAAGCCCTCGGCGATCTCCTGGTCGAGGATGCCGCCATTGTGCTCCATCACCACTTCGCCGGACACTTTCAGCGTCTTGCAGGTGCCGCACAGGCCGAACTCGCAGGCAGCCGGAATCCGCACCCCGGCGGCCCGCGCCGCCTGCAGGATCGTCTGGCCGGGCAGGCAACTGCCGGCGGCATCGGAGACCGCGAAACGGATCGGCAGGGCCTGCTGCACCGGGGCGTTCATTTCGCCGGCCAGCGCCGCGACGTCGACCGGCGCGGGTGCCGGCGTCGGCGCGGCGAAGCTCTCCTGATGGTAGCGGGCCATGTCGAAGCCGGCCGCCTCGAGCATGGCGCGCACGGCGCGCATGAACGGTTCCGGGCCGCAGCAGAACACCTCGCGATCACGGAAGTCGGGCGACAGCAGCGGCAGGCGGACCGCGTCGATGCGGCCCATGTGCCCGAACCAGCTCTCGCGGCTGGAGCGCTCCTCGACCAGGAAGCCGAGCGACAGGCCGGGCATGCGGCTGCCGAGCAGTTCCAGTTCCTTGCGGAAGATGATCTCCTCGGCGCGCCGCGCGCAGTTGACGAAGGACACGTCGGTCCAGGGTGCGCAATCGGAAAACCAGCGCAGCATCGACATCATCGGGGTGATGCCGGAGCCGGCCGAGACGAACAGATATTTTGCCGCCGGGTGGTTGTGGTGGGTGAACTCGCCGGCCGGACCGTAGGCGCGCAGATGGCCGCCGGGCCTGAGGCGATCGAACATCCAGCGGGTACCGATGCTTCCCGGCTGCGCCTTGACGGTGACCGCGATCGAGAACGGCCGCGATGGCGAGGACGACAGCGTGTAGGTTCGCAGCACCGGGCCGTCTTCGGTGGGCAGTTCCAGGGTGAGGAACTGGCCGGGCTTGTAGCGGAACCAGGTCTGCGCGTCGGAACGGAAGGTGAAGGTCTTGACCTCCGGCGCCTCGTCGGTGACGCCGACCACCTCCAGCATCTGGAGCCGGTCGTTCCAGGGGACCATCTCGTCGAGGTGGCGATAGAGGGCGGGATCGATGATCGCGTTCATGGCCCCGTCCTCACGCCACGCTTCTCAGCCTGGGGGCGGCACGCTCCGCCAGTCTGGGTTCGATGAAGCCCGCATACCAGTCGACGAACTGGATAACGCCGCCCTCATGGAGTTCGGAATAGGGCCCGGGCTCATAGGCGGGCGACTGGATGCCGAAGGCGTTCTCCTCGACGATGCGGCGATCCTGATCGTTGGTCTCGGTCCACACATGGGTGAGTTCGGCAAGGTCGTAGTCGACGCCTTCGACGGCGTCCTTGTGAACCAGCCATTTGGTGGTGACGGCCGTCTCCGTCGCGCTGATCGGCAGAACCCGGAAGGTGACGGCGTGGTCGCCCAGGATGTGGTTCCAGGTCGTCGGGTAGTGGTAGAGCAGCAAGGTGCCGATGCGGTCCGCCGACACGCTGTCGGAGAGATCGCGCTTGACGGCGCGCCTGCCGCTCATGGTGTAGCTCACCGCGTCGCGCAGCAGCGGTGCGCGCGTCGCGCGATACTGGCCGCGCTCGTCGATGCGGAAGCGGCTGGGAAGCCCCGCCGCTTCGCATCTGGCCCAGTGCGCCAGCATCTCCGGATCGCTTTCTGCTCCATGGACGCCGGTCACCGTGGGCGCTTCCGGGAAGGTCTTGCAGAGCTCGGGGTGATTGCCCGCGCAGTGATAGCACTCGCGGTTGTTCTCCCACACAAGCTTCCAGTTGCCCTTCTCGACGATCGTGCTCTGGTGGGCGACCTTTGCCTCGGCCAGGCGGTGCGGCGCGAAATAGGGCTGCATCAGGGCGCGGAACGGCGCGAAGTCGGCCGGCTCCGCGGCGAGGCAGATGAAGATGTAGCCGCCGACGCTCTCGCAGGCGACGGGCTTCAGGCCGAAATCGCCCTTGTCGAAACCTTCGGCCATCTGTCGCGCGAACAGCAGCTTGCCGTCGAGGTCGTAGGTCCACTGATGATAGGGACAGACGAGCCGGGCCGACATGCCGCGTTCGCCGCTGCACACCCGGCTGCCGCGATGGCGGCAGGAATTGTGGAAGGCGCGGATGCGCCCATCGCGATCCCGCAGGACGACGACGGGGTGGGTGCCGACCTGGGCGGTGAAATAGCTTCCAGGCCTGGCGACCTCGCAGTCATGGCCGATGAACAGCCAGTCGCGATACCAGATCAGTTCCATGTCGAGCTTGAAGTAGTCGGGGTCGGTGTAGAAGGGCTGCGTGAGGCTGAAGCCATGCTTCCGGTCGCGGAGCTGCCTCAGCATGTCGTTGCGCGTATCCATGTCCTGTCCTCGTGGCGAAGGACTGAACTTGGTGGTGACTTCAGGGGTGAATGGCGGCCGCCGGCATCCGTTGCCCGCGCAGCGCAGCGATCCGCCTCTTGACCGCCCACCGCGATCAGTCGAGTTTACTGGGCACGAGGCTGGTTTCCGGGCTCCGGAGCCGTCCTGATGGACCATCCCGACACCTTCCCGGGCATTGGCGCCCAGTGGTCTCCCGTCGGAACTGAAGCTCCGCCACCGTTGCGGGGGCAGCGCCGGATCTCCCGCTGACGGGACGCCGGCTTCCCAATTCTCCGCAGCGGCTTTTGTCCGCTGCGGCACCTCGAACTGTCACGATCAGATCACAGGCTGCCTGCACGCGACATATGGAAATGCGACGTCGCTTGCGTCCGACGCGACTCCCCGATGGCTGCCGCCTCCGGCGGGTAGGCGCGGCTGTCTGTTGCGCCGTCCGGCCAGTCGCGGCCGCGTGGGCGAAAAGCCTCAGTTCACAGGTTCGTTGCGCAGTTCGGACGCGCCGAGCTTGCCCTCGGCGATCCAGCGAGCAGCCAGGATCAGCGCGCCCATGCTGAAGTCCTTGCCATGGCTCGCGACCATCTCCTTCGAGAGGTCGCCGAGCCTTGAAAAGAACTCGTCCTTGCTCTGCTCTTCGGGCGTGAGCTGGTTCATCGTCTGCTCCTCCATTCTATTTGAACATTTGCGGGGGAAAGCTGGCGATCGCGGCCTCGCCGTCCTCGGTGCCGAGCGCCAGGTGCCGGCCGTCCGACGACCAGGCCAGCGCTGCGACGGGGCCGCCGACCGTCTTGACGCTCAGCGCATCACGCCGGCCGAGCTGGGCGATGACGACCTGGCCATTGGCGTAGCTCGCCGCGACCAGGTTCGTCGACGGATGGGCGGCCACGGCATCGACCGGCACGAGCCCCGCCCGTCCCGTCTCCAGCGCAGTCCTCGGCCGTGACCCCTGTCCGGAGAGATCGACCGACCAGGCGGCGATGCGAAAGGCACCCGACGCCGCCACGGCATCGATTCCGCCGCTCCAGGCGATGGATCGTACCGGCATCGGAAAGCCGGTGATCGTGTCCGTCCGGCCGGCGGCGAAGTCGATCAGCGCGAAGCCCGCTTCGCCGAGGGCGCAGGCCAGCCACGGCGCCCGGCGGCTCCAGCGCAGCTCCGTCGCCGGTCCCGGGCAGGCGAGGCTGTCGATCCGCATCACCTCGTCGCCGACGGCCCAGATCTCGACCTTGCCGCCGCGTGCCAGCGCGAGATGGTCACCGCCCGGCGAAAAGGCGAGTGCGCCGACCGGCGCCTCGCCGTCCGGCGCCAGCGTCAAGGCCTCGCCGTCCGATTCGCGCCGCAGGACGACGGACTCTCCGTCCGTCGCCGCCGTCAGGCCGCGGGGCGCGCTGTGGTCGATCGCCACGACGGCATTCTTCAACCGCAGCAAGGGACTGCCCAGCGAGCCGTCCTGATGCAGGCGGATGACCGCTCCGGTTTGCGAACCCACCAGAAAATCGGAAGCGCCGAACGCACGCAGCGGCACAGTGCCGGCGCCTAGGCTGGCCGTCACCACGAGCGGCGGCGCCGGCGTCTGGCGGGGGCGGATCGTCGTCCGCGCGACGTCGGCGCTCACCCGGATCCGCGCTTCCGGCGGCTCGCCGTCGGCCGTCGGCGCCACGGCGACGACGCCGTCGTCGGAGGCATAGGCGACGGCGGCGCCGTCATTGGCGAACGCGACGTTCCTCACCGCCGCGGGCCGCTGCCACCTGCGGGCAAGCAGGTCGAACAGCGTCAGGTTGCTCATGCTCTGCCGGTTCACGGCGTCCTCCCGTCATCCTGGTCCGAGCGCGGCGATTTGCTCATCCACCGCGCGGATCTCGTCCTCGATCGCAGCCATGCGGTCCTCGCAGCCGGCTTTCGCCGCGGCGAACGACCGCGCGCTCGACTGAGCCTCATGCAAGTCCCGCACCAGTCCGGATTGTTCGTCGCCGCGCCCGATGGCGATCTCGCAGCGCAGCGCCTCCATCTCGACGCCGGCCAGTGCCTGCTGATGCCTCAGCGCCTCGGCGTTCAACGCGGACAGATCCGCGACGAGCCCCAGGCGACGGCGCAGCAGGCCCTGCGCATCCGTGGATCGATCGACCATGACGGTTCCTCCTTCGCGGCCGGCCTGCTGCCGACCTCACATGGCGGCGCGCCCGCCGGCCCGCCTCACGGCTCCTCGCCGGACCGTCCGGCCGGATCCTCGAGCGCCGCCAGGAATGGCTGCAAACTGCCGATCTGGCCGGAAAAATGCTGCTCGGCGGCGGCGATGTGGCTCTTGAGCTGATCCCATATGTCGACCCGCATGATCGACGTGACGTCGCCGGTCATCCGCTCGATCTCGTCGACGCGGAACTGGTGGGCCAAGGCGACGCCCGAGAACACGAAGTCGCGCAGCAGCGTCGCATGGCTGTCGATGAACGTATGGATCAGCGGATGGGTCTGCTGGGTGACGCCGTCGGCCTCCAGCCTGTCGCGGATGAAGGACTGGAAATGACTCTGCAGGCGATGCTGACTTTCCCCGAGGAAGCGCATCGAGAACACCACGTCGCGGGGCAGCAGGCGCAGCAGTTCGTCGCTCACTCCGGAGGATTCCCCCAGTCGCGGACGCTTCGGGTCACCCCGGTCATGATCCTGCGGCATGGCTCCAATCCGTGTTTTCCAGATGTCGTCGTCGCCTCGACATTAACTCATCAATTTAGATGTCCCGCCACAGGTAAATTATTTCGCTTGTGCGAACATACATCTCGCATATGCGAAATATATGTCGGTTTTACACATGGGCGTTACAAGTGTAACATAATTTTACACTTCCCGTTCGTCGGCGATCCGCGGCGCGGAACTTCGGCCGGGCCTGCCGGGGCGGCGCCGGCAATTCCCGTCAGAGCCGGATGGCCTGTCGGAGGCCGTGCTGGCGCCGGCCTCCAGCGCCGGTGCCCGGCGCGCTCCGGCGGAACGACGCAGAGTCCGCAGGCATTTCCACATCTGGCACGGGCCTTGCTTGGTCCATCTCCATAAGAAGCCTATCGTGCTCAGGCGCGGTACCAAAAGAACGAAGGAACGGAGGGAGCAGGGACCAATCCGCAAGCAGCAAGTGCGGCCGCCGGTGCGGCCGATGCCGCCTGGACCCTGACGCCTCGGACACCTTTGCCGCGATCCACTCGAATGGCCGCACCCAGCGTCGCGCCTGACAGCGCAACCCTTTGCCGTGCCCTTCGCACTCTCACTGGCGGCCTTGCGCGCCGCTTCACGCCGGGGTCGAGCGACCCGCGGCAAAACCTGGTGGAGGCTTATGACCATGACGTCTCTGACGCTCAACAAGATTACCTCGCAACGCGGGATTTCCGTGGGCGAAGCGACCAAGAAGATCGCCGATCTCGGCTGGAATCCTTCCTACGTCCAGGAGGCGATGACGTTCCCCACGGACTACAAGATCAACAAGACGCCGCGCGATCCGATGAAGCAGGTGCTGCGCTCCTACTTCCCGATGCAGGAAGAGAAGGACAACCGCGTCTACGGCGCGCTCGACGCCGCACTTCGCGGCGACATGTTCCGCAACGTCGAACCGCGCTGGGTCGAGTGGATGAAGCTCTTCCTGGCGATCATCCCGTTCCCCGAGATCTCGGCGGCCCGCTCGATGGCGATGGTCGCCCGCATCGCGCCGGGCGAGGAACTGCGCACCGGCTTCACGATGCAGATGATCGACGAGTTCCGTCACTCGACGATCCAGATGAACCTCAAGAAGTGGTACATGGAGAACTACATCGACCCGGCCGGCTTCGACATCACCGAGGAAGCCTTCGGCAAGTGCTACGCCACGACCATCGGCCGGCAGTTCGCCGAGGGCTTCATCACCGGCGACACGATGACCGCGGCCTGCATGTACCTGACCGTCGTCGCCGAGACGGCGTTCACCAACACGCTGTTCGTCGCCATGCCTTCGGAAGCCGCCCGCAACGGCGACTACGCGCTGCCGACCGTGTTCCTGTCCGTCCAGTCGGATGAAAGCCGCCACATCGGCAACGGCCACTCGCTGCTGATGGCGGCGCTGAAGGAGCCGGAGAACCACCTGCTGCTCGAGCGCGACCTGCGCTACGCCTTCTGGCAGAACCACGCGATCGTCGACGCGGCGATCGGCACCTTCATCGAATACGGCACCACCAACCGCGACAAGAACAAGGAATCCTACGCGGAGATGTGGCACCGCTGGATCTACGAGGACTACTATCGCACCTACATGCTGCCGCTCGAGAAATACGGCATCAAGGTCCATCACGACGACGTCCAGGCGGCCTGGGAGCGCATCACCAAGAAGAACTATGTCCACAAGGTCGGGCAGTTCTTCGCCGTCGGCTGGCCGGTCAATTTCTGGCGCATCGAGGCGCAGACCGACAAGGACTTCGAGTGGTTCGAGCACAAATATCCCGGCTGGTACGCCGAGTTCGGCGAATTCTGGAAATGGTACGCCAAGCTCAGCCACAAGGGCGAGAAGGTGCTGCTGTTCAACGGCGACGTCGGCTACGTCTACCCGCATCGCTGCTGGTCGTGCCTGGTCCCCTGCCTGATCCGCGAGGACATGGTGGTTGGCGAGATCGACGGAAAGCTGCACACCTTCGCCCACGAGCTCGACCGGTGGACGGCGACGGTCGCCTTCGCCGACGAATACGAGGGCCGTCCGACGCCGGCGATGGGCCGCTTCAGCGGCAAGCGCGAGTGGGAGACGCTGTATGACGGCTGGGACCTGGCCGACGCGATCAAGGACCTGAACTTCGTCCGTTCCGACGGCAAGACGCTGGTCCCGCAGCCGCACATGCGCTTCGACGACAAGGAGATGTGGACGCTCGACGACGTGCGCGGCAACACGCTGGGCTCGCCGCTCAACGCCTTGCGCGCCATGAGCCCGGCGGATCGCGAGAAGCACCTGGCCGAATACGCCAAGGGCTTCACGATCAATCCCTGCAACTGATCGGCGAACGCGGGGGCGGGCTCGGCCCGCCCCACCATTTCCCAGGAGGTCGGGATGTCGGAAACCCACACGGTCAGGCTCAGTCCGGTCGACGTCGAGTTCGAGGTCGGGGACGGCGAGACGCTGCTCAACGCCGCGTTTCGCCAGGGCATCGCCCTGCCGCATGGCTGCAAGGAGGGGCAATGCTCCGCCTGCAAGAGCGTGCTGATCGACGGCGAGGTCGAGATGCTCAAATACTCGACCTTCGCGCTGAACGACATGGAGAAGGAGAGCGGGCACGTGCTGTTGTGCCGGTGCATCGCCTACTCCGATCTGGAGGTCGAACTTCTCAACTATGACGAGGAGATACTGGCGAAAGCGATCGCCGTGAAGACGTTCCAGGGAAAGATCGCTCGGATCGAGCATCTGACCCACGACATTCGCGGCATCGAGATCGATCTCGGCTCCCCGATGAAGTTCTGGGCGGGGCAATATGTCGACATCACGGTCACCACGCAAAAAGGGGAGACGATTACGCGCTCGTTCTCCATGGCAAATACGCCGGACGAAGCCCAGAAACTCCGCTTCATCATCAAAAAATACCCTGAGGGAAAATTCTCCGGAGAACTCGATTCCGGAGGAATCAGCGTCGGAGCCGACGTCTCCATCGTCGGACCCTACGGAACCTGCTTCCGACGGGAAGACCGGCAAGGCCCCCTGATCCTGGTCGGCGCCGGATCCGGCATGTCGCCGATCTGGTCGATCCTCAACGATCACATCAGGAGCGGCGAGAAGCGGCCGGTCCATTTCTTCTACGGAGCGAGGACGCGCGGCGACCTCTTCTATCTCGACAGGATCGCCGAACTCGTCGAGGGCAATCCGGACGTCAGCTTCTATCCCGTGCTGTCGCATGCCGCCGACGACGTCGACTGGCAGGGCGAGCGCGGCTTCGTGCACCAGAGCGTCGACGCCAAGCTCAAGCAACTCGGCGTCGACGGCCAGGGGGACGTCCATGCCTGCGGGCCTCCCCCGATGATCGACGCGCTCCAGCCGGTGCTGTTCATGAACGGCTTCGAAACGGAACGGATCTTCTTCGACAAGTTCACCACGTCCACGGGTGCGACGCCGGCCCATTAGCGGCGCCGTGCCCGACAGCGACCACAACTGCAAAAAGGGAGTGAGGACTATGCCTGCAACCTCGAGTTCAGTCGGATCCGGCGCCGCCGGCGCGGCGATCTTCGCCGATTCCGACAGCCGCAAATACCGGTATTTCGATCCCAAGGGCCAGCGCGCCACCCACTACGAGGACATGACGGTCGACGTCCAGCCGGATCCCGAGCGCTACCTGATCCAGGACTGGATCATCTCGTTCGCCGACGGCAAGGGCGCCTACGTCAAGGACAACACCGCCGCCAAGAGCTCCAACTGGCACGCCTTCCGCGCCCCCGACCAGGAATGGGAGCGCACCCACTACCAGCGTCAGTCGAAGATCGAGACGATGGTGCAGAGCGTCATCAACAACGCCCGCAAGTCCGGCGCGCCGAAGACCTTCGACAAGGCCTGGGTCAGGATCCTCCAGACGCAGCTCGGCGCCTGGAAGCACGCCGAATTCGGCCTCGGCACCTCGCTGATGCAGGCGCAGCGCTACGGCTACACGCAGATGATCAACAACGCCGTGCTGACCAACTCCTCCTACAAGCTCCGGCTGGCCCAGGACATCACCCTCTACCTTGCCGAGATCGGCATGGACCTGCCTGGCTGGGACGACGAGCTGGGCAAGAAGGCCTGGCTGGAGGACGGCGCCTGGCAAGGCACGCGCGAGGCGGTGGAGACCATCATGGGCAGCGCCGACTATCTCGAGCAGTATTTCGCCATCAACATCGTCTTCGAGCCGCTGGTCGGCGAGCTGTTCCGCTCAGGCTTCCTGATGCAGGTGGCGGCGGCCAACCACGACTTCATCACGCCACCGGTGATTTCAGCCGCCGAGGCCGACTACGAGCGCAATCTCGCCAACACGATCGACCTGATGCACATCCTCGCCAACGACGAGGTGCATGGCGCCGCCAACAGGAAGCTGTTCGGGGGCTGGATCAGCAAGCACGGCGCGCTCGCCGACAAGGCAGCCGCCGGCCTGCAGCCGATCTGGTCGATGCCGCATTCCAAGCCGGTCGCCTTCGCCGAGGTCCGGGCCAGATCCGAGGAACGGATCGGCCAGATTCTCGGCGAACTCGGCCTCAAGCGCTGACACAGGGAGAAACGGTCATGTCACTGCAAGCACGCGACGCCAGCCATTCCAACATCTTCAAGTCGATGAAGGACATCACCTTCGAGCAGACGATCTCGCATCAGTGCGGCGTCACCATGAACGATTCCGTCGAGGCGCGGGCCATCGCGGAGTTCATGAGCCAGAAGCCGGGCGTCACCATCACCTACCAGCCGGCGCTGATCCGCATCGACGGCGACGGCAAGCTGATCTTCAAGATGGACGCGATCGGCGAGTATCTCGGCCGCGAAATCTCGGCCGAGACCTTCGAGGTCAACACCTCCACCCATTACGGCCGCATGGTGCGCGTCGACGACAACACGGTGATCCTGTTCGGCAACATGGACGAGATGTTCGAGTACATCGAATAGCGGTCCCGAAGCCCCCGGCGCGCCGCCAGCCGCGGCGCGCCGGACCATCAACGCAGTGCTCGCGGAGGCAAGACATGTTCATCACACCGGAAGGCAAAGAGATTTTCGTGGTCGACGGCCACACCCATTTCTGGGACGGCAGCCCGGAAAACCAGAAGAATATCCATGGCAAGCAGTTCATCGAGTGCTTCTACGCCTACCACACCGGGCTGAGCCCGAAGGAACAGCTCTGGGAAAAGGGCAAATTCGAGAAATACAGCGCCGAAGACCTCTATCGCGACCTGTTCATCGACGGGCCGGACGACGTGGCGATCGTCCAGTCGACCTATCTCAAGGATTTTTACAAGGACGGCTTCAACACCATCGAACGCAACGCCGAGGTGGCCAGGCGCTATCCGGAGCGGTTCATCGTCAACGGCTCGTTCGACCCGCGCGACGGCGAAAAGGCGCTGGAATACATCCACTTCCTGAAGGAGACCTACGACGTCAAGGGCGTGAAGATGTACACGGCCGAGTGGAACGGCGCCTCCAAGGGCTGGAAGCTGACCGATCCCGACGCCTACAGATGCTTCGAGCTGTGCGAAAAGCTCGGCATCAGGAACATCCACGTCCACAAGGGCCCGACGATCATCCCGCTCAGCAAGGATGCGTTCGACGTTCACGACGTGGATCACGCGGCGACCGATTTCCAGGGGCTGAACTGGATCATCGAGCATTGCGGCCTGCCGCGCCTCGACGATTTCTGCTGGATCGCCACGCAGGAGACCAACGTCTATGGCGGGCTGGCCGTGGCGCTGCCCTTCATCCATGCGCGTCCGCGCTATTTCGGCGAGGTGATCGCCGAACTGCTGTTCTGGATCGGGCCGGAAAAGATCCTGTTCGGCTCCGACTACGCGATCTGGACGCCGCGCTGGCTGGTCGAGAAATTCTGGGCCTACCAGATCCCCGAGGACATCGCCGCCGAACGCGGCGTGCAACTGACCGACGAGATCAAGGAGAAGATCCTCGGCCTCAACGCCGCGCGCCTCTACAACATCGACATCGCAGCCAAGAAGGCGGCGCTCGCCGGCTCGCCCTTCAGCATCGCCGCGGAGTAGGGCGATGGGCGCCGCCAGCACACCCAGCAGCCGCCAGGCAGAAGTCTGGCGGCGCCTGGCCGAAGTCAACGACCCGGAACTGGACGAGCCAATCACCGAGATGGGCTTCGTCGAACGCGCGGAACTGGCGGACGACGGCAGCGTCGACGTCGATTTCCGACTGCCGACCTACTGGTGTTCGCCCAATTTTGCCTTCCTGATGCTGGATGGCGTGCGCAATGCCCTCGACGCGCTGTCCTGGCGGCCGGCCTATCGGGTGAAACTGCACGACCACATGTTCGCCGACGAGGTCAACCGCGGCATCGAGGCGGGCAAGGCGTTCGGCGAGATTTTTTCCGGGCTCTCCGGGGACAGCGATTTGAGCGCCCTGCGCGAAACCTTCAGGATGAAGGCGTTCAAGCGGCGGCAGGAAGCCGTACTCGCCGGGCTGAGGAAGCTCGGCCTGACGGACCGCGAGATCCTCGACATGGATCTGACGGCGCTCGACATCGCGCGCTTCGACGCCGAGGAGCCCGCCAGGCAGAAGCCGCGATACAGGGCGGCGTTGCTTGACCGTTTTCCAGAGCGCCCAGCGGGCGAACCCGCCTTCGTCACCTGGGAAGGCCGCCACATACCGGATGCGGCGCTCGGCGCCTATCTCGCCGAGCTGCGCGGCGTGCGCATCAACATGGAGTTCAACGGCGCGCTCTGCCGGGGGCTCAGACATACCAGGTACAAGGAAGTAGGCATGGTCGACGGCGAGCCGACGCTCGTCGACTTCATCATGGACCGCGTGCGGGAGCGGCAATGCGGAGAGCGTTCGGCGCAACGGTGAGTGGCCGGCTCGTGATGGATGGACGGGCTGACACCCCCACTCCGGCCCTTCGGGCCACCTCTCCCCCTTACAGGGGTAGAGGAAGGTGCTGCGGTGCTGCCGGCGCTTCTCCAGCTTGGCTTCCTCTACCCCTGTAAGGGGGAGAGGTGGCCCGAAGGGCCGGAGTGGGGGTGATGCCTCGCTGAGATGTCGAGATTTAATACCGGGACCGGCCCCTGTCGGGCCGCAACGATGACCCGCCCGTAAGGCGGAAGGAGGAACCATGCCCAAGATAATGCTCCACAATTCGCAAGCCCGCCGGGCGCTGGCGCGGGGTGTCGGCCGGCTGGCGGCCGCCGTCGAACCGACGCTCGGGCCGAAGGGCATGAACGCCATGATCGACCGGCCGATCGGCACGCCGATGGTGACCCGCGACGGCGTCAGCATCGCCTCGGAAATCGAACTGCACGACCGTTTCGAGAACATGGGCGCACAGGTCGTCCGGGAAGTGTCGATGCAGACCAACGAGGTGGCCGGCGACGGCACGACGACCGCCATCGTGCTGGCCAACGCCCTGATCCAGGGCGGGATCGCCGCGAACGAAGGCGGCGCCAAATCCGTCGATCTGTGCAAGGGCATCGATCTTGCCGTCGCCTCGGTGGTCGCCGGGCTGAAGGCGTCGGCCAGGCCGGCAAAGGGCAACGGCATCCTGGCTTCCGTCGCCAACATCGCCGCCACCGACGCCAGGCTGGGCGGGCTCGTCGCCGAAGCGCACCAGCGCGTTGGAGCCGAAGGCGTCATCTCGACCGACTTCAGCATCACGACGGAAACCGTCCTCGACGTGGTGGAGGGCATGTCCTTCGATCGCGGCTACCTCTCGCATCACATGGTCACCGATCAGGAGCGGATGGAGGCCGTGCTCGAGCGTCCCTTCATCCTGATGACCGATCTCAAGATCAGGGAGCCCGGGCAGCTCGACGCGGTGCGCCGCATCGCCGAGACGGAAGGAAGGCCGCTGCTGATCATATCCGAGGAAATGTCGCCGGACGTCGTGGTGACGCTGCTCGGCAAGCAGGGGCCGGGACGATACCTCGTCGTCCACCCGCCGGAGTATGGGCACTGGCGCAAGGCGATGATGGAGGACCTGGCGATCATCACCGGCGGCAAGGTGATCGCGCGCGACCTCGGCGGCCGGCTGGAGGACATCAGCGCCGACGACCTGGGGACGGCCGAGCGGGTGAGGACGAGCTCTTCCGGCACCTCGATCATCCGCGGCGGCGGCGATCCTGCCTCGATCGCCTCGCGCCGCGCCCAGGTGCAGCGGCAGTACGAGGCGTCGCCGCCGAATGTCGACCAGGACAAGCTGCGCGAGCGCCTGGCCAAGCTCTCCGGCGGCACGGCGATCCTCTACGCCGGCGGCGTCACTCCGGTCGAGCAGAAGCGGACCATCCAGTTGATCGAGGATTCGCTGAACGCGGTGCGGGCCGCCTGCGAGGAAGGCGTGGTCGCCGGGGGCGGCTCGGCGCTTGCCCAGATCGCGCCGGTGCTCGACACGGTCGAGGCGGGGGTCGGCGGCGACGTCGCCGAGGGCGTGCGCCTGGTCCGCTCGGTCCTGTCACGGCCGCTCTGGCGCATCGCCGCGAACGCCGGCGCCGACCCCGAGGCGGTGGTGGCGGAGGTGACGCGCATCAATGGCGGCTACGGCTACAATGCCTCCTCCGGCGCCTATCAGAACATGTTCGAGGCCGGCATCATCGATCCCGTCCGCGTCACCTGTACCGCCCTCGCCAACGCCGCCTCGGTGGCGACGCTGATCCTCACCACGGAGACGCTGATCGGCCATCTGGCGGAGGACGAAGACCCGACGGCCGGCCCGGCGCGGGGCGGCGGATCCGAGAAGCTCGGCCGCGCGTAGATGCGGTCTCGTACACCTTTTCGTGCCGCGGGTCGTGTTGTCAGGGCTGCCCGCGTTCGCGGATATGATCCGGGATGACGCTTTGGCACAGGCTCCGCCGGTGTCGGCAACGCAGCCCGTCCCGAGTGGCAGGATAGGAGTTGCCGCCGGCTGCTCGCCTGATCGGGCTCCCGCCGGCCGGCGATCGTTCAGGCGAAGGTTCGGCGCAGGTCGTGCTGCGAAATCTTGCGATAGAGGGTCGGTCGCGAAATTCCGAGCGACTGCGCGGCGCGGCTCAGATTGCCGTCGCTGGCCGCCAGCGCGTCGAGAATCGCCTCGCGCTCGGCGTCCTCGATGCTGCGCACGGCCTGGCGGCCCGCAGCGTGGGTCTCCGCCGGACGCAGCCCCGCGGAGACGATCTCTGCCGGCAGGTCGCGCAGGCCGACCGGTCCGCCGCGCGACAGGATGTGCAGGCGCTCGATCAGGTTCTTCAGCTCGCGCACATTGCCGGGCCACCTGTAGGCCATCAGCGCGTCCATCGCGGCCGATGCGAATTCCAGCGGCTCCACGCCGAGCTTGCCGGCAAGCCGGCGATTGAGATGGTCGACGAGCAGCTCGACGTCGCCGCCGCGCTCGCGCAGCGGCGGCACGCTGATGGTGACGGTGCTGATGCGATAGTAGAGATCGCGGCGGAACCGGCCCGCCTCGACCTCCTTCTTGAGGTCGCGGTTGGTCGAGGCCACGAGACGCACGGCGACCGGGCGGCCGCGGCCGTCGCCGATCCGATGGACGATGCGGTCCTCCAGGACGCGAAGCAGGAAAGGCTGGATCTCCAGCGGCATTTCCCCGATCTCGTCGAGGCTGAGCACACCGCCGTTGGCCAGTTCGAACACGCCGGGCTTGCCCTCGCGGGCCGCCCCGGTGAAGGCGCCGGCGACATGGCCGAACAGTTCGCTGCCGAACAGCTCGCGGGTGATCGCGCCGCAGTTCAGCGCCACGAACGGGCTGCCGGGGCCGTGCCGGCTTGCCGTATGAATGAGCCGGGCGAAGAGCTCCTTGCCGACGCCGGTCTCGCCGTCGATCAGTACAGAGGTCACCTCCGGCGAACCGCCGACGCGGCAGGCGATGTCGACCGCTTCGAGCAGGGCCTCGCTTTCGCCGACGATGCCGGCCGCCGCATCCTCCGCCGCCGAGGAGCGGACCCGCGTCGCCGGCAGTCCGCCCTGGGTCTGCCGGTTCGGGCTGCGCCATGGAAAGACCAGGGCCGCGCCGCGCAACCCGTCGTCGAACTGCAAGGGGCTGATGTGGCAGGAGCGCAAGCCGGGGGGAAGCATGTCCTGATAGTCCGCGGCGGCGGTGATCTCCGGCAGTTTGATCAGCAGGCGGTCGTCCGCCGTCGGTGCGGCCGAGGTCTCGAGAAGCTCGCGCCGCGCGTCGTCCGGCAGGTTGCGGTGGTAGATCGAGCGGCCGCGGCGGTCGACGATCATCAGGCCGTCCCGGTTGCGGTATCCCGGTGCCGAGGCGATGAACGCTTCCAGCAGGCGGATGCGATCCTTGCCGATCTGTTCCGCCAGGGCCTTCTCGATCTCGCGCGCTGCTGCCGCGACCAGGGCGATATTGTGCGGCCGGAAGATCTCCGGATGGCCGGACAGATCGACGACACCGAGGATAGAGCCGTCCAACGGGTCGCGGATCGGCGCTCCGGCGCAGGTCCAGGCGCGAATTCCCGAACAAAAATGCTCGGCGGCATGCACGAACACCGGTTCGCCGAGGCGAAGGGCGGTACCGATCCCGTTCGTGCCGATGACGTCTTCCGTCCACTGCCCGCCGATCCCGAGATGGATGTCCATCCCGGCGTGGATGGTGCGCTGGTCGCCGATGGTCTCGATGAGGACACCTTCGCGGTCGCCCAGCACCAGCATCGCGCCCGTGCCCGTCAGCATCCGGCCGAGGGCCGAGAAGGACCGCGACGCGGCTGCCAGCAGGTCTCGGTTTGCATGGGTGAGCTGCTCGATCTGCGACTTGTCGCTTTCGAGCGGCGCCTCGCTCTTGCCGACGTCTATGCCGCCCGTCGCGCAACGCCCCCACGAATCCTGGATCAACGTCCGGACCAGGCCGGCCGCTGTCCCGGTGTCTCCGGAGAGCATGGCCTCCAGCGCGTCGATCGTCGAACGCTCGTCATAGTCCGGATCGGCCGCTGCCTGCGGTCTGACCGGATTCCTTGGGGCCTGGAGAAAGGTCTGGGCCAAGGTGCCACCTCGCTGGACTGCTGCAGTCGATTTTCCTGGGCCTGCTGCGCCGCAGCCCTCTCATGCACGTCTCATCTTGCGAAAAGCGCGTCCCGCACCGCCTCGGCCAACCGGTCTTCGCCGTCGGTGTGCACCGGCGCGCCGTCGAGTTCCTGCAATGCCCGGGCGATCTCGTCGTCGACCGGCGCGAAATAGCCGTTCGATTTGGTCGCAAGCACGAATCTGTCGCCGCCCGCACCCGCCCTTATGTCGCCCAGATGGTGCATCTGCCGGCCTGTATTGTCGTCGACCATGACGACGCGGCCGTTGAGGCTGACACGTATCGCGGGCGCGGGCGCGGACACTTGCGGGCTGGCGCCGACATGGATGATCAGCCCCTCGGCGCGCGGCTCGGGCTTCGGCGTCCTGCTGGCCGTATAGGCGCCATTGCTCAGATGGTCTGCGATCCGGGTGATCGTGGCGCGGTTCTGCTCGAGAACGCGCCTCATCTGCGCGTCCTGGCGGTGCGGGCCGTCCCGCTTGGAAATGATCTCGACCATCAATCCTCCCAGATGTCGGTGGTCTCGCAACTGCCGTTGAACGCGCTGTCGATCTTCTCCCGATGGCCGATGCGAAACCTTATCACGCCCCCCCACCCTACGCCATGTTTCCTGATCCGGGGTGGTAAGCGGCTAACTCATGCCGTTTCAGGTCCGGGCGAGGGCGCCGCCGCGGGCCGCGGCAGCAGATAGAGTAGGCAGCACGTCCTCAGGATCGACGCGAAGTTCTCGACGTCGCCCAGCGCCGCCTGCGCCTCCTCATGGAGAACCGAGAGGAAGTGGGCGGTGGACATGTCCTGCCCGGCCGCGATGTCGTCGATCAGCGTCCAGAACGCCGTTTCGAGCTGAACGCTGGTCGCGTGCCCGGCGATGCGGACCGATCGATTGACGCGGCGAAAGCCTTCCGGATCCTGTCCTGCGAAGATGCTGCACATCGCTGAAATCATCGCCTCGTTCTGGTCGCGGGTGACCGGCTGAGCGGGTGGCGCGCCCCGCCTTTCCCCCGTTCGACGGCGGCCGGCGGCTTGTCCATGGGCGGCGCGACGGCATCGTCGCGCACCGGGCGGATCGGCAAGGGGCCCGTCGCGAAATTCGGACGCCGGGAGTGAAACGATCGCAGGCATCGCAGGTCCTCCCGTCGCGAAGCGCATTCACGGGCTCCGAAGCGAAGCCCGACGCCGGCCCGTGCCGAAACCGCCCGGCCGGCCGGGCCGGCGGCTCGGATCACGGGATCAGCACGGCCCGGCCGTGAATCTTTCCCGCATTGAGGTCGTGCAGGGCCCGGTTGGCGTCGGCCAGGCGGTATTCGACGGTGGCGAGGTTGACCAGGCCGCGGTCGGCGAGAGCCATCAGCTCGACCAGCTCCGCCCAGGTCCCGACGAGATTGCCGATGATGTTCCTTTCGCTGATCACCATGTCGACGGTCGGGATCCGGATGTCCTCGCCATAGCCGACGACATAATAGCTGCCGCCGGAGCGGGTCATGGCCAGGCCCTTCGAGGTCGTGCCCTTCTCGCCGACGAAGTCGATGACCGCCTCCGCTCCCGCTCCATCGGTCAGTTGCAGCACGGCCTCGACCTCGTTGCCGTCGGCCTTGACCAGCTTGTCGGCCCCCATCTTTCCGGCGAGCGCCAGGGATCCGTCCGACTTGTCGACGACGATGACATCGGCGGCGCACATGGCTTTCAGGCACTGGATGCCGATGTGGCCGAGGCCGCCGGCGCCGATCACCACGCAGGCTTCGCCCGGCAGCAGATGCCGCGTCGCCTTCTTCACCGCGCGGTAGGCCGTCAGCCCGGCGTCGGAATAGGGGGCGACCTCCTTGGGGGCGAGCGTCTTGGGCAGCTTCACGATGTTGCGTTCCGAGGTGCAGAGATATTGTGCGTAGCCGCCGTTGCAATCCAGGCCGGGAAACTTGCCCGGCGCATGCATGTCCATGCCGCGGCGGCACGCCAGGCAGGTTCCGCCCGAGATTTTGGGGTGGACGATCACCGGATCTCCGACCTTCAGGCCTTCCACCTCCTTGCCGATCTCCTCGATCCAGCCGGCATTCTCGTGGCCCATGATCAGCGGCAGCAGCGCGTTGCCGGCCGGATCCATATGCGGGCGCCAGACGCCCTCGATGATATGCAGGTCGGTGCGGCAGACGCCCGCGCCGCCGATGCGGACGATCACGTCGCTGGACTTGCCGATCCTGGGGTCCGCGACGTCGTCGAAGGAAAGCCACTCCCCGGCCTTCAGATCGTCGTCGTAGCTGTTCAGCACCTGGGCTTTCATTCGATCTCCTCCATGCAGGCGCGCGATCCGCCTTCGCAAAACCAGGCAGCAATCGCTGTGCCATTTGCGGAACTCGTTTCCTATCAACAGGTTGTGCCGGTCTCGCGGGTGTCCGCGCTGCACCGTGGCTGGACAGGGCTGAACGGCCGGCTGTGCAGTTTCTGGTCATTGCCTCGACCGGCGCGCCCTATAGAATGCGATCGATCCTGGCTTGGGAGGAGCCATGCAGCAGGTGTCGGGTCACTCGTCGGGCATGGACAGGGCGCGCGCCGCGCTGGAGGGCGGCCTGCGCTTTCCCGCCGGGATGCTTTCGGGTCCGGTGGCGACGAGCTGGCAGCGCTGCCGGGATTTCGGGCTCGACCCGCGTTCACGGCCGCGCGGCGACGTCATCCCCTTCGAGCAGGTCAGCAGGCGTCGCGACGCGCTGGCGGCGCTGCGGCGCCTGGCGCTGGCCGAGATGCAACTGCTGTATTCGCAGATCGCCGGCTCCAGCTTCACCATAGCGCTGGGCGACGCAGCCGGGGTGGTGCTCGACACGATCAGCGACCAGCAGTTCGCCGACAGCGAGGAAGGCCGCGTCATCATCCCCGGAAGCGTCTGGCGCGAGGCGGAGAGGGGGACGAACGCGCTCGGTCTCGCCGCGCTCGAGAAGCAGCCCGTGGCCGTCTACGGGCGGGAGCACTATTTCGCCTGCCACGGGCACCTCAGTTGCATGGCGGCGCCGATCCTGGATTCGCGCGGCGAGGTTCTCGGCCTGCTCGACGCCTCCTGCGCCAACGAAGCCAGGCAGCAGCATACGCACGCGCTGGTGCGCATGGCGGCCGCGCAGATCGAGAACGGGCTGATCTTCCACGAGCGGTCGGAGAGCTTCATCTTCGCGTTTCATCCGCGCGCCGAATATCTCGACACGCTGTCGGCCGGCCTGATCGCGGTTTCGCGGGACGGGCGCATCCACTCGATCAACCGGCCCGGCACGGCGCTGCTGTCCGGCCTGCCGGCGGAGATCGGCGGCAGGTTCGAAGCTCTGTTCGAGGCGGCCTTCAGCTCCGTCATGGACGGCCTGCTCAAGGGCGGGGTGGTGCGCGTGCGCGACCGCGCCGGCAGCGGCCTGTTCATGGTGTGCCGGCAGATAGGCCGCAGGTCCATGGGTGCTTCGAGCGTCCCGGCGGCCGTCGCTGCGCCGCTCGTCCGAAACGTCGAGACGCCGGATTTCGTCTGCGACGACGCCGCGCTTCAGGCTGCCATCCGCGAAGCGGCCGACGCCGCCGCGCTGGCGATGCCCGTCCACATCACCGGCGAGACCGGCACCGGCAAGGACCTCATGGCGCGTCATGTCCATGCGCTCAGCCGCCGCAAGGGCGAGTTCGTCGCGGTGAACTGCGGGGCGCTGCCGGAGCCGCTGTTCGTCTCCGAACTGTTCGGCCACGAGCGCGGCGCCTTCACCAACGCCCGCAGCGACGGGTCTCCGGGCCTGGCCAGGCTGGCCGACAAGGGCACCCTGTTCCTCGATGAGGTGGCCGACATTCCGCTTGCCGCGCAGACCGCGCTTCTCCGCTTCCTCGACACGATGGAGGTGCGCGCGGTGGGCGGCCAGAAGCTCGTCAGGCTCGATGTCCAGATCGTCTCGGCAACCAACCGCGACCTGCACGAGATGGTGGCGGCGCGGGCCTTTCGCGGCGACCTGCTCTACCGGCTGAACGCCTTCTCCATCCACCTTCCGCCGCTGGCGGCGCGCACGGATTTCGGCGGGATCGTCCGGCATCTGGTGGCGAGGATCGCGCCCGGCGTGGCGATCACCGATGCGGCGATCGCCCGCCTCGCCCGACGCAAATGGCCCGGCAACGCACGCGAGCTCAACGCCGTCCTGCAGCGCGCATTGCTGCGCCGCCGTATGGAGCATCTCGACGAGGAGGCCTTCGACGCCGCGGCGCCGGCGGGGCCGACGGAAGTCTGCGCCGCATGCCGCGGCCATCCGCTCAACGAGCGGCGCTGCCAGGAGATGCGATCGGCCTATCTGGCGTCCGGCGGCAACGTCTCGCAGGCGGCGCGGCGGCTCGGCGTTTCGCGGACCACCCTCTACAAGCATGTCCGGCCGGCCGTCGGCCGGTGAATCGTCGCCAGAAACGAAAAAATCCGCCGAAGCGGATCTTTCAATCAAATCAAGGAGCCGAATGGTGGGCGTGACAGGGATTGAACCTGTGACCCCTACGATGTCAACGTAGTGCTCTCCCGCTGAGCTACACGCCCATTCGAATGCGGCGCATACACCATTTTTGAATCCGCCCGTCAATAGCCGCGAACCGGCTTTCGACGCGCCCCGCGGTCAGGCGGCGTGCAGCATCTTCTCGACCTCGTTGACGAGGTCGCGCAGGTGGAAGGGCTTGGACAGGATCTTGGCGTCGCGCGGCGCCTTGGAATCCGGATTGAGCGCCACCGCCGCGAAGCCGGTGATGAACATGACCTTGAGGTCCGGGTCGATCTCGGTGGCGCGGCGCGCCAGTTCGATGCCGTCCATCTCCGGCATGACGATATCGGTGAGCAGCAGGGAGAAGGGCTCCTCGCGCAGCCGCTCATAGGCGCTGGCGCCGTTGTCGAAGTCGCTGACGTCGTAGCCGGCCCGTTCCAGGGCCTTCACCAGAAAGCGGCGCATGTCGTCGTCGTCTTCGGCAAGAAGTATCCGTGCCATCTCGTTCCCGTGCGAATCAAGCCTGCCCAGAAGGCCCGTTAACCATGCAGGCTATATGAATCCGATGCGGTAAATATCAAGTGAATGGCGGTTGCCGGCGCGGCGTTTCAGAGCGCCGCGAAGCTGGACAGCAAGGTTCCGGAATGGCAGGTTCGACCGATGCGAGCGACTTTTCGAGGGCGGGGCGCCCCAGCATGATGCCGGCCGACGATTTCGCCGACGTCGCGCCTTTCGAGGTTCGCGAAACGGTCGACCAGCGCGTCCCCTTCGTGTTCAGTTCGCCGCACAGCGGACGCCACTATCCATCGCGCTTCATGGCGATGTCGAAGCTCGACCCGCTGGCGATCCGGCGGTCCGAGGACTGCTATGTCGACGAGTTGTTCGCGGCCGCCGTGCCTCTCGGCGCTCCGATGCTGACGGCCAATTTTCCGCGCTGCTACATCGACGTCAACCGGGAGCCCTGGGAACTCGACCCGCGCATGTTCCGCGAGCCGCTGCCGGCCTTCGCCAATGCCAGGTCGCCGCGGGTCGCGGGCGGGCTGGGCACCATCCCGAAGCTGGTCGGCGAGGGGCTCGAGATCTATCCGTCGCGGCTGCCGCTGGCCGAGGCGCTCGGCCGCATCGAACTGGTGTACAAGCCGTTCCACGAGCGGTTGAAGCATCTCGTCGCCCGCACGCATGCGCGGTTCGGCCATGCCGTCCTCGTCGACTGCCATTCGATGCCGGCCAGCATCCGCATCGGCGACGGCGGCATGCGGCCGGACTTCATCATAGGCGACCGCTTCGGCGCGTCGGCGTCCTCGGCGATCTCGGACTGCGCGATCGCCCTGCTGATGGGGATGGGCTATGCGGTCGGGCACAACAAGCCCTATGCCGGCGGCTTCATCACCGAACACTACGGACGCCCGGCGCGCGGGCTCCACGCGATCCAGATCGAGGTCAATCGCGGCCTCTACATGAATGAGCGCACGCTGCAGAAGTCGTCGGGTTTCGAGATGCTGGCGAGCGATCTGGCACGGTTCTGCGCCGACCTGATGGCGCTGCCGGACGCCGGCCTTTCGGACCTGCCGCTGGCGGCGGAATAGTCCTCCGGCCGATGTTGCGTCGCAGCGTGCGACGGTCAAAAAAAACCGCGCTGCTTTCACAACGCGGTCCAAGTCTAGGGAGGAAACGCCCAAGGAGGGCATGAACAGGAAACCCTGTTCGAGAGCGAGGATATTGTGCAGCGCACAAATGTCAAGCGTCCGGACGCGAATTCTTAATTCACTCTGAAATGAGAATTGCCGTTCGGCGCGCCACGTTGCGCCGCCGCCGCAATCCGTCCTAAAGAGCGCCAGGCGTCGCCGGACGGGCGTCGCTTCCGACGGGGGACATGATGACGATCTCTGCCGATTTCCTGCGCGCGATCGCCAAGGCCGCATCGGCGGAAACGCTGCCGCGCTTCAGAAGCCAGGGCGCCGTCGCCAACAAGCTCGATGCCGGCTTCGATCCGGTCACGGAAGCCGACCGCGAAGCCGAGCGCGTCATCCGGGCGCTGATCCGCGAGGCCCATCCCGACCACGGCATTCTCGGCGAGGAACACGGGCTGGAGAATGCGGGCAGCCGCCACATGTGGATCATCGACCCGATCGACGGGACGCGCGCCTTCATCTCCGGTATCCCGGTATGGGGCACGCTGGTCGGCCTTACCGTGGACGGCGACGCGGTCGCCGGGCTGATGTCGCAGCCCTTTACCGGCGAGCTGTTCTGGGCGACCGAGGACGGCGCCGGCTATGAGGGGCCGGGCGGGGCGCGGCCGCTGGCGACGCGCAAGGTCACGTCGCTGTCGGAAGCCATCCTGTTCACCACCACGCCGAGCCTGTTCAAGGGCGCGGCGCGCCAGCGCTTCGACCGGCTCGAACAGGCGGTGCGGCTGTCGCGCTACGGCACCGACTGCTACGCCTTCGCGATGATCGCGGCCGGCCAGGTCGACATCGTCGCCGATCCCGGCCTGCAGTCCTACGACATCGCGGCACTGATCCCGCTAATCGAGCGGGCAGGCGGCGTGGTCACCACCTTCGATGGCGGCCCGGCGGAAAACGGCGGCGACATCGTCGCGGCGGCCACGCCGGAATTGCATGCCGCGGCCAGGGCGATGCTCGCCGGCTGATCAGAGGCCGGTGGTGGCGAGCGGATCGGCGTCCGAGCCGGGGACGAAGGCATCGAAGGCCGCCAGAACCTGCTCGCGATAGATGTCGGCCTCCTGCAGGATCTCGTGGCGGGCGCCGTCGATGGTCAGCAGCGAGCCGGTCTTCACAGCCCTTGCATAGTCCTGCACGGCCCTTTTCGACACGACCTCGTCGGCTCCCGCGGCGATGAACAGGGTCGGAATGCGGAAGCGCTCGACGAAGGCCGGGTCGCGGACGCGCGCCGAGGCGATGATCGCGGCGCGCACCCAGGCGACCGTCGGCCCGCCCAGGCCGAGCTGGCGGTGGGCCATGACGAGATCGACGTTGCGCGCGAAACGCCGCGGGTCGGTCGTCAGGCGATTGGTGGCGAAGGGCGGACGTTCGGCGCCGCGGGCGCCTCCATAGGCGTAGATGCGGCCAAATCCCGTCCAGTAGAGCAGGCTCATCAGGCGGCTGACACTGGATAGCGAGAGCGGCAGCCCGGTGGCCGTCAGGAACGGCGCGATCAGCACCATGCGGCGCACCCGGTTGGCGAGGATGGGCGCGGCGAGCAGGGCGATCAGCGCGCCCGTCGAATGGGCCAGCATGAAATGCGGCCCGCGGCTGTCCGGCAGCACCACCTGGCGATAGAACTGGTCGAGATCGTCGACATAGTCGTCGAACCGCGCCACGAAGCCGCGATCGGGATTGCGCAGCAGGCGCCCGGACCCGCCCTGGCCGCGCCAATCCATGATCGCACAGGCGAGGCCGCGCCGGTTCAAGTCGCGGATCGTCTCGAAATATTTCTCGATCGATTCGTTGCGCCCGGTGAGGATGACGACCGTCCCGGCATGCGGCGCGACCGAGGGCTCGCACAGCGCATAGCGCAGCCGGATGCCGTCGCGGGCGGTCATGAAGGCGACGGTGGCCCGCTCGGGGCGCGGGTTGCCCGGAATGTCGAAGAAGGATGCTGTCGTCACGAACAAGATTCCGGCCCGGGGCCTTCAGGCCGGGATCGACGATACCGACAAATTGCAAAGAAAGCTTCAGGAAGCGGTCGGGCCGGAAGCCGGTCACCGGCTTCCGACCCGTTTGTCGAACCGAGAGGAAGGGACGTTACACCCGGTCCGGCTCCGTTGCGGCGTCGTCTCCGTCGCCGCTCTTTCCTGATGGTTCGAACGATAGAGGAGGCCGGCTGAATGGAATCCGAAGAAAGGGTTCATCGCAGGTTCATGGGCGGCCGCACACCCGGCAGGCTGTCGCCACGCCCTTGAAACCGCGTTTTCGGGCCACCAGATAGGTGACGCGGCCGCCTCGACAGGGGCCGCTGATCCAGGGCGAAAGGCCGGTACGGCTTTCGCGTCGGATCAAGCGCCAACCATGTTGCTCAAGTGGAGAACATATCCATGCGTCACGTTGATTTTTCCCCCCTCTATCGCTCGACCGTCGGTTTCGACCGTCTCTTCACCATGCTCGACACGCTCGGGCAGCCGGACACCGCGCAGACCTATCCGCCCTACAACATCGAGCGGACCGGGACCGATTCCTATCGTGTCAGCCTTGCCGTCGCCGGCTTCTCGGAGAGCGAGATCGAGATCGAGTCGCACCGCAACGTGCTGACCGTGAAAGGCGAGCACAAGGACGAGCCCAAGGGCGAGGGCAGCGAGGTCATCTATCGCGGCATCGCCGGCCGTTCCTTCGAGCGCCGCTTCCAGCTCGCCGACCATGTCGAGGTCACCGGCGCCGTGCTGAAGAACGGCCTCCTGCATGTCGATCTCAGGCGCAACGTTCCCGAGGAACTGAAGCCGCGCAAGATCGCCATCGCCTCCGCTTCGGCGCAGGCCAAGCAGATCGAGGCCACCGTCAGCCAGTAACGGTTCGACCGACATAGGAAAGCACATCCGGGGCGGTGCCATGGGCGCCGCCCCTTTTGTCATGCGCCGTCAGCTTCGCTGCAGCGCGACATGCAGGCCGAGGCCGACCAGCACCGCCCCGCCGGCCCGCTGCATGATCCGCCGGGCGCGTCCCGAGCGCCGCAGCCGGGCCAGCATCGCACCGGCCAGCACGACGCAGACGATGTCGGCCGACGAGAAGATCAGATTGACGATCGTCCCGAGGATGACCAGTTGCAGCCAGACCGGAAACGCCGCCGCCGGGTCGACGAACTGCGGCAGGAAGGCGAGGAAGAAGATCGCCGTCTTCGGGTTCAGCACCTCGACGGTGATGCTCTCGACGAAGGCGCGGCGCGCCGATTTCGGCGCGAAGACGGGCGTGGTGTCGTCCTCCCCGCCGGTCTTGGCGCGAAACAGCGAGATGCCGAGCCAGACCAGATAGGCGGCGCCGGCCAGCTTGACGGCGAGATAGAGCACCGGCACGGCGTGGAAGAGCACCGACAGGCCGGCCGCGGCGGCGATGACATGCACATAGCAGCCGAGATGGATGCCGAGTGCGGCCATGAAGCCCGACATGCGTCCGCGCGCCAGGGTCTGGGCGGTGGCGTAGAGCATCGCCGGGCCCGGTATGTAGGCAAAGATCGCGGTCGTGACGAAGAAGGCGATCAGCAGGTCGGTTGAGGGCATGGTCGGGGACTCCTGATGGTGCCGGGTGGCGTGGCGGCCGGTGTCAGTTGCCGACCAGCCGGGCGAAGGTGTCGATCTCGCCGCGCGACGTGGCGAAGCTGGTGACGAAGCGGCAGAGCACCTCGTCGGGGGCGATCGGCTCGGCGAAGTCGGCCGGGACATGCCATTCGTAGAAGCGCGCGCCCGCCGCGAGGGCGCGGTCCATGGTGTCGCGGCGCATGATGCCGAACACCTCGTTGGCCTGCGGCTCCCAGGCGAGGCGCGTCAGCGGTGCCGTCCGCAGCACGTCGGCGAGCGCCGCCGCGGTCGCATTGGCATGCCGGGCCGTCTCCAGCCAAAGATCGTCGGCGAAGTAGGCGTCGAACTGCGCGGCGATGAAGCGCGACTTGGAAAAGAGCTGCGCGGCGCGCTTGCGAATGAATGCAAGCTCGTCGGCCTTCGACGTGTCGAACAGCACGATCGCCTCGGCGCACCAGCAGCCGTTCTTGGTGCCTCCGAAGGAGACCATGTCGACGCCGCGCTTCCAGGTCATCTCGGCCGGCGTGGTGTCCAGCGACACCAGCGCGTTGGCGAAGCGCGCGCCGTCCATGTGCAGCGGCAGCGCGAATTTTCCAGCGACGGCGGAGATGCCCTCGATCTCGTCGAGCGAATAGACCGTGCCGGCCTCCGTCGCCTGAGTGATCGAGATGGCGCAGGCGCGGCCGTCATGGACGATCTGCGGGAAGAACCGCGCCACCGAGCGCTCCAGCGCGTCGGCCGAGAACTTGCCGAACGGCCCGTCGACGGCGCGCAGCCGGCCGCCGCCCGACAGATATTCGGGGGCACCGCATTCGTCCTCCATGATGTGCGCGCCGCGGTGGCAGAAGGCGATGCCGCCCGGCCTGGCATGCAGTGTCAGTGACAGCGCATTGGCGGCCGTACCGGTGCCGACGAAGAAGACCGCGACCTCCCGCTCGAAGATTTCGCAGAAGCGCCGGGTGACCGCCGCGTCGAGATCGCCGCCGCCATAGGCCGGCTCGAAGCCGGCCGCATGGCGCGTCAGGCTCTCGGCGATCCGGGGGTGGGCGCCGGCCCAGTTGTCGGAAGAGAAATGCATGGGAAAATCCGTGGACTGCTTCGGCCCCGACACAAGACAAAATTCCGGGGCCGGCACAAGGGCCACGAGGCCGCCGCCGCCGGACCCAGCGGCCCGGGCGCGACAGATCGTATCGCCGGGCGCTTCGATGGGGACATTTTCTTTCGCGGCGGCGGCGCCGCGTTTCCGATTCGGTCTTGAATGGCGGAAAGAATTCTGCCATAAGAAATTTAGGACAGTACTGCTGTCTTAATTGCTTCGCGTAGCGCAAAGCCGGATCCAGCCAGAGGGGCCAGATCCGGCCGGGTCTGTCGGAACGCCTGTCCCTGCGGGCGGCATGGTTGCGACGGTGCGATGCGGCGTGAGAGACTGACAGGCGCCATGCTGCCGCGCCCTCGGCGCGAGGCATGGATTCACGAAGACCAACCGGAGGACCAGGCCATGACGGACATGCCCTATTCGACGCGCGCGCAGATCGCCGCTCCGACGAATGCCGCCGCCGTCAAAGTCCCCGACGGCCGAGGCCTCTACGATCCGCGCAACGAGCACGACGCCTGCGGCGTCGGCTTCATCGCGCAGATGAAGGGCGTCAAGTCGCACCAGATCGTCAAGGACGGGCTCTTCATGCTGGAGAACCTGACGCATCGCGGCGCCGTCGGCGCCGATCCGCTGATGGGCGACGGCGCCGGCGTGCTCGTGCAGGTTCCCGACCGGTTCTTCCGCGAGGAGATGGCGGCGATCGGTGTCGAACTGCCGCCGGCCGGACAATATGGTGTCGGCCACTGGTTCATGCCGCAGGATGCCGGCAAGCGCGCCCATGTCGAGGACATCATCCGGGAATCCGCCCAGTCCGAAGGGCTGCCGCTGCTTGGCTTCCGCGATGTGCCGGTCGACAATTCCTCGCTCTCCAAGGCGCCGGGCATCGTCGCCTCCGAGCCCTGCCACCGGCAGGTGTTCATCGGCCGGACGCCCGACATCACCGATGACGAGGAATACGAGGCGCGGCTCTATCTGCTGCGCAAGGTGATTTCGGGCCGCATCTACGCCGAGAACGACAACAAGGATGTCGGCGCCTATTGCGTGTCGCTGTCGGCGCGCACCATCGTCTACAAGGGCATGTTCCTGGCCTACCAGGTCGGCGCCTATTATCGCGACCTGCACGATCCGCGCTTCGAGACGGCGCTGATCCTTGTCCACCAGCGCTTCTCCACGAACACCTTCCCGTCCTGGAAGCTGGCGCATCCCTATCGCATGGTCGCCCACAACGGCGAGATCAACACCGTGCGCGGCAACAACAACTGGATGGCGGCGCGCCAGGCCTCGGTCGATTCCGAACTGTTCGGCAACGACATCTCCAAGCTGTGGCCGATCTCCTACGAGGGGCAGTCGGACACGGCCTGCTTCGACAACGCGCTGGAATTCCTGTTCCAGGGCGGCTACCCGCTCGCCCATGCGATGATGATGCTGATCCCCGAAGCCTGGGCCGGCAACAAGTCGATGGATGGCGACCGCAAGGCGTTCTACGAATATCACGCCGCGCTGATGGAGCCGTGGGACGGTCCCGCCGCCGTCTGCTTCACCGACGGCCGGCAGATCGGCGCGACGCTCGACCGCAACGGGCTGCGGCCGGCCCGCTACATCGTGACCGACGACGACAGGGTCATCCTGGCCTCCGAGGCCGGCGTGCTGCCGGTCGAAGACAAGCGCATCGTCAAGAAGTGGCGCCTGCAGCCGGGCAAGATGCTGCTGATCGACCTGAAGCAGGGCCGCATCATCTCCGACGAGGAGATCAAGGCGGAGATCGCGACGCGTCACCCCTACAAGAGCTGGCTCGCCAACACGCAACTGATCCTGGAAGACCTGAAGCCGGTCGAGCCGCGGGCGCTGCGCAAGGACGTGACGCTGCTCGATCGCCAGCAGGCCTTCGGCTATACGCAGGAAGACCTGAAGCTCCTGATGTCGCCGATGGCGACGACGGGGCAGGAGGCTGTCGGCTCGATGGGCACCGATACGCCGATCTCGGCGATGTCGGACAAGTCGAAGACGCTCTACACCTATTTCAAGCAGAACTTCGCCCAGGTCACCAATCCGCCGATCGATCCGATCCGCGAGGAGCTGGTGATGAGCCTCGTCTCCTTCATCGGGCCGCGGCCCAACATCTTCGATCTGGTCGGTTCGTCGCGCAAGAAGCGCCTCGAAGTGCGTCAGCCGATCCTGACCAATGGCGACCTGGAGAAGATCCGCTCGATCGGCCACACCGAGGACCGTTTCGACACCAAGACGATCGACGTCACCTATTCCGCGGCGGAAGGCGCCGCCGGCATGAAGGGCGCCATCGACCGGCTGTGCGAGCGGGCGGAAGCCGCCGTCGCCGGCGGCTACAACATCATCATCCTGTCCGACCGCCAGGTCGGGGCGGACCGCATCGCCATTCCGTCGCTGCTGGCGACGGCCGCCGTGCATCATCACCTGATCCGCAAGGGGCTGCGCACCTCGGTCGGGCTGGTGGTGGAGTCCGGCGAGCCGCGCGAGGTGCATCATTTCTGCTGCCTTGCCGGCTATGGCGCCGAGGCGATCAACCCCTACCTCGCCTTCGATACGCTGACCGACATGCACAGGCGCGGCGAGATGCCGAAGGAGGTCGATTCCTACGAGGTGGTGTCGCGCTACATCAAGTCGATCGGCAAGGGCATCCTCAAGGTCATGTCCAAGATGGGCATCTCGACCTACCAGTCCTATTGCGGCGCGCAGATCTTTGACGCGATCGGCCTGAAGCAGGAGTTCATCGACCAGTATTTCGTCGGCACCGCCTCGCAGATCGAGGGCGTCGGTCTCGACGAGGTGGCGCAGGAGACGGTGAGCCGCCATGGCGATGCGTTCGGCGACGATCCGGTGCTGCGCAACGCGCTGGAAGTCGGCGGCGACTATCTCTACCGGATGCGCGGCGAGGCGCACATCTGGTCGCCGGATGCCGTCGCATCGCTGCAGCACGCCGTGCGTCATGGCTCGTGGTCGACCTTCAAGGAGTTCTCGGCGCAGATCGACAGCGAGGCGGCGCGGGCCAAGTCGATCCGCGGCCTGTTCAAGATCACCACCGCCGAGGAGGCGGGCCGCAAGCCCGTCGCGCTCGACGAGGTCATGTCGGCGGCGGAGATCGTCAAGCGCTTCTCGACCGGCGCCATGTCGTTCGGGTCGATCTCGCGCGAGGCGCATACGACGCTCGCCATCGCCATGAACCGGATCGGCGGCAAGTCGAACACGGGCGAGGGCGGCGAGGAGCCGGACCGCTACCTGCCTTTGCCTGGCGGCGGCACCAACCCCGAACGCTCGGCGATCAAGCAGGTCGCCTCG
>JAHBYY010000059.1 GCA_019635715.1 Rhizobiaceae bacterium | reverse complement strand
GGCGACAGCCCCTACGCGCACGAAGGCGAGGAGGCGGGCTACATCGTCGCGGGCCGGCTCGAGCTGTGGATCGACGGCGCATCCACGGTGCTCATGGCCGGTGACAGCTTCAGCTTCCCGAGCTCGAGCCCTCATCGCTACTGCAATCCCGGCCGCGTCGACACCGTCGTGGTCTGGGCGATGACGCCGCCGACCTACTGAGGCGCGCCGCGCGGAACCCGGGATTGAGCGCTTCATCGCAGCGCAGCATTTCGTCGCCGAGGGGCCGGCGGGGATTTCGGAATTTGAAAAAAGCGACCCCAGATTTATTGATATTTGAAAAGTCCTTGGCTATGGTTCGGTCGCGGCCGGCCGCCGGCCCGTCCCTGTCACACCTCCCAGGCCAGGCTCTAAAGGGGCATTTCGCGCATGTCGAACCAGTTTCCGACCACCGCTCGCGTGGTCATCATCGGTGGCGGCGTTATCGGCAGCTCCATCGCCTACCACCTCGCGCAGCTCGGCTGGAAGGACATCGTGCTGCTCGAACGCAAGCAGCTCACCTGCGGCACGACCTGGCACGCGGCCGGTCTGCTCACCACGCTGCGCGACACCGAAGCGCAGACGAAGCTCGCCAAGTACACGCAGGATCTGTATCGCCGTCTCGAGACCGAGACCGGCCAGGCCACCGGCATCATCAACTGCGGTTCGATCCAGCTCGCGATGACGGACGACAAGGCGCACGAGATGCGTCGCGGCCGCGCGATGGCGCGCTGCTTCGGCGTCGAGAACCGCGAGATCTCGCCCGCGGAGGTCAAGGAGATGTGGCCGCTCGCGGACGTCTCGAACGTCCAGGCCGCGTTCCATTTCCCGCACGACGGCCGCGTGAACCCGGCCGACGTCGCCCAGGCGCTCGCGCGTGGCGCGCGCATGGGCGGCGCGCGCATCTTCGAGCAGACGAAAGTGCTCGGCATCGAACAGCGCAACGGCCAGGTCACCGGCGTGCGCACCGATCGCGGCGACATCCAAGCCGAATTCGTCGTCAACTGCGCCGGCATGTGGGCCCGCGAACTCGGCCGCCAGAACGGCGTGACGATCCCGCTGCATGCCTGCGAGCACTTTTATCTCATCACCGAGCCGATCCCCGGTCTGTCGCGTCTCCCGGTGCTGCGCGTGCCCGACGAATGCGCCTACTACAAGGAGGACGCGGGCAAGATGATGCTCGGCGCCTTCGAACCGGTCGCCAAGCCCTGGGGCATGGACGGCATCTCGGAAAGTTTCTGCTTCGACCAGTTGCCCGAGGACATGGAGCATTTCGCGCCGATCCTCGAAATGGGCGTCAACCGCATGCCGATGCTGGAGACGGCCGGCATCCACACCTTCTTCAACGGACCCGAAAGCTTCACGCCCGACGACCGCTACTATCTCGGCGAGGCGCCGGAACTCTCCGGCTACTGGATGGCGACCGGCTACAATTCCATCGGCATCGTCTCGTCTGGCGGCGCCGGCATGGCGCTGGCGCAGTGGATCAACGACGGCGAGGCGCCCTTCGATCTCTGGGAGGTCGACATCCGCCGCGCCCAGCCCTTCCAGAAGAACCGGCTCTACCTGAAGGAGCGCGTCAGCGAGACGCTCGGCCTGCTCTACGCCGACCATTTCCCCTACCGCCAGGTTGCCACCGCGCGCGGCGTCCGCCGTTCGCCGCTGCACGAACATCTGAAGGCGCGCGGCGCGGTGTTCGGCGAAGTCGCCGGCTGGGAGCGCGCCAACTGGTTCGCGCAGGACGGCCAGGAGCGCCAGTACCGCTATTCGTGGAAGCGCCAGAACTGGTTCGCCAACCAGCGCGACGAGCATCTGGCGGTGAGGAACGGCGTCGGCCTGTTCGACATGACGTCGTTCGGAAAAATCCGCGTCGAGGGCCGCGACGCGCTGCGTTTCCTGCAGCGCGTCTGCGCCAACCAGATGGATGTCGAGCCCGGCCGCATCGTCTACACCCAGATGCTCAACGGCCGCGGCGGCATCGAGAGCGACTTGACCGTCTCGCGCCTGTCAGAGACCGCCTTCCTGCTGGTCGTGCCCGGCGCGACGCTGCGGCGTGACCTCGCCTGGCTGCGCAAGCATCTGGATGACCAGTTCGTCGTCATCACCGACGTGACCGCGGCCGAGAGCGTGCTCTGCCTGATGGGGCCCCGTTCCCGCGACTTGATTCAAAAGCTGAGCCCCAACGATTTCTCCAACGATGCCAATCCTTTCGGGACGTTTCAGGAGATCGAGATCGGCATGGGCCTGGCTCGCGCGCATCGCGTCACCTATGTCGGCGAGCTCGGCTGGGAGCTTTATGTTTCGACCGACCAGGCGGCGCATGTCTTCGAGGCGATCGAGCACGCCGGCGCGGATGTCGGCCTGAAGCTCTGCGGGCTGCATGCGCTGGATTCCTGCCGCATCGAAAAGGCGTTCCGCCATTTCGGCCACGACATCACCGACGAGGACCATGTGCTGGAGGCCGGACTCGGCTTCGCAGTGAAGACCGCCAAGGGCGATTTTTTGGGCCGCGACGCGGTACTGCGCAAACAGGATGCCGGATTGAGCCGCCGGCTCGTGCAGTTTCGCCTCAAGGATCCAGAACCGCTGCTCTTCCACAACGAGGCGATCCTCCGCGACGGAAAAATCGTCGGCACGATCACCTCCGGCAATTACGGCCACCATCTCGGCGGGGCGATCGGGCTGGGCTACGTGCCCTGCGCCGGGCAGAGCGAGCCGGACGTGCTCGCCTCGTCCTACGAGATCGAGATCGCCGGCGAACGTTTCGCCGCGGAGGCTTCGCTCAGGCCGATATACGACCCGAGGGCGGAGCGGGTACGGATGTAGGGCTCCTTGAGAATGTAGCTCACTTGAGCTACATTTTTTGCACAGGAGGCATCAATGGCTGCAACTGCCTTTGTGCGTGCGCGCATCGACGAGGCCCTCAAGGATGAAGCTGCGGCGGTTCTCGCCGAGATGGGACTGACCGTGTCCGACGTCGTGCGCATGACGCTGACCCGTGTCGCCAGGGACAAGGCCCTGCCGTTCGACCTCAAGATACCCAATGCCGAGACGCGGGCCGCCATGGAGGAATCCCGCGCGATGATGAAGGAGCGGCGCTCGCGCTTCGGCGACGGCCGAGACCTGATCGATGCCCTCGACAAAAAAGCCCGCGGATAACAAGCGGACTTCGTTGCCGCGAGCTGCCGGCTATACCAAAGCCTTTTACAAGGATTGGGAACGACTTTCCCGATCCGGGCGATACAATATGCGGCAGTTGAAGGAAGTCATGCTGCTGCTCGTTGGAAACGACGAGCCTCTCGGCCCCGAATGGCTGGATCACCCGTTGAAAGGCGAGTGGGCCGATCATCGCGGTGTCATATCGGCGGCGATTTTCTGCTTATCTACCAGATCGAGGAAAACCGGATCAATTTCGTGCGGGCCGGAACGCATGCCGAGTTGTTCGAGTAAGGGCTTCGCCCGTCAAAATCTCGCTATTTTCCGCTCCACCTTCCTCAGGAACGCCGCCCGCGTCGCATCGCTGGACGCATCCATCAGATAGTGCGCCAGGAACATTGTCCGGCAACGTTTCGCGCACAGCGCCCGCATGCCGCGCAGGATGGTCTTGCGGCCCGGCTGGCCGATGAGGATCGACCACCAGAGCGGCGCGCCGCAGGTGGTGATGATGCCGACCTTGGTGACATGCGTCATCAGCGAGGTGATGCGGCCCTTGCCGCCGGGCGGCAGCCTGAACACCACGTCGAGCGCCCAGACCCGGTCCAGCCAGCCCTTGAGCATCGCCGGCAGGCCGTACCACCAGGTCGGATAGATGAAGAGGATGGCCTCCGCCCATTTGAGGTTGTCAATATGGGGTATGAGGGCCGGGTCATCCGGCGCGCGCTCGTTGTAGCTCTGTCGCTCCTGGCGCGGCATGACCGGGTCGAAGCCTTCGGCATAGAGGTCGGTCAGCCGGATCTCGTGCCCCGCCGCCGTCAGCACGCGAAGCGCCACGTCGCGGATCGCCGCGCAAAAGCTCTCCGGCACCGGATGGCAATAGACGACCAGCACCCGCATCAGAACCCGTCCATCCTCTCCGCCACTCGCCGCATGAAGGCGGCGCGCGAGGCATCCGTCGAGAGGTTCATCGAATAATGCGCCAGATAGCTCACCGAGGCGCCGGGCTTCACCGTCGAGCGCATCAGCCGGTGGATCAGCTTGCGCGGCGGGTCGCCCATCAGCCAGGCGCGGAAGCGGCTGCCGCCGTAGCTGGTGACCGCCGCCACCCTGCGGATGTTGTGCAGCGACGGTCGCACCTTGCCGTCGACCAGCCGGAACGACACGCCGGGCAGGAAGGCGCGGTCGAAGAAGCCCTTCAGGATCGCCGGATAGCCGTAGTTCCAGACTGGGAAGCACAGCACCAGCCCCTCGGCCGCCATCAGCCGCGCCACATAGGGGGCGATCGCCTCGTCGGCGCTGCGCGGATCGTGATAGGCCAGCCGCTCGGCGCGGGAGAGCCGCGGATCGAAATCTTCGGCATAGAGATCGCAGTCGTCGACGACATGCCCCCTCGCCCGCAGCCGCTCGACGATCAGCCGGTGCAGCCCGGCGTTGAAGCTGGTCTCGACCGGATGGGCGTGGAGGACGAGGATGTTCATGTTCGTCCTGTCCAGTCGCTGGAGCGCATCCCGGAGGCCGGCTCTCTACGTTGCCCCCCTCTGTCCTGCCGGACATCTCCCCCACGAGGGGGGAGATCAGCAGCTTTGACGTTGCCGCCGATCCTGCAGCTTTGGTGATTGGCGCAAGCATTGATGACGGCCAATCTCCCCCCATGTGGGGGAGATGTCCGGCAGGACAGAGGGGGGCAACGCAGAGGGCCTACCAAGCCTATCGAGAGCATGCGCCCTACCCCGCCATCTCCAGTCCCCTGAACAAAAACACCTTGCCGCTGCGATAGTCATACTCCGGGTTCTCCCAGGCGATCATCTTGCCGGGGTTGAGCAGGCCCTGCGGATCGGCCTGCCGCTTGAAGGCGAGTTGCACCTCGTCGGTCTGCTTCATGCCGCCCTCCTCCAGCGTGTAGCGATGCGGATTGAAGACCGGGCAGCCCGCGCCCTCGTGCATGCGGATGATTTCCTCCAGCCGCTCCTCGGTCGTGAAGCGGATCAGCGGCAGGCCGAAGCAGGTGATGTTGCCGTCGAAGCGCACGAACTCCAGATGGCTCGTCAGTTCGCCCGGAATCATCGCCTCGATGCGATCCACCAGCTCGAGCTGGTTGGGGAAGGGATAGAGCGACTGCAGATAGGTGATCGCCGGGTCGACGCGCAGCGCCCTGAGCGTCGTGTGGTTCCAGGCGAGTTCGTAAGCCGGCGGCAGGCCCTTGCGGTCGGCGACCTGCGAGGCGTCGAAGACGATCTCGCCCTTCTCGCGCCGCGTGAAGGCGCGGAAGGCGTCGAGCGCATGCGGCGCCACCATGCACACGACGATGCTCTGGCCTTGCTTGAGGAACCTCTGGTGGCGCTTGAAATAGAGCCACGGCGCCGGCGCGGCGATCGGCGTGATCAGCTTGGTCAGCAGACCGTCCTGGCAGGCCAGCGCATTGCCGTAGCGCGCCGCGGCGGAGAAAGTGTCGAAGCCGACGATCACGTCGACCCAGTCGTAGGCCGCCGTCAGCGGCATCTCGACCTCGGTGATGATGCCGTTGGTGCCGTAGGCATGCGTCACCTTGTGCAGATCCTCGCCGGTCAGTTCCAGCACCTTCGGCTCGGCCTCCATGGTCACGACGCGCAGCCTGAGCACATTGCCGAAGTCGCGCAGCCCGCCGAAATTGATCGAGCCGACGCCGCCCGACCCGCCGGCGATGAACCCGCCGACCGACGCCGTGTGATAGGTCGACGGATGCATCCGGAGCTCCTGCCCCGAGTGGGCCCGCGTCGCCTTGTCGATGTCGGCGATGATCGCTCCCGGTCCGCAGACGACGCGTCCCGGCGCGATCGCCGTCACGGCGCTCATCTCGGCAAGGCTGAGGATGACGCCGCGCGACAGCGGCATGGCCTGGCCGTAATTGCCGGTGCCGGTTCCGCGCGGGGTCACCGGCACGCCGTGCCTGTGACAGGCGGCGAGCACGCGGATCACCTCGGCCTCGTCCTTCGGCGAGACGACGAGGTCGCCGCTCACCGCATCGAGCTGCCGCTTGAGCACCGGGCTGTACCAGTAGAAGTCGCGGCTCTTCTGCTGGACGATCGCCGGATTGTCCTCGATCTTGAGCCCGGCGAGATCGGCCTTCAGGGCTTCGATGTCCATGCTCCCCCCATCAGGTCGTCGAGTTCGGCATAGTCGGGCAGCTCGCGGCGGATGGCCCGTCCGGCGCGCACCACGATCCTGTCGGATTCGGGCCGCGACAGCAGCTCCGTCCAGCTACGCCCCTTGAAGATCACGAAATCCGCCTTGCTGCCCGGCGTCAGCCTACCCCACCCATGCAGCCCCATCACCTGCGCCGGCGTCGCCGACACTGCCATTGGCCAGTCGCCGACGGGATGATCGAGGTGAACAATACGCGTCGCCATGCGGTAGACCTCCAGCATGTCGAGATCGCCATAGGCGTAGAACGGATCGCGCGTATTGTCCGACGCCACGGCGACCTTGATGCCCCGCGCCTTCATCTCGTGCAGCAGCGTCACCCCGCGCCATCTGGGCGTCGTTCTGTCCTGCCGCCGGTCCTGCAGATAGAGGTTGCACATCGGCAGCGAGACGACGGCCAGCCCGGCGCGTGCCACGAGGTCGAGCGTCTGCTCCACCTCTCTGTCGGGCTGGCGCGCCAGCGCGCAGCAATGGCCGACGAGAATCCTGCCCTCGAAGCGGTGGCGAAGCGACGCCTCGGCGATGCGCCGCAGCGAGACTGCCGTGGGCTCGCCGGTTTCATCGGCATGGAAGTCGAGGTCCAAACCATGCTCGATCGCCGCCGAGAAGACGCGATCGAGCAGCTCGTCGAGGTCGGGCACCATGTAGGTGACGGCGCCGAGAATGCCGCTCGCCTTTGCCACGCGCGCCGCCAGCGCCGCGAACCACGCCGTTTCGCGCACCGACTCGATGCCGACCAGGCTTGCCGCCTGCAGGTCGATGCGCCCGCGCCAGGCCTCGCGCATCTGCTCGAAGACCGGCCAGGAAATGGTCTCCTGCGGTGCGACGGAATCGAGATGCGTGCGCAGTGCGACGGTGCCGTGCGCATAGGCGCAGCGGAGGGAAAAATCCATGCGCCGCGCCACGTCGTCGGCCCGCCAGCGCACCAGCCGGTCCGACCCGGCGGCGTCCAGCGCCCCCATGAAGGTGCCGTCGGGGTTGGGCATGCGCGGCCAGATATGGCCCTTGTCGATATGGGTGTGGCAGTCGACGAAACCCGGCAGCACGATGCGTCCTGCGAGGTCGACCGTGCGCGGCGGCTGCGGGCGATCGCCCCGCGGTGCGATGCCGGTGATCGCACCATCCGAGACGGCGATGTCCACCTTGACGAAGCCGTCGCGATCGAGCGGCCCGCCGACACCCGGCGCGGTCGATCCGTGCACCCGCGCATTGCCGAGCACATACCAGCCGGAGGTCGGGATTTTTGGCGCGGTCATGAGCCGGTCTGCGGGAAGCGAGCGTCCCGCACCACCGCACCCCCCTCTGGCCTGCCGGCCATCTCCCCCTCAAGGGGGGAGATCGGCAGCGGAACTATCCACGCATCTCGTTGTCTGTCCAGCAAAGGCGACAGTGTTCGCCACAGCCGATCTCCCCCCTTGAGGGGGAGATGTCCGGCAGGACAGAGGGGGGTACAGCCGCGAGAAACCATCATCGGGGGCAGCTTACCGCTCCTGCCTCAGCGCGCTCTCGTGCCAGCGCCGCAGGATCAGGTGCGACACCAGCGTCAGCACCAGGAAAATGACGATACCGGTCACCGAGATCAGGAACAGCGCGGCGAACAGCCGCGGCGCGTTGAGCCGATAGCCGGCCTCGATGATGCGCGAGGCGAGGCCCGACGACTGCCCGCCGGCGCCGGCCACGAATTCCGCCACCACGGCGCCGATCAGCGACAGGCCGCCGGCGATCTTCAGCCCGCCGAGGAAATAGGGCATCGCCGCCGGCAGCCTGAGGTGCCAGAGCTGCTGCCAGCGCGTCGCGCCGTTGAGCTTGAACAGGTCGATGAGATTGCGATCCACCGAATTGAGGCCGAGCGTCGTGTTCGAAAGAATCGGGAAGAAGGCGACGATCCACGAACACAGGAGGAGCTTGGCGGTCTGGTTGTCGACATAGATGTTGATCAGCGGGAAAATCGCCACGATCGGCGTCACCTGCAAGACGATGGCGAAGGGAAAAAGCGACATTTCCACCCATTTCGACTGGGTGAACAGGACCGCCAGCCCGACACCGCCCGCCACCGCCAGCGCCAGCCCGAGAAAGGTGATGCGCAGCGTCACCATCAGCGAGCCGAACAGCAGTACGGCATCCTTCCACAGCGTCTGCAGCACCACGCCCGGCCGTGGCAGGATGTATTGCGGGATCTCGTTCCACACGCAGATCCGGTCCCACAGCCCGATGGCGAGGATCATGATGGCGACGGGCAGCACCCAGCGGCCGATTCGCTCGGCGCGCGCGCCGCGCAGCCGTCGGCGCTCCTCGGCGTCGAGAACGATGCCCGGCCGCGCCTCAATGGCCGTCATCGCCCGCTCCCGGATTGAGGTGGATGGCCTCGCCCAGCACGTCCGATGTCTCGCGGCACAGCGCGGCATATTCCGGCGACGTGCGGAAGGGCTCGCCGCGCGGATAGGGCGCCGCGACGTCGAGTTCGCGAAACACCCGGCCGGGCCGCGCCGCCATGACGACGACGCGGTTGGACAGGAACACGCTCTCGAACACGCTGTGGGTGACGAAGACGACGGTGAACCGCTCTTCCCGCCACAGTTCCAGCAGGTCGGTGTTCAGGCGGAACCGCGTGATCTCGTCGAGGGCCGCGAAGGGCTCGTCCATCAGCAGCAGCCGCGGCCTGGTGACCAGGCCGCGGGCGATGGAAACGCGCATCTTCATGCCGCCGGAGAGTTCGCGCGGCATCGCCTTATCGAACCCCGAAAGCCGCACGCGATCGAGGAGATCGCGGATCGCCGGCTCGGCCTGCCGGCGCGACATGCCCTTCAGCCGCAGCGGCAGCCAGATGTTGTCGAAGACGTTCGCCCAGGGCAGCAGCGTCGGTTCCTGGAAGACGAAGCCGACGCAATCCGAGCCGAGTTGCTTATGCCATTCGACCGTCCCGATCGTCGGCGAGGAGAGCCCGGCAATCAGCCGCAGCGCCGTGGATTTGCCGCAACCGGACGGGCCGAGCAGGCTGATGAAATCCCCCTCGCCTATGGTCAGGCTGACATCGTCAAGCGCGGCAACACCGTTGGAAAAGGTCTTGCCCACTGAACGCAGAGAGAGCAGCGGCGCACCACTGCCCGGATCGTCGACCAAGGGTGCAATTCCCGCTGCCGTCATCCTCGGGCTTGTCCCGAGGATGATCTGCCGGCGTCGAGTTGTGCCGATGTACGCGGATGCTCGGGACAAGCCCGGGCATGACGCAATGACCTTGCTGCGCGCTTTGGGAGCGATCTAGGCGGCGGCACAGCGCTGCTTTCGTTCCGTCGCGCCTGCGCCGACGCCTGTCTCAGCATGAATTGCGCTTACTTCTTCAGATCCATGCCGACGCCCTTGTTCACGAAGTCGAGCGTGTAGCTCTTCTTGATGTCGATGCCCTCCGGCAGAACCTTCGCCTTGACCATCTTGTCGTAGAAGTCCTGGATGTGGGCGTCGGTCATCGCACCGATGCCGAGCTTCTCGGCGTCTCCCGAATCGACGATGCCGAACTTCTTAAGCTGAGACAGCGAAAAGGCGAGCTGGTCATCCGACATGTCCGGATTGTCTTTCTTGATCAGATCGTTGGCCGCCTTGTTGTCTCCGTAGAGGTAGTTGTACCAGCCCTTGGCGGAACCTTCGACGAAGCATTTGACCACCTCGGGCCGCTTGTCGATCGTGTCCTGCATCGTCTCGATCGTCGTCGAATAGGTGCTGTAGCCGTAATCGGCGAGCAGGAACTGGTTCGGCACGAAGCCGCCTTCCTTCTCGATCGCGAACGGCTCGGAGGTCACGTAGCCCTGCTGGATCGACTTCTTGTTGGCCAGGAAGGGCGCCGAATTGTAGGTGTAGGGCACGCGCTTTCCGAGGTCGAAGCCGTATTCGGTCGCCATCCAGAGCAGGAAGCTCTGCGCGCCCTCGTCGCCGATGATGTACTGCTCCGCCTTGGGCAGGTCTTCCCACGTGTCCAGCCCCTCGCCGGGATGCGACATGACGACCTGCGGCTCCTTCTGGAAGTCGGCGGCCACGACGCGCAGCGGGATGTTCTGCGCCACCGCGTCGAACGCCTGCTGCATGTTGCCGCCCATGTAGAAGTCGATCTTGCCGGCGAGCAGCAGCGGCCGCCCGCTCACCTGCGGCCCGCCCTGCATGATGGTGACGTCGAGGCCGCAGGCGGCATAGGTGCCGTCGGCGACGGACTGGTAGTAGCCGCCATGCTCGGCCTGGGCGAGCCAGTTGGTGCCGAAGGTCACCTTCTCGTTCGCCGAGGCGGCGAGCCCCGTGGCCAGCAACGCGGCCGCGGCGACAGAATATCTCAGAACCGTTCCAGTCATCGACACCACCCTCATTTCGACCGCGCGGCGATCGCACGGCGCTTCAAGTCACGGATTTCGAAGCAAGTCGCATGCCACCGTCCGCGGCCGGCGTCCCGGCGGATCCCGCGCCACGACGCCGGCCGGGAGTGTCCGGCTCTGCCTTCTGGAGAATCATCGTGCATATTTTCCGGGCTGCTGTCCATCATGCCCGCGCCGTCCGCGCAGGCGTCGGGAACCTCCGTTCACCGGCCGGCTCCCTGCCGACGTCGATCGAGTGAATCGTCCATCGACCCATCCTGCAGCGCCCCTCCGGGGATCTCGACACACTCACCCGTCGCTTGCAGCAAAACGACGCCTTCCCTACCCTGCGGGCCACACCGGAGATCGCCATGCCCCGCATCCTCGCCCCCGCCAGCATCCGGCCGCCCTTCGCGAGATACAGCCACGGCGTCGAGGTGCCGCCCGGCATGCGGCTGGTGCTGACGTCCGGCCAGCTCGGCATCGGGCCGGACGAAATCATCCCCGAGGATGCCGGCGCGCAGGCGGAACTCTGCTTCGCCAACATCGCCGCGATCCTCGCCGAGGCAGGCATGACGCTGGCCGACGTGGTGCGGATCAACGCCTTCGTCACCGACCGCGCCCACATGCGCGCCTACATGGACGTGCGCGACAGGCTTTTCCCGGTCGATCCTCCCGCCTCCACCCTGCTCATCGTGGCCGGCTTCACGCGGCCGGAATTCAAGGTCGAGGTCGAGGTGACGGCTGCTGCGAAGGCCGACATGCCGCGCGGGCCGCACAGGTAGCACGCCCTCATGCCGAGCCCGGCGGCCTGCAAGGCAATTGCGCCTCATCGCCGCCGGCCATAAGGCTGATCGCGACACTTCGGAGAGCTCCATGACACCCAAACGCCGCGTCTGGTGGGGCGATTACCGCACCACCGAATATGCCTCGATCGACCCCGAGGCGACGATCGCGGTCCTGCCCGTGGCAGCGATCGAGCAGCACGGCCCGCACCTGCCGGTCTCGACCGACACGACGATCATGCAGGGCATGCTGGAGACGGTGATCGCGCGCCTGCCGGGCGATCTCGACATCCGCATCCTGCCCATTCAGGCGGTCGGCAAATCGAACGAGCATGTCCGCGCTCCCGGAACCCTGACGCTGACCCCGCTCGCCGCCGTACAGTCGTGGGCCGATCTCGGCGCTTCGGTCGCGCGCGCCGGCGTGCGCAAGATCATCTTCGTCAATTCGCACGGCGGCAACGAAGAGATCATGGGCATCGTCGCGCGCGAACTGCGCGTCGCCTTCGACATGCTGGCGGTCAAGACCAGTTGGCAGCGCTTTGGCCGCCCGGCCGGCATGTACACCGAACTGGAGGACCGCCACGGCATCCACGGCGGCGACGTCGAGACGTCGCTGATGCTGCATTTCCGTCCCGACCTCGTCGACATGTCGAAGGCGGCAAACTTCGTGTCGAACGTGGCCCGGGCCGAACGAACGTTCGACCTTCTGCGCCAGACCGGCACCCACGCCTTCGCCTGGATCGCCAGCGACCTGAACGAGAACGGAGTCGTCGGCGACGCCTCGATCGCCACGGCCGAAAAGGGCCGGCTGACCGCCGGGCATCAGGCCGACGGCTTCATCCGACTGCTGCAAGATGTCCGCAAGGCGCGGCTCGCCGACTGGATTGCTTGACGATCGCGGCTTGGTCGGGGTGCGTCCTTCGAGGCTCGCTTCGCTCGCACCTCAGGATGAGGGAGGGCAGCGCAAGCGGCCCGATCAGGCACCACGCTTCATTGATGCTGTCGCGACCGAGCCGCCGGCGTTCTCGGCTTCGAACTTTTCGGCAAGGCGCCTACCATCCTCATCCTGAGGTGCGAGCGAAGCGAGCCTCGAAGGACGCACCAAATCTTACATCAGCCGCCCTGCTACACATCGATCCTGAGGCAGAAGGGCGTGCCTTCGAACGCTTCGGCGCCGCGCCCGATCGAGGCGATGGCTTCCACCATCCGGTTCTGCCGCCCGAGCAGCGCATCGGCCAGGGCGATCAGCCGCGGATTGGGCGTCGCCGAGGGCGAAAGCGCGCGCAGCGTCAGGGCGAGCTCCATCTCGTCGCGCTGTGGCGCCAGCGCGGCCGCGACGATATAGGCCGAGGCGGTCGACCGGCTGATCCCGGCGAAGCAATTGATCACCAGCGGCCTGCGGCGATCCCATGCGGTGGCGAAATCGATCACCGAGCGGATGTGGGCTTCGGCCGGCAGCGTCAGGCCGTCACGCGCTTCGGCGATGTCGTGCATCGACAGCAGCAGATGGTCGTCCGGACGGATCGAGGCGGGCCGGGTCATCGCCGTCCCCTCCGCCAGGAGGGAGAGCAGCCGCTCCGCCCCCGTCGCGGCGACGGTCTCGTTCACCTTGCCGAGCGGACAGACATAGATCATCAGGCAACCCTCCCGCCCTTGTACGAGCGCAGCGCCTCGTCCAGGCGCTGCCACGCGTCCTCCCCGCCCGGCAGTCCGAGCCGAAGCGCCCTGTCGCTCCAGGCGAAGCTGCGGACCAGGATGCCGCGCCGGCCCAAGGCGCCGAACAGCGCTTGTGCATCGGCCGTCTCGATGTAGCGGAACAGCGGCGTACCGCCAACCGGCCCGAACCCGGCTGCTGACAGCAGGGCGTCCAGGCGGGCGGCCTGCTCCGCCAGGGCGATCAGCATGCTGTCGCGCCACGCCGTGTCTTCGAGCGCCCGGATGCCGATCTCGAGCGCCGGTCCGCTGACTGCCCATGGCCCCAGAAGGTCGCCGAGACGCTGCGCCAATGAAGTGTGCGCAATGGCGAAGCCGAGCCGGATCCCGGCCAGCCCATGGAACTTGCCGAAGGATTTGAGGACGACGAGACCAGGGCGACCGGCATCCGCGGCAACGGATTCCGACTTCGGGCCGACATCCATGAACGCCTCGTCGACCACCAGAAGGCCCCCGCGTGCCGACAGGCGGTCGGCCAGGTGGAGAAGCTCCGCGCGCGAGCAGACCCGCCCGTCCGGATTGTTCGGATTCACCGCCACCGCGAGATCGGCAGCCCCGAGCGCATCCAGCGACCGGGCGTCCTCGACGCGGTGGCCGGCAAGGTGCGCCGCCCGCGCATGCTCGGCATAGGTCGGACCGAGGATCATCGCCCTGCCCGGCGCGACGAGTCCCATGACCAGCGGCAGCAGGATCTGCGTGCCGGGAGCCGCCACGGCGTTCAACGCCGACGGCGCGCCGTAGGCGGCGACCGCCGCATCGACCAGCCGATTCTGCCGTCCCTGTTCCGGCAGCCGGGTAAAGGCGGTGGCGGGCAGGTCGAAAAGCGGATAGGGGTTTGGATTGATCCCTGTCGACAGGTCGACGAAGGGCGCCGGCGCGTCGGGAAACAGACGCCGGGCCCGCTCCAGACTGCCGCCATGGTCCCCGATCTTCCCGACAGCCATTCCGCCTCCCGCCATCATGTCTGCTCCGCTTGCCTTCCTGTCGCTCCTGATGGAACTCGCCTTCGGCTATCCGGACAGGCTGGTGAAATGGATCGGCCACCCGGTCATCTGGATCGGTGCCCTTATAGGCTGGCTCGACCGCCTTCTGAACCGTCCCGATGCGACATTCGCGATGCGCCGCGCGGCCGGCCTCTTCGCCCTCATCGTCATCGTCGTTCCTGTCGCGGTCGCCGGCTGGCTGATCGAGGCCTGGCTGGGCGGCGGAACCGTCGGTCTGGTCGTCCTCGGCGTCCTCTCCAGCAGCCTGATCGCCCAGCGCAGCCTCGCCGCCCACGTCAAGGCGGTCGCCGAAGCCCTTGAGGCGGATGGGCTCGCCGGCGGCAGGAAGGCCGTCTCGATGATCGTCGGGCGCGATCCCGACCGCCTCGACGAGCCGGCCGTCTGCCGGGCCGCGATCGAGAGCCTGGCCGAGAATTTCTCCGACGGCATCGTCGCGCCGGCCTTCTGGCTCGCGGTTGGCGGCTTCGGCTGCGGGCTGGGATACAAGGCGGCCAACACCGCCGACTCGATGATCGGCCATCGCACGCCACGCCACGCGGCGTTCGGCTGGGCAGCGGCGCGGTTCGACGACCTGATCAACCTGCCTGCCTCGCGACTGACCGGCCTTCTGGTCGTCGTCGCGGCCTTCGCGGTGCCCGGAGCCCGCCCCGGCGCCGCCTGGCGCGCCGTCCGGCGCGACGCCGCAAGACACCGCTCGCCCAACGCCGGCTGGCCGGAAGCCGCCATGGCCGGGGCGCTCGGCCTGGCGCTTGCCGGTCCGCGCGTCTATGGCGGCGTGACCGTCGATGATGCCTTCATGGGCGAAGGCGGCCTGCGCGAGGCCGCCGCCGCGGACATTCGCCGCGCCTTGCGGCTCTACTGGACCGCAGACCTGCTTATCGTCGCGCTGATCGGCGGGGCCGCCGCCCTTTCCTGGTTCATGGCTTGAACCTCAGAACTCGATGCCCTGCTGGGCTTTGGGTACGTGAGCACCGGAAGCGCAGAAATCGCCGTTTGCGGCCCACCCTCACGCAATTTCCAGGCGGCTCTCAGAACTCGATCCCCTGCTGCGCCTTCACGCCTGCCGCGAAATGGTGCTTGGTCGCTCCCATTTCGGTCACGAGATCGGCGGCTTCCACCAGTGCCGGCTTGGCGTTGCGCCCGGTGACCACGACGTGCAGGTCGCCGCGCCGTCCCTTGAGTGTTTCGACCACCGACACGAGATCGAGATAGTCGTAGCGCAGCGCGATGTTGAGTTCGTCGAGGACGACGAGCCCGATCGTCGGATCGGCGAGCAGTTCCCCGGCCTTCGCCCAGGCGGCCTGGGCGGCGGCGATGTCGCGTGCCAGATCCTGCGTCTCCCAGGTGAAACCCTCGCCCATCGAGTGCCAGACGACGCGGTCGCCGAACGCGGCGAAGGCGTCGCGTTCTCCTGAGTGCCACGCCCCCTTGACGAACTGCACGACGCCGACGCGCTTGCCGTGGCCGAGCATCCGCAGCGCCAGCCCGAAGGCCGCCGTCGTCTTGCCCTTGCCGGGACCGGTGTTGACGATCAGCAGGCCCTTTTCGACCGTCTTCGATGCGACCTCGGCATCCTGCACCGCCTTGCGCTTGGCCATCTTGGCCTTGTGGCGGGCTGCTTCCTCGTCGGTGACCGTCTTCATCTCATTTCACCTGCATCGGCAGGCCGGCAACCGTCAGGACAACGCGGTCGGCGACGGCTGCGACCTGCTGGTTCAACCTTCCGGCGGCGTCGCGGAACCGGCGCGCCAGCGCATTGTCCGGCACGATCCCCAGCCCGACCTCGTTGGAAACCACCACCCACGGCCCGCGCGGACTTTCCAGCACGGCGGCAAGCCGCGCGCATTCGGCCTCGACATCGTGTCCGGCCAGCATGTGATTGGTCAGCCAGAGCGTCAGGCAATCCACCAGAACCGGCCGCCCGACCGGTTGCGCCACGAGCGTTTCGACAAGATCGAGCGGCGCGTCGACAGTCTGCCAGCCATCACCGCGCCGTGCGCGATGCAGCGCGATGCGCTCGCGCATCTCGTCGTCGAACGCCTGCGCCGTCGCGACATAGGTCCACGGCACAGGAAACGCGGTGACCATCGCCTCGGCGTGACGGCTCTTTCCGGAGCGTGCCCCGCCGAGGACCAGTGTCAGTGAGGCGCCGTCAGGCAAAGCTGTCGCGCAGGCCCGTCGCGGTTCCCGTCACTTTGCCGCGCACCACTCCGACGGCCATCCCGAGCACCAGCCAGAACACCAGGTTGGTCAGCGTCACGGCGACGACGAACTGATGATGCAACGCCTCCGGTATCGGCGATTCGAAGCTGTCCGGCTGCGGCGCCCCGATGAGGTGCGGCGCAATGATCAGCGCCACGCCGATCACGGCGGCGACGATCGAGCGCCGGAAGGCGATCAGCGCGAGTCCGGCACCGGTCGCCACCACCGTGGTGATCCACCAGACCTGCCTTGCGGCGAGATCGGCGGCAGGCATGGCCGGCAGCTCCGGCGGCAGGCCGAGGCCCGGCGCCAGCGTGAACACCGCGAAGCCGCCCATGCCCCAGAAGATGCCCTGGCGCCAGCCGGCGATGCCGCCGGCGAATTCCGATGCGACGACCAGCAGCAGCGCGAAGCCGATGCCGCTGACGGAATTGGCAAGCACGTTGTAGGCGAAGCGCTCGAATCCGTCGGCCGGACCCCAGCCCTCCTCCTCTTCGGCGGCGGCCGGCTCCTGCGCGGGCGCGGCCTGTTCGGCGGCAGGCGCGGCGGCGGCATCGTGATGATTGCCGCCACCGGACGATTCGAAGACTTCAGCCTGAAGGATCAGCGGAACGGTTGCGAAGGACTGGATCGCGGCAAGGATGATGCCCGCGACAAGCCCCGCCACCGCCGCGACGAGCACGACGTTGCGAAACAGGGTCATGATGTCGGCTTCCCGTCAGTGGCAGGGAAACGCCATCGAATGGCGATAATCGTGGCCGGCGTTGTGGACGGCCTCGATATGCGAGAAGCCGGTGAAGCCGACCAGGAAGACGCCGAGCAGCGCCGCGCAGGCCAGAGCGATGAGGCGCGATTGCGAAGAGGCCGAGGCGCCGAGGGACGATGTAGCGGTCGTCATATGCTTTCCTTTCGCCCTCCACCCGAGGGCATTGCTTGTCCACCTTCGTCGCCGGCAGGTCTCCTGGCTCTCGGCTCAGCGCCCGGTTCCCGCCTTCCCGGCGCAGGCGCCAGTGGCATTCGGGTCAGGCTCGCCGACTACAGTTGCGGGGGCAGCCGCGGATTTGGGCAAGGCCCGCACCGCATTCCCTCTGGTTCCCTCGGAAACCGACGACACCGGACCATAGGACGAAACGCTGCCCGCCGCAAAGCAAATCCTGCCTTCGGCCGGTCCTATCGTGCCTCTGCCGCCGGCGGCATCGCTCGTATTTCCGCCGCGACGAGTTCCTGAAGCCGCCAGAGGCCGCGATCGTGGATGCCGAGCGACTCGAGGTTGCGCACCGTGTTGAACAGATAGTCGGCGCCGGAACCGACATGACCGCAGGCCCGTGCGAGGATCTCCGCCACCTCGTGCTCGTCGAGCTTGCCGGCATAGGTGCGGCCCTGCGGGTTGACGACGAAGGCGAGCGCGGTGAGCGGTCCCTCGTCGCTCTGCAGCCCCACCCAGGTCGGGCGGTAGGTCGACGGCTTGGCCGTCATCTCACGCCGGACGAGCCTGTCGACGGTCGCCTCGATCCCGCCCTCGTCGAGACGGAGCGCCATTCCCTTGCACTGTCCGCCCCGTGCCATGCCCATCATCAGGCCGGGCCGGTCCAGGGTCCCGCGCCAGCGGCGCAGCCGGATGCAGAAGGCCCGGTGATAGCCCCGCGCCGTGGCGATCCGTTCCCCGGCATGCGGCACTTCCGGCTTCCAGATCAGCGAGCCGTAGGCGAAGAGCCAGAAGGGCTGCCCCTGCGGGCGCCGCGAAAGGATCTCGCTGACGATTTCGCGATAGTCGCCTTCTTCGAGATGCGGCTGCCCCGGTTCAGGGCCGGCATCGTCGAGGACCCGGTGGCAGCGCGCCACGAGATCCTCGGTCAGCATCATGATTCGGTTCGACATCGCGTCCCCGCTCCGCGATGCCAGCGATAGCGCAGGCCGCGGCGGGCCGGAAGGCCCGGCGGCGCGGCCGCGATTGACAAGCGGCTGCCGGGGGTATCCGCTCATCCTCCAAGGAGGTGCGCAGCCATGTCCGAGCCACGCCGCGACGCGCTCTACAACGGGCTCACAAGCTTCCAGCCCACCTTGCCATCATCGGCCTACTGGAACGCCGAGGAGTATCAGCGGGACCTCGATGCGATCTGGTATCGCGGGTGGGTCATGGTCTGCAGGGCTGCCGACCTGGCGCAGCCGCTCGACTACCGTGTCGTGACGGTCGGGACGCAGGAAGTCCTCGTTCTGCGCGACGACCGTGGCGACATCCGCGCCTTCCACAACACCTGCCGGCATCGCGGCTCGCAGCTCTGCCGCGAAAGCGAAGGGCGCCTCAAGGCGAGGCTGCTCACCTGCCCGTATCACGCCTGGTCCTACTCGCTGCGCGGCGATCTGGTGCGCGTGCCGTCGAAGTCTCTGCCGCCGGGCTTCGACAGGGCCGACTATCCGCTCTACAGCGTCGGCGTCTCGGTCTGGCGCGGCTTCGTCTTCGTCAATCTGGCGCCCTCGCCGCAGGGCAGCGCCGCGTCGGCCTTCGACGAGGCGTCCGCCGACCTCGGCAACTGGCCCCTGGAGGATCTCGCCACCGGCCATGTCTACAGCAAGGTGATGAACTGCAACTGGAAGATCTTCTGGGAGAATTTCAACGAGTGCCTGCACTGCCCCGGCGTCCACAAGCATCTTTCGGAACTGGTGCCGATCTACGGCCGCGGCCTGATGGCGCGCCATGACGATCCGGACTGGGCGCTGCATGCGGACAATGACGAGCCGCGCTTTTCGGGTGGCCTGCGAACCGGCGCGCAGACCTGGTCGCGCGACGGCCAGCCGCTGGCCATCCGGTTTCCCGGCCTGACCGACGCCGAGCAGGCGGCGGGACAGACCTATGCCATGAACCTGCCGTCGATGTTCATCGTCGGCCATGTCGACTATGTGCGTACCGTGCGCCTGCTGCCGCTCGGGCCGGAGCGCACGCAGCTCGTCGCCGAATGGCTCTTTCCCGCCGAGACGCTCGCCGGCCGGCCCGACCTCGACAACATCGTGTCCTTCGGCAAGGCCGTGCTCGATGAGGATGCCGCCATCTGCGAGATCAACCAGAAGGGACTACGCGCAAGGCCGCACCTGGCCGGCGTCCTGATGCCGGAGGAGTACGACCTGCATCGCTTCCACCGATGGGTGCGCGCCGCGCATGCCGGCTACATCGAGCGTGGCAGGTAGCGATAGGCGATCGCGCCGCAGACCAGCGTGAAGATGCCGAGGATCCCGAAGGTCGCGCCGATCCCGAAGAACGCCAGGACGATCGAGTAGACCAGCGGCGGCAGCAGTTCCGACAGGTCCAGGAACGTCCTGTAGACCGCCGACATCTGGGGCCGCTCGTAGACGCGGACGGCCCGGATGAACGGCGTCGAGCCCAGCGCGTCGAGCGCGACGGCGAAGAAGGCGCCGATCAGCAGCAGGCCGCCTGCCAGCAGGGGATGCGCACCGCCGGCCGCCGCCGCGAGGAAGAGCGCGACGGAAAGCGCCACGAAGGCGAGGGCGACGATGTTGCGCAGCCCGAAGCGCCTGCCGATGCGGCCCCACCAGATGCCGGTGAAGAGGAGGGCATTTCCGGCCGAAACGAGCAGGCCGCCGGCCAGCTCCCCCTGCCCCGTCACCACCATCAGCAGCGGCCCGTAGACGAAGAAGGTCGTCCAGAAGCAGGAGCGGCCGAAGGCGATCAGCCAGGCCAGCCTCAGCCGCGGCTGAGCCGCGAAGCGCCTGATGTTGCTGAGCGGATTGGCGGGCCGGATCACTCCCGGGCGGATCGCGATATTGTCGGAGAGGCGAAAATACCAGAACAGGGCGAGCAGCACCGCCGCGAACGCGATCACCAGCAGATGCGGCGCCAGAATGCCGAACCGCGTGTAGAGCAGGATGCCGAGCGTCGGTCCGCCGGTCCAGGCCAGCATCGACCAGGTGATCCGGATGGATTCGGCCCGCATGACGTCGGCCTTGCGGATATGGTCCATGATGTAGAGGTTGAGCGTGATGGCCAGCGCGCTGGCGCCCATCACGCGCAGCAGCATGCCGCCGACCTGAGCCGGAAGCGTGTGGAAAACGAACAGCACGGAGCCGAGCGCGATGGCGAAGACGCCTGCCGTGTAGACCCAGCGTCGCGAGAAACGGCTGATCAGCATCGGCATGAACAGCGTCGCCGACAGCCCGAGCATCGCGACGGCCGTGTAGAGGATCGAGACGCCCTGCTCGTTGCGCAGGATCTCGTAGGCCTGGATCGGCACCACGCTGGAAATCGTCGCGCGGGCGAAGGATTCGAGCGCGTAGAGCGTCGCAAACGTCTTTGCGCCGGCCGATCGCACCTCCGGAAGCCAGATCGGATGCCGGACCTGCGTGACCATCATATCCTCGTACCGAGGCTCCAGGCTGCCGGGCCCGGCACGACGCGGATATCAGGAATACGACGTGCGGGTGTCGCGCCGACGTCGTGGCCGCCAGCCTTCTGCGGCGTGGCCCAAAGCTGCGGTCAGGCGGCGTCCCATTTGGGCGAGAATTCGTAGTCGCAGATGCGATGTCCGGCCCGCGACAGCCCGGAAATCGACGCCATTTCGGACTTGGCGAGTTCGAAGTCGAAGACCGCGAAATTCTCTGCCAGGCGTTCGGGCCTGGTGGTGCGCGGAATGGCGACGACGCCCTGCTGCTGCACGTGCCATCGCAGGATCACCTGCGCCGGGGTCTTCTGGTGCCAGTTCGCGACATTCCTCACCACCGCCTCGTGGAACAGGTCGCCGCCACGGTGCAGCGGACAATAGGAGACCATCGCCATGCCGAGGCTGCGGGCCACCGACTGGACCTTCGACTGGCTGAGATAGGGATGATACTCGACCTGGTTGCAGACCAGCGGCGCCTCGGAGAAGGCATTCGCCTGCTTGAGCATGTCGGTCGGGAAATTCGAGACGCCGATGTGGGATGCCAGTCCGGCGGCGCGCACCGCATTCAGCGCGGCGATCGACTTGCGCAGCGAGATCTGCAGATTCGGCCAGTGGATGAGCAGCAGGTCGACATGGTCGACGCCCAGCCGGCGAAGGCTCGCCTCGGCGGCGCGCTCGAGATCGCCGGGGCCGATGTCGGTGTACCAGACCTTGGTGGTGAGGAAGATCTCGTCGCGACGCACCGACGATGCCTTCAGCCCCGCCCCCACCGCCTCCTCGTTGCCATAGGTGCTCGCCGTGTCGATGTGCCGGTAGCCCACCTCCAGCGCTCGAGCCACCATCTGCGCGCAGGCGTCGCCCTTCAGCGTCCAGGTGCCCAGCCCGAGCGCCGGGATCCGCGCCCCGTTGGCTTCGACAAGATGCATCGCCGTCTCCGTTTCGCGTCGTCCCGGGACGCGGTCCATGCTAACGCTCTACCGAGACCGAACCGGTACCCATGCATTCTGAACCCAAAACCCCCGCAAAACCAGTAGCCGGCAAACTTCGTATCGGCGTGATCGACGCCGCGCGGGGCGTCGCTCTGCTGGCGATGGCATTGTACCATTTCACCTGGGATCTCGAATTCTTCGGCTATGCGATGCCGGGACTGACGGCAGCCGGCGGCTGGAAGATCTTTGCCCGCTGCATCGCGTCGAGCTTCCTGTTCCTCGTCGGGGTAAGCCTCGTGCTGGCGCATCGCGACGGAATCCGCTGGCGCGGCTTCCGGCGCCGCTGGGCGATGGTGGCGGCGGCGGCGGCTCTCATCAGCGTCGTAACCTGGTTCGCCACGCCCGACAGCTTCATCTTCTTCGGCATCCTTCACCAGATTGCCCTGGCGAGCCTTCTCGGCCTCGCGCTCATCCGCCTGCCCTGGCTGGCCACCGCCGTGCTCGCCGGGATCGTCGTGGCCGTCCCCTTCTGGCTGCGCGCGCCCGTCTTCGACCAGCCCTGGCTGTGGTGGCTCGGGCTGGCGCCGGTCAATCCCAGGTCGAACGACTATGTCCCGCTGTTTCCGTGGTTCGGCGCTGTGGCGTTCGGCATGGCCGCCGCGCAGGCCGCGATCCGGCATGGCCTGACCGAACGCCTCGCCCGGCTGGAAGTCGCGCCGCCGTTCGGCTGGCTCAGATTTCTGGGCCGCCACAGCCTCGCCTTCTACCTGCTTCACCAGCCGGTGCTCATCGGCTGCGTCTGGCTCGCCGCGCAGCTTTTCCCGGCCCAGGCGATCCCGCCGCAGGCGCGCTTCACGCAATCCTGCCAGACGACTTGCGGCCAGACCCGCGATGCGGAATTCTGCGCGGCGTACTGCGCCTGCATGCTGGGCGAACTGGAGGCGAGCGGGCAATTGTCCAAGCTCTTCTCCGCCTCGCCCGACGCGGCATTGCGCAGCCAGGTGAGCGATGCCGCGGGCTATTGCAGTGCGGCAGTCGAATCGGAGACGCCGGAGGAGCCGACACCGTGACCGGACAACAAGTTGCGCTCAGTCGCATCCCCTGGCCGCCGCTGCTCTATCTGGTGGCGATTGCCGTGGCGATCGTCCTGACGGTCGTCTGGCCGCTGCCGTGGATCGGCGAGCCGCTGTCCGATCTGCTGTTCGCGATCGGCGGCCTGCTGGCGGTCGCGGCGGTCGCCATTTTCATCGCCGCGCTGCGGACGCTGACGCGCGCGCGCACCACGGTGCTGCCGACCAGGCCCGCCGACCATCTGGTCACCTCGGGCCCGTTCGCGATCAGCCGCAACCCGATCTATCTGGCCGACACGGTGCTGGTGATCGCCATCGGCATGATCGCCGGCAGCGTCTGGTTTCCGATTCTGGCCATCGTAGCGGCGATCGTCACGACGCGGCTCGCCATCATGCCGGAGGAACGGCTGCTGGCCGTGCAATTCGGCAAGAAATATCGCGACTACGCCGCCCGGGTTCGCCGCTGGCTCTGAGGTCCTTAAGGAATGGCGAAGATCCGCACGTCGCGATCGACGCCGCGCAAGGCGACGTCCTGGCGCGAAGGCAACAGGTTTCTCTCGGCCAGCAGCCCCGCCGATGCAGTGTCTTCGATCACGGCCGCCGTCGCGAAGATCGCCTGTTCCGTCGCGATGTTCTGCACGCGCGAGGCGATGTTCACCGTCTGCCCGAAATAGTCCTGCCGCTCGTTCATCGTCACCGCGATGCACGGCCCTTCGTGAACGCCGATTTTCAGCACCATGTCCTCGCGGCCAGAGGTCTCGTTGAGGCTGCGCATGGCGTCGCGCATCCGCAACGCGGCGGCGACAGCGCGCCCCGGCGTCGGAAAGGCGGCCATGACGGCGTCGCCGATCGTCTTCACCACCGCGCCGGCTTCCGACGCGACGATTTCCTGCAGGATGCGGAAATGCTCCTGGACCAGGTCGAAGGCATTCAGGTCTCCGACACGCTCGTAGAGTTCGGTGGAGCCGCGCAGGTCGGTGAACAGGATGGTCAGGCTGGTGATCTTCAGCCGCTGATTGACGTCGATCGTCTCGGTCCTGTGAAGGTCCCGGAAGGTCTGGTTGGTCAGCAGGCGCTTTGCCGTGAGGAAGGGCCGGCGATGATGCAGGAAGTCGTGCAGCGGATCGTCGGCGATGAACACGACCGGCAGGATTCGCACGCCGGTCCTGTTCTCGATGGCGATCCGCACCGGCCCTGGCCGCATCTCCAGGGTCGCGCTGTGCGTGTGCTCACGGTCGTAGGCGACCGAAAGTGCCTGCCGGTCCCGGGTCGGCTCGCCCTTCACGTCGATGAACTGCGCCGCATGGGTGACGGGCTCGAAAACGATGATAAACTTGGCCGGAAGCTGCAGCGACATGACGAGCCGCTCGCCCGCCGGCACCTCGGCCGTGTCGATGACCATCTCCTCCAGGACCTGCTCGAAATTGCCGGGGATGTCGACGCCGGATCCCCAGTAGAGCTGGCGCAGATATTCGGTGACCGGCAGCGACTCCGGCGCATGCGCCGCGATGCGCCGGATGCGCGGGCTCACCGTGAACGTCACCTCGACGAGTTCGTCGAGCGTCGGCGAGTAATTGTCCGCGCAGAGCGCGCACACATAGGCGTCCCTGACGATGGTCTTGAGCGAGGCGTTGGTCTCGAGCACCCCGCCGCAGCCCGGACACAGCACGTTCCATGAAATGTCGAACAGGCCAAGCGAGGCGGCGTGCAGGAACCCCGCCACGGTCGCCTCCTCGTCGAAACCATGCGCCGCCGCGAAGGCGACGGCATTGACCCGGCAGAGATCGCGGTCGGATCCGTCCGCGAGCAGGCGTTCGATGGCACCGGCAATGTCCTGCGACACCGACTGTCGCAGCACGCCGATCGCCGCCCGGAGCTCACTCATGGCCCTTCTCCGACCCTCCCGCCGGCGGCATTGGGCGATGATCGCCCGCGCGGCTGCCGTTCCGGCACAAGTCCGATGCTGCGGACACTACACCGCCGCGGCGGCACTGTCACTCGGCAGCGCGGCTGCGCGGTCGAATCAGGTCTTGACCCCGAGTTCGGCGAGCCGCTCGACGCAGGAATCCTCGGCCTGTTCGAGTTCCGCGAGCGTATCCTCGAGATCGCGGCGCTTCTGCCGCAGCTCGTCCTTCTTCTCGGCGATGCGCTTGATCAGCAGGCCGAGCTGGCCGACCTCGCCCGGCGGCTCCCGGTAGATCTGGATGATCTCGCGGATCTCGTTGATGGAGAAGCCGAGCCGCTTGCCGCGCAGGATCTGCCGGATCAGGTGGCGGTCCGACGGCCGGAACAGGCGCGTGCGCCCGCGCCGCACCGGATGGATCAGCCCCTCGTCCTCATAGAAGCGAAGGGTGCGCGTCGAGACGTCGAACTCCCGCGTCAGCTCGGTGATCGAGTAGTATTCGCGCATGCATGCTCTCCGCCGGCATCGCGCCGACGGGGGAATCTCGCACGCGTCTTACGTAAAAGTCAATCAAACTGCGATTTGGCGGGACGTCAGGCGAAGCCGTACCACCAGGTCGCCAAGCCGAGGAAGGCGAAGAACCCGACCACGTCGGTGACCGCGGTGACGAACACCGCCGACGCAACGGCCGGATCGGCGCCGGCGCGGTCGAGCAGCAGCGGGATGATGATGCCGGCGACCGCGGCGGCGAACATGTTGATGACCATGGCGGCCGCGATCAGCCCGCCGATCGTCGGGCTCTGGAACCAGAGCCCCGCCACCAGGCCGATCAGGGTGGCGAACAGGATGCCGTTCAGCACGCCTACACCCATCTCGCGGCGGATGATGCGGCCGGCATTGTAGATGTCGATGTCCTTGGTCGCCAGCGCCCGCACCGTCACCGTCATCGTCTGGGAGCCGGCATTGCCGCCCATGCCGGCGACGATCGGCATCAGCACCGCGAGCGCCACGATATGCTCGATCGTCGCGTCGAACAGTCCGATGACCGACGCCGCCAGGAAGGCGGTGAGAAGGTTGACCATCAGCCAGGGCACCCGCGAGCGGGAGGTGGCCAGAACCTTGTCCGACAGTTCCTCGTCGCCGACGCCGCCCATGCGCAGCAGGTCCTCCTCGGCCTCCTGCTGGATCACGTCGACCACGTCGTCGATGGTCAGCACGCCCACCAGGCGCTCGTTCTCGTCGACGACGGCGGCCGACAGAAGGTCGTACTGCTCGAATTCGCGGGCCGCCTCTTCCTGGTCCATCGTGGCCGGGATGGCGTGGCGCGTCTCGTGCATCACTTCCTCGATCTTGACCCCGCGCTTGGTGCGCAGGATCTGGTCGAGGTCGATGGAGCCGAGCAGCTTGAACGAGGGGTCGATGACGAAGATCTGGCTGAACCGGTCGGGCAGATCGTTGTCCTCGCGCATGTAGTCAATGGTCTGGCCGACGGTCCAGAACGGAGGCACGGCGACGAACTCGGTCTGCATGCGCCGGCCGGCCGTCTCCTCCGGATAGTCGAGTGACCGTCGCAGCCGGATGCGCTCGGTAAACGGCAGTTGCGCCAGGATCTCGTCCTGGTCCTCCTCGTCGAGATCTTCCAGGATGTAGACGGCGTCGTCCGAATCGAGTTCCTGCACCGCCTTGGCGATCTGCGCATTCGGCAGGCCGTCGACGATCTCCATGCGGATCGCCTCGTCGACCTCGGTCAGCGAGGAAAAATCGAAATCCGCTCCAAGCAGTTCGACAAGTGCGTGGCGCTGCTCGGGCAGCAGGGCCTCCAGGAGATGCCCGAGTTCCGACTGGTGGAGGTCTCCGACCTCCTTGCGCAGGACCAGCGTGTCGCGATCCGCGATCGCGGCTCCGACATGCGCCACGAAGGCCGGCCGGATGACGCCATCCTCGCCATAGATGCCGGTTTCGGCAATGTCGGGGCCGTCCGCGGCCGAGCTCGGATCTGGTTGGCTTTCCACCTTGGGCCGCCCTTTCCCGCCGCGGTTGAAGACGTGTCAGCTTTACGCCGCAACGCCCCGGTTGTTCAACGCAATTCGGCCGCGCCGGGCCCGGGCCGCATTCGCACCGCCCTGCCGCGGAGCAGCAGTGATACGGCCGCGACACAGCCGCTCGGCGATCCGGCCGAAGGCGGCGGCGAAGCCGCGCCGCGGCCGTCCCGGAAGAGAATTCACAAAAGCCGGCGGCGGCGCTTGTTTCGCCGAAAACGATTTGCTAAAGGCCGCGGGCCGGCTTCGA
>JAHBYY010000058.1 GCA_019635715.1 Rhizobiaceae bacterium | reverse complement strand
TTTTACACGCGAGCGGATGCGCTTCTCCACCTGAAGGACGGAGATCTCTGCCTCCATGAAGCCCATCGCCTTCTCGAGACGCTCCTTGACGGACAGCGTGCCGAGCATCTCCTGCTTCTCGGGGATCTTGATGGCGAGATGCGAGGCGATCGTGTCGGCGAGCTTGGAGAAGTCGTCGATCTGGCTGGCCGCGCCGACCACCTCGGGCGAGATCTTCTTGTTCAGCTTGACGTAGTTCTCGAAGTCGGAAACCACCGAACGGCCGAGCGCCTCGAGCTCGACCTCCTCCTCGACCGGCTCTTCGAGCACGACGGCGCGGGCCTCGTGGAAATCCTCGCGCGCGGTATATTCGGTGATCCGGGCACGGGTCGAGCCTTCGACCAGCACCTTCACCGTGCCGTCGGGCAGCTTCAGGAGCTGCAGGACGTTGGCGAGCGTGCCGATGTCGTAGATCGCGTCCGCCTCCGGATCGTCGTCCGCGGCATTCATCTGGGTCGCCAGCAGGATCTGCTTCTCCGCGCCCATGACTTCTTCGAGGGCCTTGATCGACTTCTCCCGACCGACGAACAGCGGGACGATCATGTGGGGGAACACCACGATGTCGCGCAGTGGGAGGACTGCGAAGACTCCGCCAGCGCTGGTTGTGCGGGGTGTTTTGGCCATGTTCATACCTTTCTGTCGCGACCGCCGCAGCCAATCGCGAATCTCATATTAGCGGGCGCAGCCGCATCCGCCTATTGCCGATTGGATCGGCCCGTCAGCACGGAAGGATTGCCCCTGGCATCGTAACGTTAGTTGGCGTCGCAACACGTAAAGATCAAGTGGAGACCGGGGCGGCGAAAGGCGGGTGATGAAGGCGCTTGATCGACAGCGGCAGTTCCGCAACTATTCGGCGCAGCTTGGTCGGAGGGACCATCCGCAATCCGTTCCAGAGGCGCGACCGTCCGCGCCGGCAGCCGCATGACCGAGTGCCCATGAAGGTCGATCGTCGAACGCTGCTGACTGGCGGCGCCCTTGCCGGAATGGCCGCCGCGGTTCCGGTGCAGACCGCCGCGGCCGTATCGGCGGGAGGCCGGCTGCGCGACGCAGCCGTCTACGTGCCGGGCTACATGCCGCAATACGCCTACGCCAACGGCAAGCCGCTCGACCAGAACCGCCGCTTCAACCGCGCCGTCCGTGGCCAGGAAGACGGCATCAGGCGCCTGCTGACCCGCGTCGGCATGGACGGCTCGATCCGCCAGACCCTGCTGCCCGTCAACGCCCACGATGTCGAGGTCGCCCCCGACCGTTCGATCGGCGTGCTCTGCGGCTTCGAGGGCGGCGAACATTGCTCGTTCGATCCCGAGACGCTCGAAATGTCGGGCTACGCGCCTTCCTTCGCGCAAGGCTGGCGCGGCGGCGGACACGCCGTCTACCTGGATGGCGGCAGGACGGTGGTGATTTCCGAGCGATCGCCGGTGCAGGTGGCGACGGGAAACCTGGAAAATGTCCACGGCCGGCTGACCATCCGCGACCCGGAGACGCTGAAGATCCGCGAGAGCTATTCCACCCACGGCGTCGATCCGCACGACATCAGGTTGACCGACGACGGCAAATACATCGTCGCCGCCAACTACGGGTCGGTGGTGTCGCCGAAGACGGGAGCGCATACCGTGCCGCGCACCGTCGTCGAGCCGTCGATCACCGTCATCGAGCTCTCGTCCGGCAAGCTGGTCGACAAGAAGGTCACCGGCCGCGGCCGCACCGAGCTGCGGCATCTGGCGGCAGGCAGCCTGGAGCGCATCTTCGCCATCCAGTCGATCTACGGCAGCGACAGCGAGGACACGGCGCAGCGTGCCGGGATGAACGCGGCCTATGATTTCGACCTGACCAGCGAGCCGGGACTCAACTATCTCAGCGCCGCCACGCTGAGATACGACGCCAAGCGCAGGACGATCTCGCGCATGGGCGATGCCGCCGCCAACCGCCATATGCAGCACGGCCTGTCGATCCGCTACGACGACAGGCACGACCAGGCCATCGCCAGCTATCCGAGCGCCCATCAGGTCATGGTGTTCGACGGCGCAACCGGCGAACTGGTGACCCGCTACGACACCCGCACCGCCGGCTTGCGCTATCCCTGCGGCATCACGCTGCTGCCGGACGGCGAGCATTATGCGGTGACCGGGCACTGGGAAAACCTGTTCGTCTTCCAGCGCGGAACGCATCGGCTGGTGCGTGATCTCTGCCTCTACCCGCTGTTCTTCGGCCACAGCCACATCACGTCGGCGTAACATGATGCGAAGGTCCCATTCCTTCGCGCCCCCCTCTGTCCTGCCGCACGCCCCACAAGGGGGGAGATCAGCCAGCCGCTTTGGACGGCGCTTATGCTGCAACGCTGAAGATTGGCGGAGGCAAAGATGACACCCGATCTCCCCCCTCGTGGCAGGGCAATAGCATATGAATACTGCCTTCCCCCTCTCCGGCCCTACGGGCCACCTCTCCCCCCTCCGGAGGGAGAGGAAAGGAGCCCGGCTTCGCGGCCAGCGCTTCCTCACCCCTACGAAGTGGGGGAGAGGTGCCGAGCGAAGCGAGGCGGTGAGGGGGTCGACCAACCTACTTCGTCCATATGCAATTGCCCTCCCCACATGGGGGTCCAGATAACGGGCCGAGACCCGTGGCTCGGGCCAGGGCGTCCGGCAGGCCAGAGGGGCGCGCGACAAAACTCGACGCTGCCGCTGCTACCAAGATTGTCCTATCCGAGCGCCGCCGACGCCCGCTTCAGTATGTCGATGTAGCCCTCCGCCTGCCAGGCCGAGCGTCCGATGAACAGGCCATCGACATGCGGCTGGCCGATCAGTTCGGCCGTATTGCCCGGATTGACGCTGCCGCCATAGAGGACCGGCGGCACCGCCGCCAGGATCGCGCCGGCGATATGCTTGATGAGGGCCTGCTGCCGGTCGGCATAGTCGGCGCTCGCCGGGATGCCCTTTTCGCCGATCGCCCAGACGGGCTCGTAGGCGAACAGGATCTCCGCGCCCTTCCCCGCACCGTCGAGGAACTGCAACGCGCCCCTGACCTGGGCGGTCAGCACCTCCTCGGCGCGACCGCCCTCCCGCTCGGCCAGCGTCTCGCCGACGCAGATCAGCGGCACGAAGCCGTGCCGGACAGCCGCGGCGGTCTTCAACCCGACCGCGTGGTCGGTTTCGCCGAAATGTTCACGCCGCTCGCTATGGCCGAGTTCGATCAGGTCGAGCCCGCAATCCTTCAGCATCAGCGGCGAAATCTCGCCCGTCCAGGCGCCTTCATCGGCCCAGTGCATGTTCTGCGCGCCGACCTTGATGCGCTCGCCGGCAAGTGCGGCCTTGACCTGGCGGCCGGCGGTAAAGGGCGGGATGATGAAGGGCTGGATGCGCCGGTCGAAGCCGCCGAGGAACGGCTTCAGCGCCCCGGCATAGGCAAGGGCCTCGCCCAGCGTCTTGTTCATCTTCCAGCTCGTACCTACCCAGTGCGACGCCACGTCACTTCCTTTCATTCGATTGAAATCCGCTGCGGCAGGCCGGTGAGGATTTCGAGGCTTGCAGCCGGCCCGGATTCGTCTATTCCCTCACCCAAAACGTCAGCACAAGCCCCGAGGAGACTGCCCGCATGGCCCGGATCACCCTTCGCCAGCTTCTGGACCATGCCGCGGAGCATGGCTACGGCGTGCCTGCCTTCAATATCAACAACATGGAGCAGGCCCTGGCGATCATGGAGGCGGCCGATGCCGTCGACGCGCCGGTGATCCTGCAGGCGTCGCGCGGCGCGCGCGCCTATGCCAACGACATCATGTTGAAGCACATGATGGACGCGGTCACCGAGATCTACCCGCACATCCCGGTCTGCGTGCATCTCGACCACGGCAACGAGCCGGGCACCTGCATGACCGCCATCCAGTCCGGCTTCACCTCGGTGATGATGGACGGCTCGCTGAAGGCCGACGGCAAGACCCCCGGCGACTGGGACTACAATGTCGGCGTCACAAAGACGGTGACCGACATGGCGCATCTCGGCGGCATATCGGTCGAGGGCGAACTCGGCGTGCTGGGCAGCCTCGAGACAGGCATGGGCGACAAGGAGGACGGCCACGGGGCGGAAGGCAAGCTCAGCCATGACCAGCTCCTGACCAACCCGGACGAGGCGGTGAAATTCGTCGCCGAGACCAAGGTCGACGCGCTGGCGATCGCCATGGGCACCTCGCACGGCGCCTACAAGTTCTCGCGCAAGCCCGACGGCGCCGTTCTGGCCATGCACGTCATCGAGGAGATCCACAAGAAGCTGCCGAACACCCACCTGGTCATGCACGGCTCTTCCTCGGTCCCGGAGGACCTCCAGGAGATCATCAACAAGTTCGGCGGCAAGATGAAGCCGACCTGGGGCGTGCCGGTCGAGGAGATCCAGCGCGGCATCAAGAACGGCGTGCGCAAGATCAACATCGACACCGACAACCGCATGGCGCTGACCGGCCAGATCCGCAAGGTTCTCTCCGAGGATCCGAGCGAGTTCGACCCGCGCAAATACCTGAAGCCGGCGATGGCGGCGATGACCAAGCTGTGCAAGCAGCGCTTCGAGGAGTTCGGCACGGCGGGCCATGCCCGGCAGATCACCCCGATCCCGGTCGCCGAGATGGCCAGGCGCTACAAGAGCGGCAGCCTCGATCCCAAGTTCGGCTAGCCTCCCTTCACGGCGGCCGGCAGCCATGACTTGATCTGTTGATCGGTCAAATTGGCGCCGCACAGGATGGTGGCTGTCCGGCTGCCTTCCAGCGTGGCCGCCTGGGCAAGGATGGCGGCGAGCCCCGCCGCCCCGGCCGGCTCGACGATGCGCTTCCACGTTTCGTGGGCGAACCGCATCGCAGCCAGGATCTGATCGTCATCGACGAGAACGACCTCGTCGATCGTATCCTTGAGCCATTCGATCGCCGACCGAACCGGGATGCGCACGGCGATCCCGTCGGCGATGGTGTCGGCCTCGGCGGTCGAGATCGGCTCGCCGGCCTCGTGCGACAGCGCCATGCAGGGTGCCCCCGCGGCACCGACGGCGACGACCCGCGTTCGCGGCGATCGCGACTTGAACCAGCATCCGATCCCGGCCGCCAGCGCACCGTTGCCCAGCGGGACAAAGACGGAATCGATATCCCGGACCGCGTCGGTCAGCTCCGCCGCGATCGTTCCCGCCCCTTCCGCGATGGCCGCGCTGGCGCCATCCTCGACGAATTGCAGGTTTCGCGCCTCGGCATAGATCCTCGCCGCCGCCTTCGCCGCATCGAAATCCTCCCCGGCGAGAATGACCTGCGCACGGAAACTGCGCATCGCCTCGACCTTCAGCGGATTGGCGTTCTCGCTGGCAAAGACGACCAGCCGCCGCCGCTGCCGCACCGCGTGGTAGGCGAGCCCCTGGCCGAAATTCCCGGCCGAGGCGGTGACCAGCGGCGCTCCGTCATTGTCGCTCGTCGAAAGAAAATACCCCGTGCCGCGCCCCTTGAAGCTGCGGATCGGGTTGTCCGTCTCGTCCTTTGCGACGAGCGACAGCGCCAGCCTGTCGGAACGCAGAAGGCTGCTGTTCAGGAAGATCGGATCGATGCGCTTGCGGGCGTCCTCGATCCGGGCGGCCGAGAGGGGTGCTTGATTTGTCATGGGCAGACACTACAAAGGCGACACGCGGAAAAGCCGTGCATTTTTGATCCGGTCAGCGGAAATACCGCAAAATTCTTCGAGAAGCGCCATGGACGACGTCGATCGAACCATTCTGTCGATGCTGCAACGCAACGCCGACATTCCGGGCAAGGTCATCGCCGACGCTGTCGGGCTGTCCACCTCGGCCGTCGAACGCCGCATCAGCAGGCTGAAGCAGGACGGGATCATCGAGAAAATCGTGGCGGTGGTCAGTGCGAAAGCCGTCGATCGCCCCCTGTCCATTCTGGTCGAACTGGAAATCCAGAACGAGCATCGGCACACGCTCGAACAGTTCCAACGATGGCTGGACCGCGCGCCGGAAGTTCAATGCTGCTGGTACGTCACCGGCGATGTCGACTTCGTCCTGCTGGTGGCCGTCCGCACTCTCGACGACTACAACGCCTTCATCGACAGGCTGATGGGCGAGCAGCAGGCGCTGGTGCGAAAGTACAAGAGCCTGATCGCGCTGAAGACGATAAAGCGCAGCCTCGAACTTCCCGTAGACGAATAGCGTCCTGCCCGCGATCGCCAGCCCGCCGCTCCGAGGGGCTTTGGCCGGGCCGGGCCGATGTCACCCGGCAGGATGCAGGCTGCCTCGTCCGGCGTCCACGAAGGGCGCCCAATGGTCGACCGATTCCCGCATCATCTCGACGACGCGATGATCGGTCGGCTCGCGCTCGCGGAACGACAGTTCGAGACAGATCTCGTTGTCCGTGCCGCCGCCGCGGCGGATGGTCTCCAGCAGCTTTTGCGGCACGATCCTGCCGTCGCGGTTGTAGTCCGCCGTGAACGGCCAGTGGCCGCCCTTGTTCATCGACGATTGCTTGACGTGGATGATCGGCGACTGCGTCGGGAAAGCCTCGGCCCAGGCATAGGGATCCTTGTCGGCCGGGTTCGGCGAGGTCACGTCGCCATGGTCGATATCGACCATCATCTTCAGCGGAACAGCGTAACCCGCCGCGTCGAGGCGGCCCTGCAAGGCCTGGCAGGCCTCGATCGTATGGCCGAACTCACGGCCGACCGACATCGGCTCCCAGATCAGATAGGAGAGCCCGGCCTCCCTGGCGTGCTCGGCCACCTCGCCCCAGCAATCGACAGCGATGTCGAGCAGCGCCGCGCGCCGCGCCGCGTCGTCATAGTCGCGATGCGTGAAGATCGCGAACTGGGTGCCGACCGAGGTCGCGCCAAGCTCGGCCCAGATGTCGGCGAAGGTCTTGAACCAGTCCACGTAGTAGCGGCGCACGTCGGCATCCGGGTGCCCGAAATGGTTGAGCCTTCCATAGGGGCCGGTCATGCCCGATGTCACCCGCACCCCGGTCCGCGCCAGCGCCTTGCGGAACAGCCGGGTGAACTTGGCGATGGTGGCCGCCGGCCAGCCAGGGTTGATGAACTCGTGGGTGAGCTGAACGTCGCGGATGCCGATGCCATAGGCGATCGCGTCGATCAGATCGTCGGCTTCGGCGAAGCGGTTGACCAGCGGATTGGTGTTGATCGAAAGCGTAAAACTCATCCGGTCTCTCCCCTGCCGCGCCACGCAAATGCCGGCAGCACAAAGTCCGGCCGCGTTCCATGTTCGGCATAGAGCGCTTCCAGTTCGCTATCGCCGGCACCGGCGATGATGCCCGAGCGCACCAGCGCCGCCTGCAATCCCGCCCCGTGCGCCCCGGCGATGTCGTGCTCGACGCTGTCGCCGACGCACACCACGTCGGAAACGTTCGAGACGCCGAGATCGCTGAGCGCCGCGGCATAGATCTGCGGGAATGGCTTTCCGATCCAGGTGACCGTGCCGCCCATCGCCTCGTAGAGCTCCGCCACGCGACCCGACCCGAAGCGCGGGCCGACCGGCGTCAGCATGATCTTGTCGGGATTGGTGCAGATCAGCGGTACGTTTCGTTTGGCCGCCGGCGCGAGCAGCGCCCGATAGTCGTCGAGGGTGATGCGATCGCCCTCGCTGCCGGACAGCAGGACGAGATCGGCTTCGGCGGCGTTTTCGCACAGCCTGACGTCGAGCCCGTCGATGGCGCTGCTGTCCCCGCCCCTCGACAGCACCAGGACGCGCGCACCCCCGGCAAGCCGAGCCTCGCCGTAGGTGCCGGTGAACATGCGCCGCGCCACCTCGCCGGAGGTCAGGAACAGGTCCCAGCTCCCGGCGCGAAATCCCAGGGAGATCAGCCGCTTCTCGTTTTCGACCGAGCGCTTTCCCGAATTGGAGAGCAGCACGATGCGCTTGCCGGCCTCCTTCAGCCGAACCAGGGCGTCGACCGCCCCGGCATAGGGCGCCGACCCGTCGTGCAGCACGCCGAACTGGTCGATGAAGAACGTGCCGAAGCGTTCCGCGAGATCGGCGAGATCGAGCCCTGCCGGCTTCATGGCGAAGCTTCCGCTGGCGCGACCCCCATCCAGGCCAGTCTTGCCGTGCCCGCCGCCGCCTCGTCCGAAAAGGCCGGCAGGAACGGCACGCCGAGCCGGCGGCACCGGATTTCGCAGAAGACCGGATTGGCGGCCCCGCCGCCGACCGAGCGCAGCGCCGTCAGCCGGGGGCCGCCCAGCTCGGCGAGCAGTGCATAGGCGCGCGCCTCGATGCCGGCGATCCCCTCGAACAGTCCTTGCAGGAATCGCGCGTCGTCGGCGGGACGCGGCTCGAGGCGCGGCGGCAGCGTCGGATCGGCGATCGGAAACCGTTCTCCCGGGGCGGTCAGCGGGTAGTAGTCGAGCCCTGTGGGAAGAGCCGGATCGATCCGCGCCGAGAGCGTGGCGATCCGGTCGGCGTCGAAGAACGTGGCCAGCACCTTGCCGCCCGTGTTCGAGGCGCCACCTGCCAGCCACATCTTGCCGATGCGGTGCGAATAGAGGCCGTATTGCGGTGCGAAGATCGGCGTGTCGGAAAGAACCTTGACGGTCAGCGACGAGCCGAGCGCGGTAACGCCCTCGCCGGGCTGCGACGCCCCCGTGGCGAGGAAGGAGGCGCATCCATCGGTCGTGCCCGCCGCAACGATGGTGGCCGGGCCGAAACCGTAGCGGCGGGCCACGGCCTGGCTGACGCTGCCGAATGGCGTGCCGGGCGGCCTGACCTCGGGCAGATCTTCGAGAGTCGTGTCGACACTCCCGATCCACGCCGGCCAGCCGCGCGAAACCGGGTCGTATCCGGTCTTGAGAGCATTGTTCTCGTCGCTGAGGTCGAACCTTCCGGTGAACAGCCCGGCGATCCAGTCGGCCTGGTGGATGGATTTCCACGGCGCCAGCCATTTCCGGAACTGCAGCACCTTGGCGAGGCCCGAGGTCGCACCATGCGCCGCACTGACCGACGGGGCACGCGTGGCGATCGACACCAGAATGTCGCGATCCTCGACCGGATCGGAATACATCAGCGCGTCGGCCAGAGGCTCGCCGTCGCGGGTCACCGGCAGGACTGTCCCCGACGTGCCGTCGACCGCGATCGACACGATGCGGCCGGGATCGATCTCCGCGAACAGGTCGGCGAGCACCGTGTCGAGCGTCCTGCGCCAGACCGCCGGATCGCGGCCGTTGGCGCCGTGCACCGAGAGGCGCGCGGCCGCCTGCCCGGCAATCTCGCCGCCCTTCTCCATGGCCACCGCCCGCACGCCCGACGTGCCGATGTCGATGCCGAGCGCGAGCGGCGACCGGCTCATCGCAGCGTCGAGCCCATGCGCCGCGTGAGCTCCTGCCGGTACTTCTCCGCATCCCAGTTGATAAGCTGATCGGCGTCCTCGGCGGAGAGGTAGTGCAGCGCAGCCTGGGCATCGATGCGCGCCGTGACGTCTGCCAGGCACAGGGCGAGTGCCTCCGCCCCGGCATTGGCGTCGCGACGCATCAGCACGCCCTTGCCGGGGAAGATGATCGACGTCGGCAGCGGCTTGCCATCCCGCCGCGCCCGGGCTGCGACGTCGTCCGCCTGCTCGTCCGGGCCGGCGACAGCCGAGCCCTCGCCGAGGAAGATGACATGATCGGGATAAAGCGTACCCTTGGCGGCGATCCGGCAGCTAGTCAGATCGGTGCCGGCCGCATGAGCGCCGGCTTCGAGCGGCAGCCGATAGTCCGTGCCGGCCAGTCGCATCAGCGCGGCAATGTCGGGCGGCGGCGCCTGGCGCGGCGGGCGCGCCAGCAACCCGCTGACGCGGCGCAGCAATTTCTCGGCCGCCTCGACCGTATCGGCAGCGACCACCAGCCCATGATTGCCGAGGATGAGGATGTCGGTGTCCGCCCGCCGGAGTTCGGCGATGGCGCGCGCCAACGGAAGTCCCGGACGGCAATAGGGAATGAACACCCAGTCCATGCCGTGCAGCCGCTCGGCGAGCAGCGCCCGGGCATTCGCCTGCGCGGCAACAGCGATCGTCTCGACACAATGCACATGGACCACGACGCGCTGCGGCATCAGCGCATGCACGGTGGTCTCGATCGATGGGCGCAACCCGCGCGGGTTCTGCTCCGCGATCGTGTAGACCTCGGCGCGCTCGGCCGACGGGTCGATGTCGGTCACGGCCTTGAGCAGTGGCGGCAGCGATACCGGCACCATGATCTCGTCGCGCATCGCATTCATCAGCCAGGTGCCCGACGCCTTGATCCACAGCGTGTCGCCGATCTTCAGCGACGTGTTGCCGCCGGCCGCCTGCACCAGCGCCGGGTCGGCGCCGATCCGCGCCGACAGCGCCCGCAGCGCTCCGAACTCCGCCTCGCTGTTTGAATCCATGCCTGTCATCATCCCGCCTTCGCAAAGGTCTGCGCGCACCAGTCGTCGAGCGCGGCCTTCTCCGCGGCGCTCATGTGGAGCCCGTGTTTCGTCCGCCGCTGCAGGATGTCTTCGGCCGTCGACGCCCATTCGCGGTCGATCAGGAAGCGCGCCTCGCGCTCGTAGAAATCCGGGCCGAAGCGCGTGCCGAGATCTGCGAGGCAGCGGGCATCGCCGACCAGTTCGCGGATGCGGGTGCCGTAGAGCCGCGCATAGTGCTTGGTCAGCGAAAGCGGCATCCAGGGATAGGTTTCCCGCAGCTTGCCCATGAAGCGCTCGAAATCCGCCTCGGGCAGATCGCCGCCCGGCATGGTCGCGGTCGCCGTCCAGGCCCTGCCCATCTTCGGGAAGAACGGTGCGATCTTCTCCAGCGCGTGCTCGGAGAGCTTTCGGAAGGTCGTGATCTTGCCCCCGAACACCGAGAGCAGCGGCGGCTTGCCGTCGCCGCCGTCGAGCTCGAAAATGTAGTCGCGCGTCACCGCGCTCGGATTGTCGGCATTGTCGTCGTAGAGCGGCCTGACGCCCGAGAAGCTGTAGACCACGTCGGCGCGCGTCAGCTTGCGTTTGAAATAGCGGTTCACGCTCGCCATCAGATAGGCGATCTCGTTTTCCTCGGCGGCGACGTCCTCCGGCCGGCCGGTGTAGGGGATGTCGGTCGTGCCGACCAGCGCCAGGTTCTCCTCGTAGGGATTGATGAAGATGACGCGCTTGTCGGGGTTCTGCACGAGGTAGGCGTTGCGGCCCTCCCAGAACTTCGGCACGACGATATGGCTGCCCTTGACCAGGCGCACGTGGCGCGTCGAGTTGAGGCCGGCGACACGGCCGACGATGTCGTTGACCCAGGGGCCCGCTGCATTGACCAGCGCGCGCGCCCGCACCGTCGTCACCAGATTGGTGCGGCTGTCGCGCATCTCGACGACCCAGACGCCACCCTCGCGTCGGGCCGAGGTACAGGCGGTGCGGGTCAGCACCCGGGCGCCCTTGGCGGCTGCGTCCAGCGCGTTGAGCAGAACCAGGCGCGCGTCGTCGACCCAGCAGTCGGAATATTCGAAGCCCTTGCGGAATTGCGGCTCGATCACCGCGCCTTCGGGAGCGGTCCGCAGGTCGAGCACCCGCGTGCCCGGCAGCTTCTTGCGCCCGCCCAGATGGTCGTAGAGGAACAGGCCGAGGCGAACCAGCCAGGCCGGCCGGTCGTCGGGACTGTGCGGCAGCACGAAGCGCATCGGCCAGATGATGTGCGGCGCCGAATTGAGCAGCACCTCGCGCTCGATCAGCGCCTCGCGCACCAGCCGGAACTCGTAATATTCGAGATAGCGCAGGCCGCCATGCACCAGCTTGCCGGAGCGCGAACTCGTCCCCTGCGCCAGATCGTCCTTCTCGCACAGAATGACCGAGAGGCCGCGTCCCGCCGCGTCGCGCGCGATCCCGGCACCGTTGATGCCGCCGCCGACGACGAACAGATCGACGATTTCGGACTCGCTCATGGCCCCTGGCCTTCCATTGACTATGCGTGCCTCTTAGGTTCGTCCCGCCCCGCTCAGCAAGGGTTCACCGGCGGCAGGCCCGCTATATAGCGCCGCACCTCCTCCGCCGCCTGCTCCGCAGCGAAGGTCACCGTGCGCACCGACGCCCCGGCGATATGCGGGGTGAGCGTGACGTTGTCCAGTTGCAGCAAGGGCCAGTCGGCGGGCACCGGCTCGACCGCGAAGGTCTCCAGCATGGCGCTGCCGAGATGCCCGGAAGCCAGCGCGTCGTAGAGCGCGTCGTAGTCGACCAGCGGGCCCCGCGCCGTGTTGACGAAGATGGTGCCGGGGCGCATGCGGGCGATCGTCTCGGCATTGATCATCTTGCGGGTTTCGTCGGTGACGCGCGAATGCAGCGTTACCACGTCCGAATTGGCAAGCAGCGTGTCGAGTGAAACCAGTTCGACACCCGCATTGCGGTCCTCGGCGCTGAGCTGCACATAGGGATCGCTCACCAGGACCTTGCAGCCGAAAGCCCGCAGCAGCTTCACCACCTTGGTGCCGATGTTGCCGTAGCCGATGACGCCGACCGTCATCTCGTTGAGTTCCCGGCCGGCCCGGTCGGCGCGGTAGAGATCGCCGCGCCACTCGCCGCGTTTCATCGATTCGTGTCCGACGCGGATCAGGCGGGTTTCCGCGAGGATGGCTCCAATAGCGAACTCGGCCACGGCCGTGGCGTTGCGGCCCGGAACGTTGACGACCTTGATGCCGCCGGCCTTCGCCGCGGCGACATCGATGTTGACCGGCCCACCGCGCGACACCGCGACCAGCTTCAGCTTCGGCAGGCGCGCCACCATGGCTTCAGTGATCGGCGCCAGTTGCGTCACCAGGATCTCGCTGTCGCCGAGGAAGTCGACGATCTCGTCCGGATCGCCGAAATATTCGCGCACCTTGTCCAGGCCGCGGCTGGCATCGCCGAACTCCATCGGCTCGTCGGGCCAGGCCTGTTCCAGGATACGGATGTCATGCCCGTCGCCGCAGGCCTTTTCGAGCTCGCGCCGGAACACCTCCGGCAGCATGAAGCGATCACCGATGATGGCGATGGATTTTGGCATGTCAGTGCTTTCGTATGTCCTGAAGAGACCGCCAGACGGGCCGCAGGGCCTGCCAGGCCTGGGCGTAGACGGGATAGGTGCGGTCGTAGACCGCCGAGAGGTTGGCGTCGGGCGCTTCCGACGTGCCGAGAAGCGGATCGACCCATTCGGCGGCGCAGGCGTCCATGCCGTCGTAGAGGCCGATCGACACGGCGGCGATCATGGCGGCTCCGGCAGCGCCGGCTTCCTCGCGCGTGCTCGTGCGGACGGGCGCGCCGATGGCGGCGGACAGGATGCGCCGCAGCGCAGCACTTCGCCCCGCCCCGCCTGTCAGCCGCACTTCGGCCGGCATCGGTCCCATCGCCGCGTAGCAGTCGCGGGCGGCGAACGAGAGCCCCTCGAACACCGAGCGCAGCAGGTCGCCATAGCCGTGCCGGCTGGTGATGCCGACGAAGCCGGCACGCGCATTGGCATCGACGAACGGGCCGCGTTCGCCGGCTTCCGAGACATAGGGCTGGTAGATCATCCCGGCCGGCTCGGCATTGGCGATCCATGTGTCGACCAGCGGGATCATTTCGGCGAGCGTCCGCGAAATGCCCTGCGACGACAGCACGCCGGCCGCCAGCCCGAGCACCCAATCGATGTTGAGCGTCGCCGCCATGTTGGACTGCATCTGCGCATAGACGCCCGGCGCCGGCATGCACATGGTGTAGCCGGTGGCGTCGGCGTTCAGGATCACGTCGTCGGGCGCCGTGGCGAGCCGCATGTGCATGCCCGTCGATCCGACGATCGAGCATCCGGGGCGGGCCTTGCGATCGTACAGACCGGCGCCGAGCGCGGTGCAGACCACGTCGACATAGGCGAGCGTCACCGGCGTCCCGGCGGTCAGTCCCGTCGCCGCGGCAGCCTCGTGCGACAGGCCGACATGGTGCGACACGCCGTCGACGATCGGCGGAATCAGATGGCGGAGATTTTCAAGCCCGAGAACGCCGATGACCTCGTCGCTGTAAGCGCGCTCGCGGAAGTCGCCGTAGGAGAAGCAGCCCTGCGACGGGTCGGTCGCACGCTCTCCGGTCAGCCGGAAATAGAGCCAGTCCTGGCAGTGAAAGGCCGTCGTGGCGCCGTCCAGCATGCCCGGCATCGTCCGCGTGATGTGGATCAGTTGCGGACCCTGCTGGCAGGCGGCAAGGCCGCTTCCCGTCTTCTCGAAGCGCAGGCGGTCATCCGGCCGGGCCCGGATTTCCTCGACGATGCCGGCGGCGCGTGCGTCGAGCCACAGCCAGCCCTTGCCGACCGGCTCGCCCGCCTTGTCGATCAGCCATGTGCCGTCGCCCTGCCCCGTCACCGAGATCGCCGCCGTGCGGGATGCGAGGTTGGGAATGCGGTCGGACAACTGGCGCAGCGTCGCCGCGGTGCCCGCCCAGGTCTGGGCGAGGTCCTGTTCCGCGCCGCCGCCGGGCAGCGTCTCGTAGCGGTTGGCAATGGCCGCGACGGCGAGCTGGCGGCCCGTCAGGTCGAAGGCGACCGACTTGATGACGGACGTGCCCGCATCGATGCCGATCAGGATGTCCTTCATCAGGCGAGCTCCGCTCCATGCGAGATCGCGGCGCCCGAGGCCGCGTCGAAGACATGCAGGTCCGCCGGATCGATGCGCACCGAGATCGGCTCGCCGAGCGCCAGCCGCGTCCGGTCGTGCTCGACCAGAACCAGCGATCCGCCGGCGAAGTCGGCGGCGATATGCGTCTGGTCGCCGAGCCACTGGTTGGCCGACACCGTCGCGGCGACGCCGTCCGCATCCCGGTGGACCGCATAGGGCCGGACACCGATGACGACACGTTGCCGCCCGACGAGCCGTTCGCGCACCGCCGGGGCGAAGGAGTCGCGTCCGTAGTCGAGCGATACGCCGTCGGGAAGCTTCAGGCGGATTTGCCCGCCCTCCTCCGACACAAAGGCCTCGAAGACGTTCATCGGCGGCTCGCCGACGAAGGTGCCGGTGAACAGATTGGCCGGGCGTTCCTTGATCACCTCCGGCGTGTCGAACTGCTGCAGCTCGCCGCCCTCCATCACGGCGATGCGGTCGGCGAGCGCATTGGCCTCGGTCTGGTCGTGCGTCACCAGGATCGCCGTCAGCCCGCGCTCCTTGATGAAATGCTTGATGCGCCCGCGCAGCACGGCGCGAAGCTGCGGTTCGAGCTGGCCCATCGGCTCGTCGAGCAGATGCAGGTCGGCGTCGCGGATCAGCGCCCGGCCAAGGCTGGCGCGCTGCTGCTGGCCGCCGGAGATGGAGCTGGGATAGCGATCGAGGATGCTCTCGATCTCCAGCAGCTTGGCGATCTCGCCGACGCGCTCGTCGATCGTCGCCTTCGGCAGCTTGGACGCCTTCAGCGCGAAGCCGATGTTCTCGCGCACCGTCAGCGGCGGGTAGAGCGAATAGCCTTCGAAAGCCATCGCGACGTTGCGCCGGACCGGCGCGAATGTGTGGATCTCCCGGCCAGCCAGGGCGATCGTGCCGCGCGAAACCTCTTCGAACCCTGCGATCATCCGCAGCGTCGAGGTCTTTCCGCAGCCCGAGGAGCCGAGCAGCGCGATGATCTCGCCCTTCTCGACCTGCATCGACAGCGCCTTGACCGCATGCACCCCGCGGTCGACCGGCCCGTAAAACTTGTCGACGGCATTGATCGAAAGCCCCGTCGTCATCGGCCCGTCTCCATCGATTCCCTGTGTCCCATGCGGATCCTCACGCCGCCACCTCGCGCCGCCTGCCGGAGCCGATCCGGCTGCCCGTGGCGCGATCGAACAGCAGCGCGCTCTTCGCATTGACCGCAAGATGCGCCGCGCTCTGCGCCGGCCCCGGCGTGCCGGCCGGCCGGGACACCAGGATCTCGCGGCCGCGCACCGTCCGCACCAGCGTGACCACCTTCTCGTTGAGCGGTGTCTCCGCCTCGACGGTCACCGGGATGGCCCCGGCGGTGTCCGGCCCGACGAAGGACAGCGCCTCCGGGCGCAGCCCGATCACGCAGTCGCGCCCGACCGCCTGCTCCGAGGCGCCGTCCAGCCGGACCTGCACGTTGGACAGGCCGACGAAGATGCCGCGCGCGTCGCGTGACGGCTTGACGTCGAGCAGGTTGATGGTCGGGTCGCCGAACAGGCGCGCGATCTCGATGCTCGCCGGTTCGAGATAGATCTGCTCCGGCGTGCCGAGCTGGCGGATGCCGCCCTGTGCCATCACCGCGATGCGGTCGCCGAGCGCCATGGCCTCCTTGTAGTCCTGCGTGACGTAGACGACGGTGGCGCCACGCGTCGCCAGCAGGCGCGGCAGTTCGAGCCGCATCTCGAAGCGAAGTTTTGCGTCGACGTTGCGCAGCGGATCGTCAAGCAGCAACAGCGGAGGCTCGCCGGCCAGCGCGCGCGCCAGCGCCGTGCGCTGCTTCTGGCCGTTGGACAGAGCGCGCGGCTTGTGGCTGAGCACATGGCCGATCTTCAGCAGCCTGGCGACGCTCTCTACCCCGGCCCTGATCGCATCGGGACGCGCCTTGCGGGCCTCCAGCGGCGTGGCGATGTTGTCGAAGGCGCTCATATGCGGAAACAGCGCGAAATTCTGGAACGCCATGCCGACGCCGCGGAACTCGGCATCCACCTCGGTGACGTCTTCGCCGCCGATGAGGATGCGGCCGGCATCGGGATCGACGACGCCGGCGATCAGGCGCAGCAGCACCGACTTGCCGGAACCCGACGGCCCGAAGAGCACCACGGTTTCCCCGTCGCCGACGGTCAGCGACACGTCGTCCAGCACCGCCTGCCCCTTGTAGCGCTTGACGATGCCCTGAAGTTCGAGACTGGCCATGACCTATCCTTTCACCGCGCCGAGCGACAGGCCTTCGACGAGGTAGCGCTGGGCGTAGAGCGCCAGGGCCAGCGTCGGCGTGATCGACAGCACGATCGCCGCGGCGATCTGGCCGTACTGGATGCCGCTGGCCGTCACGAAGGCCAGCGCCCCCACCGTTACCGGCTGCTTGTCGGCCGAGGCGAGCACGAGCGCGAAGACGAAGTTGTTCCAGGCGAAGATGAAGGCCAGCAGGCCGGCCGCGGCGATGCCCGGACCGGCGAGCGGCAGGGCGATCTTGCGGAACGTCGCGAACCAGGAATGCCCGCCGATGCGGTAGGCATATTCAATGTCGGCCGAGATATCCTCGAAATAGCCGCGCACGATCCACAGGATCAGCGGCAGGCAGATCAACTGGTATACCCAGATCAGGCCGATATAGGTGTTGGCCAGCCCGATCTGCTGGAAATAGATGGTCAGCGGCAGCAGCACCAGCAGCGGCGGCGCGAAGCGGAACGACAGCAGCGTGAAGGCGATGTCCTCCGAGCCGCGGAACTTGTGGCGCGCGAACGCGTAGGCCGCCGGCACGCCGAGCAGCAGCGACACGGCCACCGAGGTCACCGACAGGAAGATCGAGTTCCACAGCGTGCGCAGGAAGTTCAGTTCCAGCGTGCCGGCCGCCGTCTCCAACCGCCCGGACAGCAGCGCCTTGTAGTTCGACAGGGTCGGCTCGAACACCACCGAAGGCGGAATGCGCAGGATCGTCTCGTTGGTCTGGAACGACATCAGCACGATCCAGAAGATCGGGAACATGAAGAAGAGGACGACGAGCGTCAGCGCGACGGCGCGCAGCACCCGTTCGATCGGCGAGCTATGTTCCATGGCGGCCTCCTCAACCGTGCCCGCGGGCGCGTTCGCGCAGCCGCAGCCAGTGCTTGATGAAGATGTTGGAGAGCAGGTAGGTGATCGCCCACAGGATGATCATCAGCGCGGCAGAGCGCCCGACATTGGTCGACTGGAAGAAGTTCAGATAGGCCTCGACCTGGAAGACGGTCAGCGTGTCGCCGGGCCCGCCCTGCGTCATCGCGTAGATGATGTCGAACTGCTGGATGGAATCGAGCAGCCGGAACAGCGTCGCGGTGAGAATGTAGGGCATCAGCATCGGCAGGGTGATGCGGAAGAACACGAAGCTGCGCGGCACCCCGTCGAGCGCCGCCGCCTCGAAGGGCTGCGTCGGCAGCGAGCGCAGGCCGGCGAGCAGCAGGATCATGATGAACGGCGTGTAGACCCAGACGTCGACCAGCACGACCGTCAGCAGCGCCGTGGACGGTGAGGATGCCCAGCGGAAATCCTGCAGGCCGATCAGGCTGGCCAGATAGCTGAGGATGCCGAACCCCGGATTGGTCATCAGCTTCCACATCAGCGCGGCAAGCGCCGGCGCGGTCATCAGCGGCAGCAGCAGCATGATCGAGATGAAATTGTTCACCGTCGAGCGCTTCTGCAGCAGCAGCGCGATCGCAAGACCGAGCACCAGTTCGAGCACCACGGTCACGCCCGCATAGGTCAGCGAGATCTTCAGCGTGTTCCAGAATTTGGGGTCGGTGAAGAAGTTCAGGTAGTTGTCGAACCAGATGAATTTGTAGCCCCAGGGCTGGCTGAGCCGGTAGCGATGCAGCGAATACCAGGCGGCGGTGAGGAACGGGATCAGGATCCCGATGCAGACCAGAAGCGCAGGCAGGCTCAGCACATAGGGCAAAACCCTCTTGCTGATCCTGAAGCCCGAAGACGGGCGTCTCTGCGCGGAGACGACGGACATGCTACCCTCCCATGCCATGCGAGACGGCCGGGCCGGCCGCCCGACAGGGAGGGTCGGGCGACCGGCCGGCCGAACGCGCGCCAACCGGACGCGCGAAGCCGATACTTGGATCGAACAGGCGGAGGCCGGCGGCGACGCCGGCCCCCATCGCGGGCTCCGGATCAGCCGAGACCGGCTTCCTGGAGCTGCTTGTCGATCGACTGGGCGAGCTGGTCGAGGCCCTCGTCGACCGGCACTTCCTTGGCCACCATCTTCTGCAGGGTGGCCGCCCATTCCGTCGTCAGGTCGAAGAACAGCGGCTGCGCCGTGAACTTGATCGAGGCGCCCGGCGCGGAGGCCGTGAACATCTCGAAATAGCCCGGATACTTCTTCAGCTTCTCGACGAACATCTCGTCCTTCCAGACCGCGCTGCGGACCGGATTGACGAAATCGTGCTTGGTCGCGCCGAAGATGGCATGCTCGACGCTCGACGCCCACTGCAGGAAGTACCAGGTCGCGTCCTTGTCCTTCGAGAAGGACGACATGGCGAGCGACCAGATCCAGATGTTGGGGGTCGGCGCCTCGGCGGCCGGGTTGGCCTTGAAGCCATGGAAGGCGAGATTGCCGGCTTCCTTGGTGCCGCCGTTCTGGAAATAGCCCAGGATGTCGGCATCGAAGATCATCGCCGACGCGCCGGCGCCGAGGTCGGTGCCGACCTGGTACCAGGTGTAGGTCGACCAGTCCTTCGGACCGCTGTTCTGGATCATCTCCACCCACTTGCTGTGGAAGGCCTTCGAATCGGCGGTGTTCATCGCCGCCGAGAGCTTGCCCTCGCCGGAGACGTTCAAATCCTTCTGGCCGAAATTGGCGTAGGCCGACAGGAAGCCGGGATGGATCGTCGCCCAGGAGCGGGAGCCGCGCACGCCGACGCCGTAGACGTTGTTGCCGACGTCCTTGGTGAGCTTGGCCGCCACCGCCACCAGATCGTCGAGATCCTTCGGCGGCTGCACGCCGGCCTTCTCGAACATCTTGGCGTTGTAGGTGATGTTGTTCTGCTCGAAGCCCCACGGAATGCACCACTGCTTGGCGTCGTCCGAACCGAGCGTGCCGCCCGGCTGGCCGTTCCAGGCGCAGGACTTGCGCACGCCTTCCAGCACGTCGTCCCAGGCATAGGTCGGGCTGGTCTTGGCCGGATCCTTGATCCAGGTGTTCAAGTCTTCCGTCCAGCCGGCCGGACCATAGGTCCAGGTCATGTAGGCGCCGGTCATGAACGCGTCATATTCCGACGAGCTGGACGACAGCGCCGCCGTCACCTTGTCGAAATAGACGTCCTCAGGGAACACGTCATAGGTGACCTCGATGCCGGTCAGCGTCTTGAACGCCTCCAGATTGGCGATCATCGCGTCGGCGTAAGGGTGCTTGTTGAGCAGCAGCTTCAGCGACTTGCCCTTGTGCGCCTGCCAGTCGAAGTCCGCCGCCATGGCGCGGCTCTGCGCCATCGTCAGCAGCGTGCCGGCCGTTCCGGCGGCCAGACCCATCGCGCCGAGGCCCTTCAGCAGGCCGCGGCGGTCCACCTGTCCGCGCAGGAACGCGGAGATCAGATCTTTCTCTCTGTCATACATGCTTCGTCTCCTCCACTGGGTAGTGCCATCCACCGTCTGCCGGCTACCCGACCGGCGTCTCCTCGATCAGCGACCGCGCAGTCCGCTCGTCGGTGATCAGTCCACTCAGCATCCCGCTTGCCAGCACGGCGCGCGTCGGGCGTATTTTGACCTTGCCGCCGGCGACCGCCACGATGCGGCGATCCACCAGGTCTTCACGCGGCAGCGCCAGCAGGCGCCCCGACAAGGGCGTCTCGAAGGGCTTGCCGTCCTCTCGGAAGAAATGCCCGAGGATCTCGCCGACACCGCCGCCGCGCTTGACCTCTTCCATCTCGCCACGCTCGATCATGCCCGTCTCGACCAGCGAGGCGGCCCGCTCGGTCGTGCCGATGCCGGCGAACAGCAGGTCGGCGGAGCGCGCCAGGTCGAAGATCGCCCGCACGCCGCGCTGTTCCAGCAGCACCGCGCGGTCCTCCGTCGTGTTGGCCACCATCGGCACCGGCATCACATAGGCTTCCGCGCCGGTGCGCTCGGCCAGCCGATGGATCACGTCGTGCGGGTTGGCCGAAAATTTTCGCGTCAGGCCACCCAGCAGCGACACGAAGCGCGTCGCGCCGGCGGCCGTTCTCGGAAGATATTCGACGCATGCCGCGAGCGTGCGCCCGTGGCCCACGCCGATCAGCACCTCGTCGCCGCGCTCGATCTCGCGCTTCAGGAACTGCGCACCCGAGATGCCGAGCGCCCGCAACGGCAATTCCTCGTCGTCGAAGTCCGGAACGACCTCGCAATAGTCGAGGCCGTAGCGCTCGATCAGCCGCGATTCGAGCTCGACGCACTCCGAGACTTCGCCGTCGATATAGACCTTCACCAGGCCTTCCTGGTTGGCCTTCGTGATCAGCCGATGCGCCTTGAGGCTGGTCAGCCCCAGGCGCTTGGCGACTTCCGACTGTGTGAGACCGCCGGCGTAGTGCAGCCAGGCCGCACGCGTCGCCATGCTCGTCTCGTCGTCGCGAAGCAGTCCGTTTCCGATCCCCACCATCATTCTTGCTCTGATATTTTTATCAGTTGCTGATATTTTTTTCATCGGCAGGCATGGTTGTCAAGGGCTTTCCCCGCGGCGAACGACAGGCGACGCGAGGCGCTCTTCACGTTGCGGTGATGATGTTCGCGTTTCGCGGCCGCTGTTCGGCACGCTTCCCGCGCCGGCCTCCGGATGCTAGATCGGCGGTTTCGATCTGGAGCATGCGATGCCGGGCAACGACCTTCCGCTCGTCGAGATCTGCGTGGAGGGCATCGACGGCCTCGTCGCCGCCCAGTCGGCGGGGGCGGACCGCGTCGAGCTCTGCGCATCGCTTGTGGAGGGCGGCATCACGCCGAGCCTCGGCACGGTCAGGGCCGCGCTCGCCGTCGCCAGAATCCCCTTCCATGTCATCATCCGCCCGCGCGGCGGCGATTTCCTCTATTCCGAGCTCGAATTCGGCTCGATGCTCGCCGACGTGGCCGCGATGCGCGAACTCGGCGTCGCCGGTGTCGTGGTCGGCTGCCTCGATGCCGGCGGCTCGATCGACGAGGCGCGGATGGGGGCGCTGGTCGAGGCGGCCCGCCCGCTCGCGGTGACCTGCCATCGCGCTTTCGACATGACGCGCGACCCGGCAGAGGCGCTGGAGGCGCTGATCCGCTGCGGCGTCGGACGCGTCCTGACCAGCGGGCAGCGCGACAGGGCCGAGGACGGCGCCGGCCTGCTCGCCCAGTTGGTCCGCCAGGCCGGGGATCGCATCATCATCCTCGGCTGCGGCGCGCTGGCGCCGGAGACCGTCGCCGGCGTTGTCCGCGACACGGGTCTGACGGAGATCCATTTCGCGGCACTGCGCGATCTGCCGAGCGGCATGCAATGGCGCAACCCGCATGTCGGCATGGGCGGCGACGATGTCGACCGCGAGTACCGGATGACGGTGACCGACCCGGAACTGGTGGCGCGCACCATCGCAGCGGCGAGGCGGGCATGAGCACGCCGGCACCCGTCGACGAGCCGGCATTGGCGCCGCTGCTGGAACTGAACAACCGGAACGCCGCCGAACTCTCCTGGCTCGACGCGCCGCGCCTGGCCGAACTCGTCCGGCGTGCCTTCCACGCGCGGCGTATCGGCACCGTCGACGCCTTCCTGCTCGCCTTCGACCAGGACGCCGACTACGACAGCACGAACTTCCTGTGGTTCCGCGAGCGCTACCCGCGCTTCGTCTATGTGGATCGCATCGCGGTCGACGCCTCGGCCCGCGGCCGGGGACTGGCGCGGCTGCTCTATGACGATCTCTTCGTGACTGCGCGCGCGGCTGGCCACAGCCTCATCACCTGCGAGATCAACGTCGATCCGCCCAATCCCGGCTCCGAGGCCTTTCACGCCGCGCTCGGCTTCAGGCAAGTCGGTTCGGCCGCGATCCACGGCGGAACGAAGCGGGTCCGCTACTACGAGCGGACGCTATGAGGGACGCGAAGGCGTCGCGGCAGGCTCTCGTCTCCCCGTTCTGAATGGGGAGAAGATGCCGGCAGGCAGATGAGGGGCAGCGCCGACGGGCAAAGTGGCCCCTCAACCTCACTCGCAAGAGGGCGGCGTCGACGACGCCCCCTTCCGATGTTTCCTGGCCGCCTTGATGCTCAGCCGGCCTTCGCCACCGCCCGCTTGGCCATCACCACGACCAGGTTGGCGCGATAGTCCGGCGTGGCATGAAGGTCGCCCATGAGGTTCTTCGAAGGCACCTTCACGCCTTCCAACGCCGACGCAGCGAAGGATTTCGACAGGGCCGCCTCGACCTCCTTCGACCGGAATACGCCGTTGTCGCCCGCGCCGGTCACCGCCGCGCGCACCCCGTCCTTCGACTTGGCGACGAACACGCCGGTCATCGCGTAGCGCGAGGCGGGATTGCGGAACTTTTCGTAGCCGGCCTTCTCGGGAGCGGTGAAGGTCACGCCCGTGACGATCTCGCCCTCCTTCAGCGCCGTCTCGAACAGGCCTTTGAAGAACTTGGCCGCCGCGATCTCCCGCTTGTTGGTGACGATCGTGGCGTCCAGCGCCAGCATCGCCGCCGGATAGTCGGCGGCCGGATCGTTGTTGGCGATCGAGCCGCCGATCGTGCCCTTGTGGCGCACATGCGGGTCGCCGATATGGCCGGCAAGGTCCGTCAGCGCCGGGCAGACGCTCTTCAGCTTCGCGTTGTTCGCGACCTCGGAATGTGTGGTGCCGGCGCCGATCGTCACCGTTTTCCCCGAGACCTTGATCCCCTTGAGGTCGGCGATATGGCCGAGATCGATCAGATCGGAGGGCGCCGCGAGGCGCGTCTTCATGGCGGGGATCAGCGTCATGCCGCCCGACAGATATTTGGCGTCCTTGCCTTTCGCCAGCTTGGTCGCGTCCGCCACCGAGGCCGCACGATGATAGGTCACTGCGTACATCTGGGTTCCTCCCTCGTGGGAGCGAATAGGGAACAGCGAATAGCGATTTCTCCCTGAAACCGCTGCCGCTTGCCTGCCCTATTTGCTGCTCCCTATTCGCTATTCGCTCGTTTCAGTGCTTCTTCGCCGCCCGCACCGCCGCCCAGACCTTCTGGGGGGACGCCGGCATGGTCAGGTCGTTGGTCCCGATCGCGTCCGTGATGGCGTTCATCACGGCCGGCGGCGAACCGATCGCGCCCGCCTCCCCGCAGCCCTTGATGCCGAGCGGATTGCCCGGGCACGGGGTGTTGGAGGTCGACACGACGAAGGACGGCAGGTCGTCGGCGCGCGGCATGGTGTAGTCCATGAAGCTCGCCGTCAGCAGTTGGCCGGCGTCGTCGTAGGACGTGCCTTCGAGCAAGGCCTGGCCGATGCCCTGGGCGATGCCGCCATGCACCTGGCCCTCGACGATCATCGGGTTCATGATGTTGCCGAAATCGTCGGCCGCCACGAACTGGACGATCTCTGTCACGCCCGTCTCCGGGTCGACCTCGACCTCGCAGATGTAGCAGCCGGCCGGGAAGGTGAAGTTGGACGGATCGTAGAACGCCGTCTCCTTCAGGCCCGGCTCCATGCCGGCCGGCAGGTTGTGCGCCGTATAGGCGGCCAGCGCCATCTGGAACCACGGCACCTTCTTGTCGGTGCCGGCGACCTTCAGCTCGCCGTTCTCGATGACGATGTCGCCCTCGTCGGCCTCCATCAGATGCGCGGCGATCTTCTTGGCCTTGGACTCGACCTTGTCGAGCGCCTTGAAGATCGCGCTCATGCCGACCGCGCCGGAACGCGAGCCGTAGGTGCCCATGCCCATCTGCACCTTGTCGGTGTCGCCATGGACGATCGACACCGAGTCGAGCGGCACGCCGAAGCGCTCGTTGACGAGCTGCGCGAACGTCGTCTCGTGGCCCTGCCCGTGGCTGTGCGAGCCGGTCAGCACCTCGATCGTGCCGACCGCGTTGACGCGCACCTCGGCGCTTTCCCACAGCCCGACGCCGGCGCCGAGCGAGCCCACCGCCGCCGAAGGCGCGATGCCGCAGGCCTCGATGTAGTTCGACATGCCGATGCCGCGCAGTTTGCCGCGCTTGGCGGCCTCGGCCTTGCGGGCCGCGAAGCCGTCCCAGTCGGCGGCTTTCATGGCGGCGTCGAGGGAGGCCGCGTAGTCGCCCGCATCGTAGTTCATGATGACGGGCGTCTGGTGCGGGAACTGCGTGATGAAGTTGGTGCGGCGAAGTTCCGCCGGCGAGACCCCGAGTTCGCGCGCGGCGGTCTCGATCGTGCGTTCCAGCAGGTAGGTCGCCTCCGGCCGCCCTGCCCCGCGATAGGCGTCGACCGGCGCGGTATTGGTGTAGACCGTGCGGACATTGGCGTGGATCGCCGGGATGTTGTACTGGCCCGACAGCAGCGTGGCATAGAGGTAGGTCGGCACCGCGGACGAGAACAGCGACATGTAGGCGCCGAGATTGGCGATCGTGTCGACCTTCAGCCCGGTGATCTTGTTGTCCTTGTCGAAGGCCATCTGCACTTCGGTGACATGGTCGCGGCCATGTGCGTCGGTGAGGAAGCTCTCCGTGCGGTCGGCAACCCACTTGACCGGCACGCCGGTCTTCTTCGACGCCCAGAGGCAGACGATCTCTTCGGGGTAGATATAGATCTTCGAGCCGAAGCCGCCGCCGACGTCCGGCGCGATGACCCGCAGCTTGTTCTCCGGCGCCACGTTGTAGAAGGCGCTCATCACCAGGCGGGCGACATGCGGATTCTGCGAGGTCGTCCAGCAGGTATAATGGTCTTCGGCCTTGTCGTAGTGGCCGAGCGCCGCGCGCGGCTCCATCGCGTTCGGAACCAGCCGGTTGTTGACGATATGCATCTTGGTCACATGCGCCGCCTTGGCGATCGCCGCGTCCGTCGCCTTGGCGTCGCCGATCTCCCAGTCGTAGATCAGATTGCCGTCGGCCTCGGGGTGGATCTGCGGCGCGCCCTTCTTCAGCGCATCGACCGCCTCGGAGACCGATTTCAGCTCCTTGTAGGTGATCTCGACGGCTTCGGCCGCATCGCGTGCCTGGCCTTTGGTATCGGCCACCACGATGGCGACCGCGTCGCCGACGTAGCGCACCCGGTCGACCGCGAGCGGCGACCAGGCACCCATCTTCATCGGCGTGCCGTCCTTGGAATGGATCATCCAGCCGCAGATCAGATTGCCGATGCCGTCCGTCTTCAGCTCCTTGCCCAGCAGCACGTCGATGACGCCGGGCATGGCCTTCGCCTTTCTCACGTCGATCTTCTTGATCTCGGCATGCGCGTGCGGGCTGCGCACGAATGCGGCATGCTTCATGCCGGGAACCACCATGTCATCGACATAGCGTCCGGCGCCGGTGATCAACCGGCGGTCTTCCTTTCGCGCAACCCGTGCGCCGATGCCTTCGATACCCATCTTACGTCTCCTCCCGGGAGTGATGTCTGGTGAACCGTGGGTCGCTGATCCGGATCGCCGTGTGCCGGCGACCGCGTCGATCAGGCAGCTTTGGCCTTGGCCTTGCCCTTGGACTTCGCCATCGTCTTCGATGCCGCGAGGACCGCCTTGACGATGTTGTGATAGCCGGTGCAGCGGCAGATATTGCCCTCGAGCTCGGCACGGACCGTTGCCTCGTCGAGGCCTTCGGGATGGCGGCGGATCATGTCGGTCGCCGCCATGATCATGCCCGGCGTGCAGAAGCCGCACTGCAGGCCGTGGTGCTCCTTGAACGCCGCCTGCACCGGATGCAGTTCGGCACCGTTTGCCAGCCCTTCGATCGTGACCACCTCTGACCCCGAGGCCTGGACGGCCAGCATCGTGCAGGATTTGACCGCCTTCCCGTCGACATGGACGACGCATGCGCCGCACTGCGACGTGTCGCAGCCGACATGCGTTCCCGTCAGGCCCAGATTTTCACGCAGGAAATGAACGAGCAGCGTTCGATCCTCGACGCTGCCCGACACTTTGCGGCCGTTCACAACCAGCGAAACGTCAGACATGAAACCTCCCATTGGACGAAACCGACACGAACCTCCCCGCGGCGGCCGGACGGAAGACGACGGCTAGGCCCGTTCTTCGTCTTCCAAATCACACGCGGTCGAGAATGCTATCCGACCTCGTGAGCGTATATTGTACTTTCGGTCGGAGCCCGGCAACCGCGCCATTGCCAACGCCGGTGATTATGACAAGTATGGCCGCCACCGCTCGGGCGTTGAGGCGCGACGGCCGGGCGCGCAAGGCTTCTGTGGGAGGAATGCCGCTGGTCCTGTCGAAAATGATCTATGGCTGCGGGGTCGTCGCGCTGGCGACGGACTCGGCGGATGCCGAGCGGTTTGCAGCCGACATCGGCATAGAGGCGCAAGCCGTCGATGCCGGGTTCGCGCTGATCTTCTTTTCGCAGGCCCTGATCGGCGCGGACCATCTCGCCACCGCGCTGCGGCGCCAGGCGCCGTGGCTCTCCTACGCGGCCTGTTCCACCGCGGGCGAGATCACTCCCGCCGGGCTGGAGGAAGGCCAGGCGGTCGCGATCCTGCTGCCGGCCTCCTCGTTCACGGTGGACAGCATCATGATCCGGGATCTGTCCGCCGCCGGCATGAGCCAGATCACCGCCGAGGTCGAAGCTCTCAAGCGGACGCGGCGCGAAAGCGAGGGTTTCGGGCAGCGGCCCGGCGTGTTCGCGCTGTGCTTCATCGA